>CAZMUK010000176.1:0-1505 GCA_964569415.1 uncultured Luteolibacter sp. | reverse complement strand
GGAAGGTAAGAACACGCGGCTCGCGTGTCCGTGGGCAAAAGGGCGGACGAGCGAGTCGCTCGTCCCTACCCCAGACCAAGTCGCACCGTACCCTCACGGAACCCGCTTCGGCGTCACCTGTTTAAGCACCACACGCGGCCGCTGTGCATCGATCACCGCCACCGGTTTGGCCGGCACCCGCGTCCGCCCGTATTTGATTCCTCCCGTCACCCCGGCGACCGCCGTGCGCGCCTGGATCTCCCGCGCCAAATCAGTCCCGCCACGCGCCAGTCCGTCCATGACCACGCGCGTCGCATCGAAGCCCAGCCCGCTGAACGCATCCGGGGTCCCGCGATAGTTCGCACGGAAGGCCGAGAGCGTCGCCGCATCCGCCGCCCCGACGCCGCGAGCCGGAAAGGCGTGCGTCGTGTAGAAAACGTCCCTCGCCCACGGATTCCCGGTCCAAGCCGCAGGATTGTCATAGCCATCGCCCCCGACGATCGGTCCCTTGAACCCCGCGCCCCGCAGTTTGACAATGACATCCTCCGCCGAAGCTTGGGACTCCGCCGCGACAAAAACCGCCTCGCAGGCCGCAAGATCCCGGGGCAGACCCGCCGGCTCACCGGTCTGGAAAGCGATCCGGTCGGTCACTGTGCCACCGGCTTCCTCGAAAGCCTCGATGAAAAAGCGACTCAAGAGCCGCGTGTAGATCTTGGTCCGGTCATGCATGACCGCGACCTTTTTGGCGCCCCTTGACCGCAGCCACTCGGCGGCCGCCGCGGCTTGCACATTGTCCCCGAAGCAGGCGAGGAAGAAGCCGCCGCCCAACTGGCTCGGCAGCAAGGGCGAGGTCGCCCCGGAGGTGACGAAAACCTTGCCCGCCCCGCGCGCTTCGCGTCCGGCCGCCAGCGCAAGATCCGAGTCGGACAACCCGACCAGGGCAGCCATGTCCGGATGCGTCTGCAAGGCCGACCTGACTGCCGCAGCCACCGAGGAGGGCGTGCTATCGGCCGGAATGCGGATCAACTCCACCCGGTTCCCGTTGATCCCACCCGCTTTGTTGCGCAGGGCCACGGCCGCCTGCGCCCCGCGCCAGGAAGGCTCGTCAAGCGCCCTCTGCGGTCCTGAGTTGCAATAGACCGCACCGATTTTGACCGGAGCCGCCACGGCCGAAACGGCGAAGGCGAGCGAGAGAAAACCGGCGAGAATTTTCATCACAGCAAACTACCACCCTTCCCGCCATCGGGGCCACTGCAACGTATCGATCATCACGCCTGTCTCCAGTCCTCCGCGCGTTCGCTGCAATTCAGAACAATCCCGCCGCCCCCAACACAGCCTCCACCACCCGCCGCGCATCCTTCCCCGTCAATCCATCCCCCAAGACCAGACACGCATAAGCATACTTTTTCCCGCCGCTCTCGACGAATCCGACCAGCCACCCCATGTCGAAATCCACATCGCTCTTCGGGCCATCCGCACCACCCCGCAGTCCGCTGCCGGTCTTCCCGTAAAGCGTGCCTCGCTCC
>CAZMUK010000175.1:0-1591 GCA_964569415.1 uncultured Luteolibacter sp. | reverse complement strand
GATGGGGTTCGCTACTCAACGCGAATTCGGTGCGAGTGGGCGAGCAAACCCTGCTAGCCGAGCGGTTCGTGATCGCATCGTGGGGTCGCCCGGAGTAGCCGCCCTTTCCTGGTGCCGAGCTCGGTTTATCTTCGGATGATTTTTTTGAATTGCCCGAGCGTCCGCGACGAGTGTGTCTCTTGGGTAGTGGTTACGTCGCGGTCGAGTTCGCCGGCGTGTTTGCAGCACTCGGCAGTGAAGTGACGATTGCATTTCGTCAGGATCGACTGCTGCGCCATTTCGATACCATGTTGTCAGAGGGGTTGATGACGGTGATGCGCCATGAAGGCATGGCCTTGCATGATCATGCCGTCCCGCGTGCCATCGAGCGCGATGAGGACGGCACCCTACGTGTGCTGCTGCAGGATGCGCGCATACTGGGCCCGTTTGATGTGGTGCTCTGGGCGGCAGGTCGGGATCCCATCGTGACAGACATCGGTCTGGAGCGTGCAGGGGTCGCCCTCGATCCGCGTGGATTCATCGCTGTGGATGCTTGGCAGCAGACCAATGTGTCCAATATCTTTGCTATCGGTGATGTGACCGGACATGCGCCACTCACGCCCGTCGCTATCGCTGCCGGTCGCCGCTTGGCCGATCGTTTGTGGGGAGGAATGAGCGAGCGACGACTCGACTACAGTCTGATCCCGACCGTGGTCTTCAGTCATCCTCCCATCGGTACGGTGGGTCTGAGCGAACAGCAAGCCATCGATCGCTATGGAAGCAAAGAAATCAAGGTTTACCGATCAGGATTTGTGCCCATGTATCACGCCCTGACTCAACGAAAGCCACGGGCCGAAATGAAGCTGGTGACCCTCGGGGCGGAGCAGCGTATCGTGGGGTGTCATGTCATCGGTGCAGGGGCCGATGAAATGCTGCAGGGATTTGCCGTCGCGATCAAAATGGGAGCGACTAAACGCGATTTCGACGACACGATCGCCATTCATCCCACCAGTGCCGAAGAATTCGTCACCATGCGCTGACGGTTTCACCGAGCAGTAGCGCTCGCAGGTAGGCAGGCGTGATCAAGTGGCAGTAGCGCGTGCCGCGAAACTGTGGGGGTGCTTGCGCATACCGCGGGTCGTTCCAGTCGTTCTTCATACCTTTGGCCTGCACGATTAGTGTGTTCGCTTGACGACGGACCATGGGGTAAGGCTCGAGCCACAGCGGGCCTTGTGCGGTCACAATATCGTCGTCAAATATCAGGCTCACCCCCGGCGTGACTACCAATTGCGCCTGTTCCGCTTCGGTCATGCTGTTCAGGGTCTGTTGCAGCAGGCGTTCGTTGACCCCTCGGCAGCCGATGTCTTCACCGGCAGCCTCCCGGCCATAGACACTCTGCAAGTGATCAGCCGTCTTCATTTTGCATGACACCCGCATCGCGCTACCGTCCGGCAGACGCTCGGGCCAAGTGTATTGGGTCGTCATGAGTGGTGAGACGCCGGGTTTTGATTTCGTGAAGGCCTCTAAGTCGTCAAAGACTTCATTGTGAGCAACAAGTGCGCTGCCGACGATCCACTGTTGCGCCTGCACACAAAAGTCTTTCGGCACTTCG
>CAZMUK010000174.1:0-1611 GCA_964569415.1 uncultured Luteolibacter sp. | reverse complement strand
GCTACTCGCGCAAGATCGTGGGCCATCATGTGAGTTCGAAGATGGAAAGCGCCGACGCGCTCAAGGCGTTGGAGAAAGCGGTCAAAGATCTGCCGACCAACCAGCAACCTATTCATCACTCCGACCGCGGCTGCCAATACTGTAGCCATGAGTATGTCGGAGCGCTGCGGCAGCGCGGGCTGGAGGTGAGCATGACCGAGGACAACCATTGCTACGAGAACGCGCACGCCGAGCGGGTCAACGGGATCTTGAAGCGCGAGTATGGACTGGGCCAAGTGCTGCCCTCATTGGAGGCGGTGCGCAAGGCGGTCGACCAAGCCGTGGAGCTTTACAACACGCGCCGGCCGCACTGGGCCTTGAACCTGGGCTACCCGGCGAAAATACACGAAGAGGGTCTCAAAACTTTTTCATCCCCCTGCAGGGGGATGAAAGGGCCTGCTGACGCAGGCCAATCATCCAACAAAACAACCAACAATCCGTGTCAACTTTTGATCAGGACGTGACAGGAGCGAGCGGACGGCTGAGCCAGCCGTCCCTACCGAGAGTGCCGAAAACTCAAAAAACTTTTCGGGTTTGGCATTACTCACCGGCCCGCATCAGTTCGTGCGGGATGAGGGCGGCGTATTCTTCGTGGGTTCCGCCGCGGAGGCAGCAGTCGATGATGGCGCGGCCTTTGGGGTGGAGATCGGGATGGAGCAGGTCTTGCAGTTCGCGGTGGAAAAAGGCGGTGAGGACCTCGGCACCTTTGTCATAAGCGACCTCGCCGACCTCGGGTTGCTTGTCCACATCGAAGAACCAGTTCCCCACGGTGCGGCCCTCGACCATGATCGAGGTCGGCAGGTAACCGAGGAGCGGACAGCGGGCCGGGTGGAGGTCTTCGGCCGCGAAATCGGCTCCGCCGCGGCGGGCGATGTATTCGCGGGCGATCCACTGGGGCATGAAGCTGACTTCCCAAGCGCCGACGTGCTGGTTGGGCACGAGGAGGTATTTCACCTTCGGCGTGTCGATGATCTGCTGCAGAAGGAGGTTGGCCTGGTCGACTTTGCGTCCGGTGGCGAAGGGCCAGTAGGAACCGACGCCTTCGGAACTCATGCCCTCGGTGTCGACGATGCTGGGGTTGGCGTGGCCGCGCGGCGCGACGAGGCGCCAGAGCCAGGCCAGCGAGGGCGGTAGCAAATGGAAGAAACCGATGATGCCGTAGGTGGGATGCTCCTTGGTGCAGGGTGGACAACGCACGCCGAGGCTGCGCACGTCGACTTCCACCGGTTTGTCGAGGATGCCGGGGATGATGCGGCGGGGGATGACGACGCGGGGGTTCGGGCACGGCTGGCCGGGCGCGTCCTCGATGTGCTCCCAGATCAGCGCGGTGGCGCCGGGATGGGCTTCGATGTTGAGGAAGAGGATTTTTTCCGCGGGCTCGATGGTGAGTTTCTCGAGATGCGGATCGGTGCCGTAGTGGCGGATGTGATTGACGCGCACGAACCACGCGTCCTCCGCATCGACGACAACAAGCTTGCCGGTGCCGCGGTCGAGCGACGGATGGCAAAGCGCCATGTCATCGGTCACGGGACGCAATTCACAACTGCGTGGCAAGGTGAGCGTGCGCCGATC
>CAZMUK010000173.1:0-1613 GCA_964569415.1 uncultured Luteolibacter sp. | reverse complement strand
ACCTCCAAGCCGTCGCAGGCAGCGCGGCGGTTCCGGAACCCGGGCAAGTGGCCGCGTCGCTCCTGCTCCTCGCCGGCATCGGCGGGTATGTCTGGCTGAAGCGGAGGAAGAAGGCAAAAGCCGCGACTCTCGCGGTCGTCTAAAAAACCACCCACGCACTGAGAGTAGCCGCTGACGCGCTCTTTTCGCGTAGCGGAACCCGGAACGGGTTTCGAGGGCGGATCGCGTGGCGTGGGCGTCAGCGGTCGAAAAATTTTCAATTTTCCGCTACAAGAAGCGCTGCCGCGCCAATCGTGCGTTCGGTGCCCCCATCGTTCCCAAAAGGTAGGGTTGGCGCGCCGCCGCCGACCCAAGCCTCAGGCGCTGCCGCGCCGTTTTGGGGGACAAGGGCGGCTCCGCCGCGAAAATGGGCGCCGACGGAGCACCGCCCTCCAGTTGGTTTTCGAAAGGCGCTGCCGCGCCGGTGGCGAGAAGGGGGAACGGCCGTCCCGGCCGTTTGAGACGATGGCGTGGAAACCTCACTGGCCCGGCTTCACAAGATCCCGGGGAGCGCGGTCGCCCTCGGCCGCCGTCGGGTGCGCCCCCGCGCCCGACCTGTCGGAAAAACCCACCGGCCTGCGGCCGCCTTATTATCAAACCACCCCGCGAGGGCGCGTGGTGGAGCGCCCGAGGCGGACGCGGTCCCCGGGACAAAGGCGGCTTCGCCGCAAAAATCGGACGCCGACGGCGCGGCATCCCTACCCATGGTTTTCGAAAGGCGCTGCCGCGCCAACCCCTGAAAAATACTCATTCATGAGTATGGCGCTCGGGAGTCGGGTTGCGGGAAATTCTCCGCGTTGCGGCAGGAAAAATCCTCCGCCGCAGACCAACTCAAAACCACGAAACTCCTCTATGAAAAAAATCCTATCAATCATCGCACTCGCCAGTTCGGCGATCTTCAGCGCCCACGGCGCTCTCGTTTACACGACCTTCGACATACCAGCCGGGTCGGCCAATGTCGGATTTTTCGAAATTGGCGATAATTCGCTGGATGGCCCCGCGGATCTTTCAACACCAGGTTCCTTAACCCGCCCTTACGCCTACCGCTTCTTCAATCCGTCGGTCACGGGCCTCTACACGCTGGGGATGACCTATGCGGACTATGATGCCGCAATGCTGCTCTACAGCGGGCAGACCAGTTTTCCGGAACTCGACCCTTCAGCTGGAATTATGGATGTCAACGACGATGGCAATTGGGATACAGCTGGGGCGACATTATTTTTCGGCACGCAAACAGTCGACCCTTCGGCAGGCGGTGGAATTCCTAGCCTTATGCCGCTGCTTAAAGATCAATCCCTGACCGCCGGCACGAACTACCTCGTGGCCATTTCGACATATGGGAGTTCTCCCAACCCCCTCCCGCTCCCAGCGTCCTTCTTTGTCGCTGGTCCTGGTTCTGTGACACTTGACGGAGCGCCCACAGCCGCCGTGCCCGAGCCCGGCCAAGTCGCCGCCTCGCTCCTCCTACTCGGCGGCATCGGCGGGTATGTGTTCCTGAAGCGCCGCAAGGCCGCGCAAGGCGTGAGCGCCCCAGTCGCCGCTTGAGACTTCAAGAGACTCACAAAAAAGCCGGT
>CAZMUK010000172.1:787-1617 GCA_964569415.1 uncultured Luteolibacter sp. | reverse complement strand
CGAATAAAGTTCGCAGAACCACCTGTCCCCCTCCCGTAGACAGGTTATATTCAGATCATCAGAAGGGGAGGAACACATGGTCACTTTCACGAAGGTCCCACACCACACCTACGCCCACAAGGGCTCCGACGGCGTCTCCTTCATCGACCGCGACCTGCGCGGGTGGAAGCTCTGGTCACCCAAGACAGGCACCTGGGTACACTACTCAACCTTCGAACAAGCATTCGCCGCAGCCCAACCCTAAGGGGGCATCCATGACCACCTGGATCACCGACGAACACGGCAACCGCACCTTCACCCACGACAACTGGTCGGTCAAAGTCTGGAACAAGGAGTTCGGTGCCTTCCGCATCAACATCCACGCCCCAGGAGGCTGGGGTTCCAAACACGAGGTCGAGGTGGGTCCGGACGGCATCTGGGTCAATGGCGAGGACACGGGAAACTGGGAAGGTCCAACGCCCTCCCCCTTCACAATCCCCTGGGCAGTCATCACAGCCATCACCGAGGCGTGGAGGATCGTAGAAAAAGAAGAAGAATAACCTGTTCGAATGGGACAGACAGGTTATATTATCTCCATCAAGGAGGTCGAACATGGAACCCCGCTACCTCACCTACTCAGACTTCAAGCCCGGAACCCGCTACCACTTCTGGCAAGGCGGCCACGTATACGAAATCATCCGCTGGGAGGGGGTCGACCGCGAGTACCTCAACCTCAACACCGGACAGTTGGGCACCATCGAGAACCCCGACGTCCTCTTCGACGCCCAAACCCCAGCCCGCCACCTAGAAACCGCAGAACTCTACATCACTCGCCGCCTAACGAATCTCAC
>CAZMUK010000172.1:0-777 GCA_964569415.1 uncultured Luteolibacter sp. | reverse complement strand
CCCCGACGTCCTCTTCGACGCCCAACACATCGACTGAAAAAGTTCGTCGAAGGCCTGTCCACTTCATGCCCGCAGGTTATATATACCTGGCGAGGAGACACACAAAATGAAGACAACAGAACAGACGCTCCGCCAGGTGATCCGCGAGTCAATCACGGCAGCACGAACCCCACTACAGCTTGCAGCAGCTGCCCTCAAGCGCGATGCCGACATGGGCTGGGTCAATCCGTGGGACGTTGATGACGTCGCCGACTGGTTCATGAAGCACCGGAGTCTGATGCCCTTCCCAGACGAGGACGAGTTCGCAAACGCGGGCGAGGTCATGAAGGCGATGGGGAACGATCCATTCGCCCTGGACTCGTACTGAGAAGCCCCCGCGGATAGAAAAAAGTGCGTCGATAGCCTGTCCACAGATGAATCGGCAGGTTATATTCATATCACCAGTGGGGAGGATCAGATGAATAGGGACGAGACGAACGGCTACCTCAAGTGCACGCTCGACGACCTCGATGCCGTGGAGCGGAAGCTCTCCCGTATCTTCACCGAAGGGCAGTTGACAGACCACGCCGGTGAAGACTTTACCCAGGCAAAGCAGCATCTCTGGCAACTGGTCTCCCTCCTCACTGAGGCCCGGGCCTGGAATCTCGACGAGAAAAAGTGAGGGATTAATCTGTCCCTTCACGCGCAAGCATATTATATTATCTCCATCAAGGACCAACCCCAAGGAGATCACAACCATGGAAACTATCACCTCCCTCCTCATCTCCCTCCCACACC
>CAZMUK010000171.1:0-1636 GCA_964569415.1 uncultured Luteolibacter sp. | reverse complement strand
ATCATAGGGACGAATCCCGCCGCCGCGAAATTTTCGACTACCTCCACAGAGAAGGTCTGCTGGAGGCCATTGTTTCTGGAAACCTCAAACCCAACGCGCCCAGCCATTGAGCGGCTGCCATGAAAATCCTACTCCTTTCCGACCTCCACGGCCGCAGCGATTGGTTCCACTTCGCGGGAACTTTTCCCTGCGACCTCACCGCGATTGCCGGCGACCTTCTCGACGGATTCAGCGACGAAGGCTTCCTTCCCCAAGCCATCGCCCTTGCACGCTGGGCCCGGCGGTTTCCCAAACCTCTGTCCCTATGCAGCGGCAACCACGATGCGAACACCCCCAACCGCGCCCTCGAACCTGATGCCATCCCGAATTTGAACGACTCCGCCCGCGACGAGGCCCTCGCCCTCCTCACCGCCGAGTATTGGATGGACGCCCTCGAAAGCCCGCAAATCCTTACCGACCGCCGCAGCCGCCTGATCGAAACACCCTCCGGCCCGATCGTCATCACCACCCTGCCCTACGACGAAGGCGAGGCCACCCACCCCCGCATGATCGAAACCCTCTGGCGCGAGGGCCACCAACTCCGCCGCGAACATTCCGCCCCTTGGCTCGTCCTGCACCACGAACCCCCGAGCCCCTTCTCCGGCGACCACACCGGCTCGTTTGGATCCGCCGACTTCACCGAACGCCTCCGCGAGTATCAACCCGACTTCGCTCTTTCCGGGCACCTGCACCTCGTCCCCTACCACACCTCCTTCGCCAACCGCATAGGCAAAACCTGGTGCTTCAACCCCGGCCACCCGCCACCGCTCCAAGCCACCCGCGCCAAAACTCCAAACCACATCCTCCTCGACCTCACCGCCGCCACCGCCACCTGGACCGCCAGCCCACCCCAAGGCACCACCCCGCTCACCCGAACAATCTCCCTCCGAACCACAAAATAAACAAAACCAACCAACAACAAACCAACCAAACACCATGATAACACTGAGCATGTCCGAAACCCTCCGCAACGCCCTTGAGCAAACCCTCGCCACCATGCCGAACAAATCCGAAGACGCGGACATCGCCATGAGCGAGGCGGCTCAACTCGTGAATCAACGCATCAAACAAGGCGAGCAGGGACTCCACGATCCGAGCAACCGCTGCGACATCCTCGTTCTCACCATGGCCGAGATGGATTGAACCTTCGGAACCAATTTCTTCAACGCGCCATGAAATTGATTCTAAACCTGGCATCGATTGGGCTCGCCCTGCTTACAGCCGGCTGCAATACGCTAGGCACGCTGGCCTCGCAATTCAACGAAACGCCCCTTCCGCCTAGAGTCGCGGCCAAGCTCTATGGCATCTGCCGCGATTGCAACCGGAACGGCATCATCCCCGGATGCGAGAAGTGCATCGTGGTCCAGCAGAAGCGCAGGATGCTAGCAGGCACGCCAGCTCGAAAAATCACTCCGAAATTGGAGGCATTTGTTTTCAGAGAAGAAGAGGCACCACGCAAAGCCCGTTGGATTCGCGAGGAACCACAACCCGCGCGACCAAACACAACTGGGACAGCGAATCGTTCTGCCCCGCAAACTATCACGCAGATACAATCACCTAGTCCCGTTTCGCAAATTCAAACTCTTCAACCTCTCCC
>CAZMUK010000170.1:0-1636 GCA_964569415.1 uncultured Luteolibacter sp. | reverse complement strand
CGCATCTCATGGCGATGAACCATGGGCGCTGGTATTTCTATGGCACTGACACGCGCACGCGGAAGCTCACCCCCTTCGCGTTTGCGAGGGCGAGCGGCATGAAAATCACCCCGCAGAAGTTCATGGAAGAGCCCGTGCAACATCCGCGCGAGCTGCTTCAACACAGCTTCGGGAGTGTGCTGGGAACCGGACCGGCCTTTGACGTCGTGCTTGAGTTCGAGTCGAAGGCCGCCCAGCGCGTCAAGGAAACGGTCTGGCATCCCCACCAGAAGGTGCGGGAATTGCCTGGTGGACGCCTCCGCCTTGTGCTGCCGCTCAACTCGACGCTTGAGGTGGCGCCGTGGATTCTGAGTTGGGGACCGTATGTGAAGGTGGTCGAGCCGGCGGAATTGCGCGAGGCGATCGCCGACTCCGTGCGTCGCATGGCCGAGAATTACAGCGCTTGATGTTTCCGTGAGGATCGGCGGAGATGTGGGCGCTATGAGTCCCTCGATGTCCACAAGCCCGCGGTTTGGGTCCACGCTTGTCGAAGTGTATCGGCGTTCCGCCGCGCAGTATGCCGATCTGCCCGCGTTTGCGCAAAAGGACAAGGCCGGCGAATACCAAGCGATCACGTTCCAGGAGGTTTTCGAGAAGGGCTTGGACCTCGCCACGGCTCTGATCGGGCTGGGGGTGCGGGCGCGAGACCATGTGGCGGTGCTTGCGGACAACCGGCTCGAGTGGATTCTCAGCGACTACGGGATTTTGCTCGCCGGTGCGGCCGATGTGCCGAGGGGCACGGATATCACGGATGCCGAGATGCTGCACATTTTGACGCATTCGGATTCGCGCACGGTGTTCGTCGAGAACAAGGCCATGCTGGGGCGGTTGATGGCGCATCGGGAGCATCTGCCGCATGTCGAGCGGATCGTGGTGATGGCTCCAGGGCAGGAGGTGCCCGAGGGCGTGATGCGGTTGGAGGACTTGATGGCAAGAGGCGCGGCGATGCGCGGGGAGGGGGACTGCCGTGCGGAGGAGCGTGCCGCCGGGGTGCTTCCCGAGGACCTCTTCACGATCATTTACACTTCGGGCACGACCGGCACGCCGAAGGGGGTTCAGTTGACCCACGCAAATGCCTGCTCCCAGATCGAGTATTTGCCCTTGGATTTGCGCCCTGGAGACCGCGCGTTGTCGATCCTGCCGATCTGGCACAGCTACGAACGGGGATTCGAGATGCTCTCGGTGTCGCGCGGCGTGTGCACCCACTACACCAGCCTGCGCTCGCTGGCCGAGGATTTGAAAACGGTGCGGCCGACAGTCATGGCCTCCGCCCCGAGGCTCTGGGAGAACCTGTATTTGAAAATTCTCGGCAATGTGAAACAGGCTCCGCCGGTGCGCCGGGTGTTGTTCCATCTGGCCTACAAGGCGACGCGGCATGTGAAGCGCGCGGAGCGTTTCTTCCGCGGGCAGGAATTGGACATTCACGGGCGCTCGATCGCCGAGTCTCTTCCGCTTGCTGTGGCGCGCGCGGCGGCATGGGCGGTCTCGGTTCTTCCCGCCGCGCTGCTCGACGGTCTGGTGTTGCGGAAGTTGCGGGCGGTTGTCGGCGGGGAGTTCCGCGGAACGATCTCCGGCGGCGGCGCGTTGCAACCGCATG
>CAZMUK010000169.1:0-1698 GCA_964569415.1 uncultured Luteolibacter sp. | reverse complement strand
GGCCGGGCTCTGCAAAAGCCCTATGCGTCGGTTCGATTCCGACCCTCGCCTCTCTCTTTTTCAAGGAAGAATGTAGAGTGCAGGAGAGAGAATGGTGGGCGGTTCGCGGGGACGCTCGCCCTCCACGGAGGTGAGGTCACTGCGGGAGATTGGCGCGGAGGCGAGCGACTTCTGGGACGGCGAGGGCTTTATTGATGGCGGTGGTAACGTCCGCCTGTGAGCCACTCGGGAAAGTGAGGGTGAGGAGGCCGCGTTGGAATTCGGCTTGGGGTTGGGCGGGGAGTCCGGCGACAGCGGCGCGGACGTTGGCGAGCACGATGGCTTGGCGGAAAAGCGGGACGGGCTCGGTTGCGGTGTCGCGCGTGACGAGGACTGACTGGCCACCGGGTTCCCGGGTGACATTCGCATTGATGGCCGTCGCGAGTGGGGGAGCGGGAGGAATGGTGGTGTGCGCGGCGCGTGACGTGGCGGGGCGGGGAGCAGAGCGAGGTTTGGGTTTGACGGGGGCAGGTTTGGGAGATTGTTGCGGGGCGATGCGGGGTGTCGCGGTGGCGATGGTCGGGGCCGGCAACGAGGAATTCTTCGGCGCTGTGGTGCAGGCGGCGAGGGACAAGACCGCGAGCATCGCGATGAGGGGAGTCTTGCCTGCCATGCGCTTGAGCCTATCATGCGCGCGATGTTTCGACCACTGGTGATGAAAGGAAAAGTGCGCTGGGCGGCGGTGTTGTTGGCTACGGGTTTGACGGGATGCGACCTGCTGACGGTCTCGCAGTCGGGGCGTCATATCCGCGAAGGGAACGAGGCGGTTTTGCGCGGGGAATTCCAGCGGGCGGTGCAAAATTACGAATCCGCGTTGGACGGCACGATGCTTTCGGCGGAGGCGCATTACCGGTTGGGTTTGGTCTACGAGGACCAGTTGAAGAACCAGGTGGCGGCGCTGCATCATTTCGAGCGGTATCTGGAATTGGCGCCGCAGGGGCAGTTCGCGACGGATGTGAAAGGGTATGTGGATCGCTTGCGGCTGGTCATCGTTTCCTCGCTGGCGGAGGGAACGGTATTGCCGGCGCGGGAGGCTTCTCGGTTGAAGAATGAAAATTTGGAGTTGCGTCAGCAGTTGGCCGAACTGCGCGATAAGCAGCCCACGGGACGCGTTGCGCCGACGCCTGCACCTCGGGCGGTGGCGACGCCGGCGATGGTGGTGGTTGCGACTCCGCCGCCTCTGCCGGCGGAAGAGACGCCCCAGCCGGAACCGGAAGTGCGCCGGGCGATTCCCGTGGCGCCGGCGGCGGCAACCGCTGGGGTGACAGGGGGTTTGCCAGTCGCGGCGGCGACTCCGGCTCCCACGGAAACGGGTCCGCGTTCGCACACGGTGGTGAGCGGTGACACGCTGGCCAAGATGGCGCGGAAGTATTACGGCAATGCGGGGCAGTGGCCGAAGATCCTCGAGGCTAACAAGGGGACGTTGGAGGATCCGACGAAGCTCAAGATCGGGATGGTTTTGGTCATACCGGAGTGAGCGGGGAGCTGGGAGCGGGGAGCTTTGAGCCAGAGTGGAGGAAGTCCTAAAGCAAAAGCGGCGGTCGATGACCGCCGCTTTTGTTCTTGCCTGTGCGGTCCGCGGACACAAGGTCCGCGGCGCCTTGGGGATGATCAGTTGTATTTGACCCCGCAGCCGTAGGCGGTGGTGGTGGGTTCGCT
>CAZMUK010000168.1:0-1753 GCA_964569415.1 uncultured Luteolibacter sp. | reverse complement strand
ATCCTCCGGCTCCCGAAGACAAATACCATCCTTGGGTTGTCGGGTTTGAGATCGAACCCGATGCGGTCGATGTCTCCTCGGCCGACCAGAAAGTCACGATCCGGGTGAGGGTGAACAACGACAACCTCCCCGCCTCCACATCCATTTCCGCTGACCTCAGAAAGCTGGATCAAGACAACAACTGGCGCGACGAATTGGAAATCGATGATTTCCGCCTAGCCTCCGGAACTGTGGCCAACGGGGTCTACGAGGCCGAGTTGGTCGTGCCCAAAAATTACAAATCCGGCAACTACACCTTGGACAGCCTCTCTGTCTATGAATCCGGAAATTATAACGGGCCCTCCAAGCGCTGGTCCCGCTACAGTTCCAACATCCCTTCCGAATTCCGGAAATCTCTCCGCGTCTCCGGCACGGCGGATCGCACCGCGCCCGAGCTGAAAGGCTTGACCCTCTCCAACGCCACCTTGGACACCCGCAACGGCACCGCCTCCTTCTCCGTCAACCTCCATATCACCGACGACATGGTCGGTCTCATGGGAGCCGACAATAGCTGGGAGGAAGGCGGAGCCATCGGCTTCAGCAGTCCCAGCGGAGTCGGGTATGCCTGGAGCCAAATCCGCCGCGCCAATCGCATTTCCGGCACCTCCTCCAACGGCACCTACCAAGTCTGGTTCCAGTTGCCCCAACACAGCGAGGAAGGGATTTGGACCCTCGACTACATCGAGTTGCGCGATCGCAATTACAACACCCGCTTCCTCATTCCTGCCAATCTTGTTGCCATGGAAATCCCTGTGCCCACCCTCGAAGTCCAAGGCCACCCCCGCGGCTGGGAGCAACAGACCCTCTCCAGCGCCACCACCGCCAAAGCCAACGCCACGATCACCTTGGGCGACCTTGTCCAAACCGCCAACGGCACCGGGAAAACGCCCAGCATTTTCATCGCCCCCGGCATTCTGTCACAAAATGTCACCCTCACCTATAACGGCACCACCACCGCCCCCGTAGATCCCGGCACATACACCGTAGTCGCCTACCTCAACCATTCCGCTTACCAAGGCCGCACGGTTTCGACGATGACGATCAATTCCCCGCCGCCGCCCGTCGTAGCAACCCCGAGCTCTGGCGGAGCCCCAGTCCAAGCCGTTGGGGGTGGTGGCCAAGTCCAGAAACCCAAAAATGGCGGAAGCAAAAACAAATCGAGCGGTTCCGCCAAGAAATCCGGCGGTTCTGCGAAAAAGTCCGAATCCAAAAAGTCGGGCAAGAAAAAATCCGGCGGTAAAAAACGTTAGGCAAGGAATTGTTAAGATATTAATGCAGTTTATTTTATTAAATTTTAATAAATTTCCTTAAGGAATATACTATTAATGATAACCATGAAACTCCAAAGTCCTCTGTTTTATGTGCGTTGGCAATCCTATCGAATCTTCAGTGGTTTGTTAGCGGTTTTTGCCTTGGTTTTTTGTAATTCCACGCCAGTCCATGCCAAGCGAATGCCGCCCCCGCCCGCTCAAAGTGTGGAATACAAGGGAATCCGCTATGTTGCTCCCAATGACAACGGGGAAGTGGCGTATTTGCAAGTCTGGGATGCGAGTCAAAACCGCCTGCTTTACATGGTGAATGTTTTCCGAAATCCGATCAATCCCAATTTGGAACGAGATGTGCAGCATGTTTACATTTCAAATCTTGCTGTTGCAAATAACTTTTTGGTTGTCAAAGATGAAAGAGGGCGCAGTCATTATTATGATATTGAATC
>CAZMUK010000167.1:0-1761 GCA_964569415.1 uncultured Luteolibacter sp. | reverse complement strand
CGTCGCGGAACGAGATATTGTATTTCGGCCGGTATTCCTTGATCAGCCGCCCCTCCAAAAGCACGGCCTCGGCATCGGAGCGGACCACGTGCAGGGTGAAATCCCACACTGAATCCAGCAACGCTCGCGTCTTCAAATCGGCCAAGCGCGAACGTGCCGGGGTGAAATACTGAGCCAACCTCTTGCGCAGATCCCGCGCCTTGCCCACATAGATTACCCGATGCAGCCGGTCCCGCATGAGATAGACCCCGGGTTTGTGCGGCACCTCGTGCAAGCGGGCGCGCAGGTCGGGTCGCTCTTTCGCGGCGGGCATGACCCGCAATATACCTCCGTCTAACGCGTCCGCCATACTTGCATCAAGGATGCGGACGGCTAATCTGCCGTCGTGAAACGCGCCGTCGTCTTCAGTGCCCTGCTTGCACCGGCCACTCTGGCCCGCGCCCAAGACGCCCCGCCCATCCGCCCCGAGGCCACCCTCTGGGAAGTCGTCCTCTCCGGCGGACCCGTCATGATCCCCCTCGGCATCCTTTCGGTCATCGCCGTGATGCTCGTGCTCATCTACCTTTTCACCTTGCGCCGCGGCGCGGTCGTCACGAAGCGCTACATGACCACGGCCGACGCGCTCTTGCGTAAGCGCGACTACCTCGGACTCCTCGCCATCTCCAACCGCCACCGCGAAGCCGTGGCCCGCATCATGCAACGCACGCTCGACTTCATCACGCAGCATCCCGAAGCCACCTTTGCCGAGGCGCGTGAAATTGCCGAAACCGAGGGCACGCGACAAGCGGCCGCCCTCAATCAACGCATCGCCTACCTCGCCGACATCGGCACCATCGCGCCCATGCTCGGACTCTTCGGCACCGTCCTCGGCATGATCAAATCGTTCAGCGTGGTGGCCAGCGATATCGTCGCCTCCCGGCCGATCATGCTGGCCGAGGGTGTCAGCGAGGCGTTGGTCACCACTGCCGCCGGACTCCTCATCGGCATCCCCGCCATGGCGGCCTATGCCTTCTTCCGCGGTCGCGTCCAATCCCTGATCGCCGAACTCGAGGCCGCTTCAACCCAGTTGATTGCCCTCTTGGCCGTCGCCTTCACAAAAAAACACTGACAATTTCAGGCTGCCTTTCGCGCCTCCCCGCGGTAGTATTGCCCCGATGCGTTTCCTCCCTCTCGTCTCCGGCCTTTGTCTCCTCCTCGCCGCCTGCGCGACGCCGGAAAACCGCCGCGAACTCACCGGCCCCTACTACCCTTACAAGCCGATCCCTTACAAAGCTCCCACGCCGGGTGAGCCGGTGACCTCGCCGAACGAAACCACCGTCTGGTATGGACCCGACACCTTGAAGCGAATCACCGGGCGCTGGGGCATGGGCGGACACCGCCCTGACCTCAATTATCCCGACACCCCTCCGGGCATTGAGCAGCGCGTTATCAGCCGCATCAATCCGAAAGGACTGCGCGCGCAGGAAATTGCCGACCGCGAACTTGGTCTGACTTACGCGGTGGCCGCCGCTCCGCCCGTCAAATAAGCCGCCAGCGCCGCGAGCGCGCGGCCACGATGACTCAAGGCGTGTTTCTGCGCGCCCGCCATTTCGGCAAAAGTCCGACAACTTCCCTCCGGCACGAAAAGCGGGTCGTAACCGAACCCCCCGGAACCGCGCTCAACCGGCGTGATCACGCCTTCGATCGTGCCGTGGAAAACACGCACAACTTCGCCGCCCTTGGCCAGCGCGAGCACGCAGTGAAAGCGTCCACCGCGCTCCT
>CAZMUK010000166.1:0-1763 GCA_964569415.1 uncultured Luteolibacter sp. | reverse complement strand
GCCATCCGCCGATCAGACGTGAGTTTTTTCCTCCTGTCGGATGACCTCGACAGTCAGAGTATACCTCCGAAAACGTCGCCGGAAATTGAAGGGGAGTAATAAGACAATGAAGGTTTTGTTTGTTGATCAGTCGGGGCAGTGCGGCGGGGCGGAGCTGATGTTGGCGGATTTGCTGCGCGGGCTGCGGGGGGAGGTGGAGGCACGGGTGGTGCTCTTTGATGAGGGGCCGTTTGCGGATTTGTTGCGCAATGAGGGATTGGCCGTGGACGTGCTGCCGCTGAAGCTGCGGACGACCAAGGCGGCAGGGAAGCTTACGCGACTGCTGGATCTGCCACTGCTCGGTTTGTTGGCGCTGAAATTGGCTCGTCGTGCAAGGGGGTGTGATCTCATTTATGCGAATACGCCGAAGGCGATGGTGGCCGGAGCGTTGGCGGCGCGGCTGTCGGGGAAGCGACTGGTTTTTCACCTGCATGATATTCTTGATAACACTCATTTCAGCGCGGCAAATGTGCGGCTGTTGGTGAAGCTGGCCAACAAGCAGGCGGCTGCGGTGATCGCCAACTCGAGAGCGACGAAGCGGGCGTTCGTGAAAGCGGGCGGGCGTGCCGGGCTGACGACTGTGGTTTACAACGGGTTCGATCTTGCGGGGCGACCGGCGCCTGATCGCGAGGCGGCGCGGCGGGAATGGGGATGGACGGATGAACAACCGGTGGCGGTGATTGCCGGACGCATTGCCGAATGGAAAGGACAGCACGTGTTGATCGAGGCTCTGCTTCAGGCGCCGGGATGGAAGGCGTGCGTCGTGGGTGATGCGCTCTTCACCGAGGGGGACCAGGACTACAAAAAGCGCCTCGAGGAGATGGCGAAGGATCCTGTGTTGGCCGGGCGGGTGGAGTTCGTCGGGTTCGTTGATGATCCGGCGCGATATTATGCCGCGGCTGACGCGGTGGTGCATTGTTCGACGGCGCCCGAGCCTTTCGGGCGCGTGATCGTGGAGGGAATGCTGGCCGGCCGACCGGTCATCGCAACGAATCACGGCGGGGCCACGGAGATTTTGCAGAGCGGCGTGACGGGATGGTTGGTGCCGCCGGGTGATGCGGTTGCGCTGGCTGGAACGTTGCTAAAATTGCGGAATGACAAGGAGGCGGCAGAAAGAATCGCGATGGCGGGCAAGGAAGATGCGAGGCGCCGCTTCGAGCTTGGAGAGATCGTGGAGCAGGTGAAGGAAGTTCTCTGCCGGGTGGCGAAGACCGGAGTCCGCGGCAGCGGACTGAGATAGGTCGCCGCGGCGACCAAACGAATGGCGAGTTGAGGGTTTAGCGCAGTGAAGATCGACGACGACAACCTGACCATCGTTCACGATTATCTTGTGCAGATGGGCGGGGCGGAGCGGGTGGTGGCGACGATGTCGAAGGCGTTTCCGCGTGCGCCGATCTACACGAGTGCGACAGATTATGAGCACCTGTGGAGTGATTTTTGCAACAAGGACATTCGCAATACTTGGATGCAATGTCTTCCGAAGAGCAAAGTGGCGACCAAGGCTCTGTTTCCGCTGTATCCGATGGCTTTTCAATCAGTGCGTCTTCCGAAGGAGCGGCGCGCTGTTTGGATCAGCGCCAGCACGTTTGCCAAGATGGTGCCGGTTCCGGGGGGATGTGTCTCGTTCCTCTATTGCCATGCACCGACGCGGTTCCTGTGGGATACCGAGCGCTATGTGGGATCGGAGGTGGGTAATCCTTTGCTGCGGAGCGCCGTGGGCATGT
>CAZMUK010000165.1:0-1781 GCA_964569415.1 uncultured Luteolibacter sp. | reverse complement strand
GAAATCCGTATAGCTCGGGCATGTCGTCATCCGTCTAACCTCCTGCTCCTACTAACCTCCGTTCCGCCTCGCTCCCTGAATTTCCAACGTCCGCTACTTCCCGTAACGGTGACAATCGCAATAAACGCTTCCGGTCCTGACGCGAACGACCCTCCCAACAATCGCCACGCGGCCGGAACCGGCAAGTCAAACGGCCGTCGCTGCCGGCCAGCATCAACATGCCGCGCTCCAACCACCAAAAACGCGCCCGGCGACTAAGGCCCTCGGCGACTTCGCCGCCGGGTGAGAGCGTCATCGCATGGCGGCTCTGACCGACCGAGTCGAACAGGAAACGCCGCTCGGACAACTCACGCATCTGCTCGCGCTCGGCACTGCTCACGTTGCGAAGTAGATGATCCAGCGGCGACCACACTTCGCGCAGCTCTTCCAAGAACGCCAGACATAGGTCTTCGTGGACGAACCCCGGCAGCCGCGGGTTGTCCTGGTAGAGCGACCACTTGTGATAGAACCGGTGCTGGAAGAGCACCTCGCCGGCAAAGTCATGCTGGCAGAGCGTGAAGCGAACTTGTTCGGACGCGAAGGTCGGAATCCACACGATCGGCTGCTCGAGCCGCTGCCAAGCGAACCGAAACGTCTCCTTGTCGCCGTAGACGTGCTGGTAGTAGAAGTCGGAGTGTTCGTTGTACCAGTTGCAGAGGTTTAACGCCTTCCAGGCACGCTCTTTATCGACCAACAACTGTCCACTTTCTTGATCGGGGCTCGGGCGGTAAGGCAGGCCGAAGATGCTCCAGAGGGGGCTATCCGGAACAGTCTTGAACTTCTCAGGATCGGGCCAGAAGACAGTGCCCGTCTGCTGGTACTCAGGACGGTTGAACAAGAAACTCGGATCGCGAACTGGAACATTATCGGCATCGAGGAACAACACGTCGCGGAAGCGGCTATGTTGAATGGCGTACGGCTTGAGCGGCCAACCCTTTAGGCGACGGCGCGGATGCCGCCTTCGTACCTCATGGGCGTCAACGCAAGTGACGCCAAGCGGCCGAACGAGTTCCATCCATTGTCGGTCGCCTTCCCGATCGCCCAGATACCACGCTTCGATCGGCAGGTCGCAACCCAATCGCCGCAGTAGTTTGATCAGCACCCAAGCGCACGTGTTGTACTTGATGCCGCCGGCACAAGTAACGATGCCACATCCCTCAAATCCGCCCGGATAATCCTCCAGCGTGCCGATCAGTCGGCTCGCTTCGCGAGCAGCGTTTTCGGGCGTAAGCTGCATGCCTTTGCTCCGGCAGCATCGAGAACATCAATCAATAACCAACCGTAGGCGATCAAGAGGAGTCGAGCGAACGTGGACGACCTGACAGGAAGAAAGGCGAGTGCGCCTCGTCATGAGCTAACCCCCACACCAATCCCGACGGACTTCCTTGCAATTGCTGCGTTTGCTCCGTCTATGAACGCTCGACAGCGAACTGGCGCTCCTCTGCCGCTAGGCTGATCCGCTCCCTACGGCTCCGTCATTATCGCGCTGGCAAGCGTGCTTTCAAACGGCCATCGTGTCCGTTTGAACTTAACCGTCGGCGGCGTTGAATACGCCGATCTATTTGCTTACCGCCACCACGCAGCGAACGAGGCTGCCGACGACCTCTCTCAGGGCCGCCGCGGACACGCCGCCGCCAGCGCTGCCGGCACTAATGAATTGCAGCGATGGACGCCAGACCTGCAACGTGCCTGCTCGCCGCCCAGCCAACGGAGACAGTGCCCTACCGCGCTGCCCGCAGGCG
>CAZMUK010000164.1:0-1848 GCA_964569415.1 uncultured Luteolibacter sp. | reverse complement strand
ACGCGCAGCGGAATCTGCTCGTCAACCAAGGTGCCGGGGAAACCAAAGTGCCCCTCCGGGATTTCCAATCCGGCGACTCGTCCGGTCGCAGTTGGCACTTCCTCGCGGGCTCGATCGATTTGAAAGGCGGCACGATCTCCCTCTGGGCCAAAGACCCATGGCGCAAAGTCGCCGAAGCTCCCTTGCGAGCGGAGGCCAGGATCGGCGACGCGATTTATCTCGGCGGGGACCGGACGCTGGCCAATGGGTTTTCCGGCTACCTGGATGCGTTCCGCGTTTATGGATCGCCCCTGCCGGCCCAACCGAATGATCGCCTGACCTCGCGCGCGCCGGAGGCCGCGCCGACCGACTGCCTTCTCGCCTACGAGTTCGAGGAGGTGCCCCACGAGCGCTACGGGCAAATCTCCAAGAGCCAAGAGCCGAATCTGGTGCCCTTGGATGCGATGAAAAACAGCCTCGCCACGGTGCTCGGGGTTTTGCCCGAATCCGCGGTCCCCAAAGGCCGCGTGACCATTCAGCCGGTCTATGCATTTCATGACGGAGGACGGGCGTTCAGTTTCCGATCGGATGTGCCGCAGCCGTTCTGGGACAGTATTCATTATCAGAACAACTTTGCCGAGGGCCTCGCCGGGATCCTGCTCCAGCAGTCGGATGACCTCATTACCGCCAAGGAGCGGGAGGCGATGCTCCGCGAGTATGTGACTGCCTACTGCAATTGGGTGCGGTATGTCCTGCCACGCATCAAGTCCCACCATGTCTGGGCCGGGGTGGGGGACTGGAACGAGCGCGTTTATATGAAGTTGGGCGGTGACAACGCCGCCGTGATTTTCGACTTGTTGCATGCGCACATGGATGAAAGCCAGCGCGACCTGAGCCGTGAGCTGTTTCTCAAGGCGACGCATCCTGACATCCTGCTCTACAAGGAATTCGACTGGATGGATCGGCCGCGGTTTACAGCCGCCGAGGAGAACCTCCCCGAGGGACTCCACCGCAATTATGGAAACCGGGTTTATCTTTTCGACCAGCTTCTTGCCTCGCTGGTGGTCGAAGGGGAAAGCCTGCCGGCGGACAAGGTGCTGTATCCGGAGAGCTGGGAGGGCCGGAAGCTGGAGTTCAATGGCGGGCTGTTGAAACGGGGAGAGGAAAGTGTGAATCGTTATGTCGGATACAACCTTTGGCCGGACGGCACCCCCGCGATCAAATCCCTCGCCCATGCCCCGCTGCTGGTGGCTCTGGCGAGGCGGGGAAACCACGCCATCCTTCACCCGCACCTCAAGACCTACTTCGCCGAGCACCTGCTGCACGCCTGCCAGCCATTCGGGAATTACGAGTTCATCGAGTCCGTGCACGGCGATTCCATGCACACGCCGGGCCCGGAAGACCGGCAGGCAGCGGGCATCTTCGCGCAACTCTACCCGGAGGACCGCGCGATTCGGCGGGTGGCCTCGCGGCGGATGGACGGCCTTCCCTACATCACATCCCCGGTCAACCTGTTCAACGCCGTGTTCCCCGCGCCCGATTTCAGTGCGCGGCCGGAGCCCGAGGGCGATCTCAACCGCCGGGGCTTCGCCCGCGGCGATTACATCCTGCGCAGCGGCTGGGACGAGGATACGGTGATGCTGTATCAGCGGATGTGCTCGGCCCGCAGCACGGCAGGGCACGGCGACCCGAACCGCAACGCCATTGTCTTCTCCGCCCATGGCGTGAACTGGATCGGCAGCTATGGATCCGACATGTATTGGCGCGAGCAGAAGCACACCGATCCGCTGACGATGGTCAATTCCAGCCGAGTGCACAGCAATGTGACGGTGGACGGATATGGTCCCGGCAACATGCCCGGCCGTTGCG
>CAZMUK010000163.1:0-1917 GCA_964569415.1 uncultured Luteolibacter sp. | reverse complement strand
CATAAGGGCGCCCCTTGCGGGTGGCCAACCTCAATTCAAGATTGAATCATGTCAAAACCGGGCCATGAGGCCGATGTCTTGGTGTTCGGCGGAGGACCGGCAGGGGTCTCCGCCGCGCTGGCCGCCGCGCGCCTCGGAGCGTCCGTTGTGCTCGTCGAACGCCACGGATTTTGCGGCGGCATGGCCACGGCGGCAGGCTTGTCGGTCTTCATCAACTACCGGGCCGGCACCACTGATCTGTCCGCGCCGATCTATCGCGAGATCGTCGAGCGACTGGACCTCATCGGCGCGCATTACCGGACGCACGACCTGCATTGCGATGTCTTTGAACCCGAGGCGCTGAAAGTCGTGCTTGATCGCATGCTCGAGGAAGCCGGTGTCCGCACCCTCTACCACGTCGGGCCGGATCAGATCCGCCAATCCGGGGACGGAACGTGGGAGGTCGTCTGCCGCGGCAAGAACTGCCAACTCACGTTGGCGGTGCGATGTCTTATTGATGCCACCGGCGATGCGGATGCCAGCCGTTTGGCCGGGGTCGAGACGACGTTCGGTCGCTCGCGTGACGGCCGGACCCAGCCGATGACCATGGTGGCGCGGTTGGGCGGCTTTGATCCGGTCGACTATCACGCCGCGGGCGGGCAGTTGCTGGATGGACGTTATGTTTTTGAAGGATCGACGCGGGCGCCGGAGATCGCCGAAGCCAGAAGGCTCGGGCTGTGGGACATTCCCCGTGATGATATCGCCATGTTCTGGTCGCAACCCTGGGATCCTACCGCTGTCACCGTCAATGGCACGCGGGTCCACGGCAACGCGACCGATCTGGCCAACTTCTCGGAGGCCGAGGCCCAGGGAAGGAAGCAGGTCTGGCAACTTCTCAATTTCATGCGCCGCTTCATTCCCGGTTTCTCGCGCGCCTTCCTCGTCGCCACCGGTCCGCAGATCGGCGTCAGGGAGACTCGTCGCATTGTAGGACGAGCCACTTTGACCGAATCCGATGTGCTTGGCCGGGTGATACCCGAGGACAGCATCTGCGAGTGTGCCTATCCGATCGACATCCACGACCCGGACGGGGCGTCCGACACTTTCGATCTCGAACAGTCCACGCGCTACGGCATTTCGTACCAATGTCTGCTGCCGAAGAATGTCGAGTGGTTTCTGGCTGTCGGGCGTTGTATCAGCGCATCGCACGAAGCCGCCGGCAGTTTTCGCGTCATGCCGACATGCTCATCCCTCGGCCAAGCCGCCGGCACCGCCGCCGCCCTCGCCGTGAGAGCCGGTGTTCCTCCATCGGACGTCTCCCCGGCCGAAGTTTCCCATCGCTTGGGCGAATGCGTCCCCGGTTGCTAAGCAAAGTATGGCTGCCTGCAGTTCAACCGCGCAGAGGTGTTCCATCCGAGCGCATGGGCTGACTTCCGCGCCTGCACCAACCTTGGTCCGCCCTACTGAAGTGCCTGTGCCGCCCAACAAACGGGCGGGCTCCTCATGTGCTGCCAGCCAGACGAAGTTCGCCTTGCTTGACGAGGTTCCCGAGCGCGTGCGCCAGATTGCCATGATGCGGGGGCTCGGCTACTCCTACCGGGAAATCGCCGGTTCATTCAGTGTCACGCCGCAAGCCGTCTCGCTCATGCTGATGCGGCACCGCCGCGCGCTCAAAACCCTGCGCGGCGCGATGGAACTCTCCGCCTTGTCACCCCGTGCCGTCAACGTCCTCGGCCGTCACGGCATCCGCACGCGGGAGCAAGCACGGCAGGCCAATCTGCTCGAACGTCTCGCCCCCCTCGGTGTGCAACTGGACGACACAGCCCAGCTGTGCGCCGAGTCCGAACGCGTGTCGCATGACCCGGTTCGAGGCGTCCCAGACCGCGTCGCTCACGTCGTAGTGCGGACGACCCGACTTGATAGCGAGTGCCGGCCCGT
>CAZMUK010000162.1:0-1921 GCA_964569415.1 uncultured Luteolibacter sp. | reverse complement strand
CCTTGCCGGCGGTGGCGAAGATCGCGGCGGGCGGCGACATGGCGCATTTCCGCGAGACGCTGGCCAAGGCGATACGGCTGGCGCTTTTCCTCACGTTGCCGGCAACCATCGGGTTGATGATGATGAGCGACGAAATCATCGGACTGATTTACGAGCGCGGCAAATTCACCGCGGAGGACACGGCACAGACGGGGGCGGCGCTGAAGTTTTATGCCGTCGGACTGATGGGCTACGCGTGTATCAAAGTGTTGTCGCCCGCTTTCTACGCACTCGAGCGGAAGTGGACGCCGATGCTGCTGACATTTTTCGGAATCGCACTGAATATTTTGCTCAATTGGCAGCTGACCTTCCGCATGGGGTTGGGGCACAAGGGACTGGCCTTGTCGACCGGACTTGTTGCGACGATCGACTTTTTCATTCTGTATTTCCTGATGCGCCGTGCGGCGGGAGGAATGGAGACGTTCAAGGTGGTGGGGTCGTTCGGGCGGATCTTGCTGGCTGCGGCGGGTTTGGCGGCAGTGTGTGTTTTGGGCCGCGAGTGGTTGGCGCCTTGGTTGGAGGCGGCGTCGTTGGTGGATCGTGGGTGGTCGCTGCTGGTGATTATCGGGGCGGCAGCGGCGGTTTATTTTGCGCTGTGTGCGTTGTTGCGCGTCGAGGAAGCGCGGGAGGCGGTGGCGTTGGTGAAGCGCAAGATCACGCGGCGGGCGGTTTCGCCGCCGGGGGCTTGATATTTGGCGAGCGGCCGGCTGGGCCAGCCGGCCCTTACCGGGAGGGGTTTGATGGGGCGAGCCTTTGGCGGACCCAGCGGGCGATGGTTTCGGCGTCTTGGGAGGAGGGGCTGACCTCGGGGGCGGAGGAGCTGACGGGGTCAAGGGCGGGGAAAAAGTTGCCGGCTTTCCAGACGTGGGCGCCGGGGCGGTAGGGTCCGACTTGGCAAGGATCGCTCCATGTGTGGATGGCGAGAAGTTTGTCGGTCACGGCGGCGGCGAGATGCATGGGACCGCTGTCGACGCTGACGACGAACGCGGCTTGGCGCAGGAGCCAGAGGAGTTCGGTCAGGCTGGTTTTGTTGAGAAGATTGGTGAGGTTGGGCGGAAGGTCGGACAGTGTTTCGTCGCCGCGTCCGACGAGCACGACCGGATGATCGACGGCGCGGCAGAACGCGGTGACTGCTTCGGGGGAAAGCGATTTGCCGCGGCCGCGGGAGAAAGGGTGAAAGACGATGAAAGGTTCGGCGGGGATTTTTTCCGACGGCCGGTCGCCGTCGGGCAGAGTGAATTCCGGGGGTCCGGCCAGCGTGGCGCCGGTCGCGGCGGCGAGGGCGAGGTAGCGTTCGACAGCGTGGGCTTTCGGGTCAACGGGAATGGTGCGGGTCTGCGCGAGGTGCGCGCCTTCGCGCGCGTCGGAGAGTCCGTAAACCGGCGCGCCGCGGAAGGCGCGGGCCACGAGGGCGGTGCGGAGGAGTCCTTGGAAATCGAGGATGAGGTCGGGCGGGGTTTGTTTTTTCAGTTCGCGCCGCCACCGTCCGAAGCGCAGCCAGCCTTGCGGTCCGCGGAAATCGGCGCGGGGGAAGATGAGGGTTTCGTTGAGGTGGGTATTGCCTTCGAGGAGTGGGGCCCACTCGGGATTGACCATCCAGGTGATATGCGCGGCGGGAAATTTGGCGCGCAGGGCGGCGACGGAGGGAAGGGTGTGGACGATGTCACCGAGGGAGCTCGGTTTGAGAACAAGGATGCGCCCGGGATTCATTTCCCCAAAGCGAGGCGTTCGGCGAGTTCGGACGGAAGTCCGGCCTCGAGGATTTTGCGCTGGGTGGTCTCGATGTCGTAGGGGATGCGGCGGAGTTCCACGTCGAGGGTTTCCGGCTGATAAATGACATAAGCGGCGCGCCAATCGTTGTCGCGCGGTTGGCCGACGCTGC
>CAZMUK010000161.1:0-1962 GCA_964569415.1 uncultured Luteolibacter sp. | reverse complement strand
CGGACTCGAGCATGTCACCCCCGAAGGCATCCGCCAGCACACCGACAAGCCCAATCGCAATCGCAACGGATTCCGCTACATGGCCAAGGCCGGGCGCCAGCGCTTCTTCTCCGTCGTGCGGCGCTCCGGACGCCACTGGTTCCTGCGGGTGAAAAATCCAGCCGGACCGGTCCATATCCACCGCATCGGCATGATCGAGTCCGGATACCCCTGCGACCGGCCTGCCTCCTTCACGTGCAGCGACCCGCTCCTCACGCAAATCTGGAAGACAGCCCGCCGGACCATGGAGTTATCGTGCGATGACACCTTCGTCGATTCGCTGTACGAGCAGGCACTCTGGGTTGGCGACGCCTACGTTGAACAAGCTTATGCTCTAAGCACTTGGAACGCACAGGACTTGTCGCTGCGCTGCCTCAAACTGGCCGCCGAATCTTTACGCGACTACCCGATCGTGCTTAACCAGGTTCCTTCGAGCTGGGCCTCGTTCATTCCGGTCTGGAGCATGCTCTGGGGCTTCTCGGTGTGGGACTACTTCTTCCACACCGGCGACCGCGCGGCCCTCGCAGAATTGTGGCCCGCCTTCCGCAAAAACCTCCACGGATTGCTTTTCCACCTCGATAAAAAGGGACTTTTCAACGCCCCGACGTGGAACTTGTTCGAATGGGCGGACATCGACTGGAAGCACCGCGTCGTCCTCTACAACACGCTCTTCCTCGCGGGCCTGCTGGACCGCGGTGCCCGGATCGCCCGCGAACTCGATGAAGCCCCGACCGCCGTCAAGTGGGAGCACATCGCGCGCAAGCTGCGATGGTCCGTCGAGAATCAGTGGGACAAGCGGCATCGGGCCTATCCGGACAGCTTGGACGACAAAGGACAGTCCACCGGTCGCTTCAGTATTCACACCCAATTCCTGGCCCTGCTTTTCGGCGGTGCGGAAAATCCTCACCGCAACCGCTTGCGCCTTCTCTCCCTCAAGCCCCCCGCGGGATTCGCCGGCGTGGCCTCGCCTTTCGCCCTGCATTTTCTCTACGAGGCCCTCGAACAAACGGGAGACTACGCGGCCATCGTCGATTCGATCCGGGATTACTACGGCCGGATGCTGGCCGCGGGAGCAACGACTTTCTGGGAGGCCTTGCCCGGCTCCCACACGTCCCCCGAGGACTTCCCCACCCGCAGCCACTGCCACGGGTGGTCCTGCGCGCCGCTCTATTTCCTGCCGAGGATCATCCTGGGCATCCGCGCCACCGCGCTTGGCGGGGCGGCCTACGTTGTCCGGCCGCACGTGAGCGGACTCGAAGAAGCTTCCGGCTCCGTGGCCGGAGCCAGAGGCAAAGTCCATGTTCGTTGGCGGAAGGAGGACGGCGCGATCCTGCGCGTCCACATCCGTCATCCAAAATCCTGCAAGGTGTCCTACGAGGAGGACGCATCGGCGCGGAAGGAAGGACTGAAGAGCATCGTGACCTTCGATGCACCGTAGCCACACCATGAACGAACGCGACAGAAACAGCGGGCTTCTGCTCGGATTCGACATCGGCGGGACCAAGTGTGCGGTGGTGCTCGGCTCCGCGGAAGGCCACCGGCCGGTCGTGCTCGAGAAAGAGGCTTTTGCCACTGCACGCGGACCGGAAGCCAACCTCGACCGCATGATCGAGAGCGCCAAGCGCATGCTCTCGGAGAACCGTCACGGCCAAGCGGGCGCCGTCGGAATCAGCTGCGGGGGGCCGCTGGACAGTAAGTCGGGTCGCGTCTTTTCCCCGCCCAACCTCCCGGGCTGGGATGATGTGCCGGTCGCGGACATGGTGGGCAACGCACTGGGCATCCCCGCGCGTTTGGAGAACGACGCCAACGCATGCGCTCTGGCCGAGTGGATGTGGGGAGCGGGCGTCGGGACCCGCAACATGGCATTCCTCACCTGCGGCACCGGCATGGGCGCCGGACTCATTCTCGACGGCCGACTCTACC
>CAZMUK010000160.1:0-2011 GCA_964569415.1 uncultured Luteolibacter sp. | reverse complement strand
AGAACGGCCAAGGTCGGGAATTTCATCATGGCGTGGGAAGTCCGGGTTCGACCGCGGGCATGGGAGCGACATCCCGCGCCTCGGTGCGCAATCTGGGACTGCTCACGACCGGCAATTCGTCGGGCACAATATCCCGGCGGGGCGGGCCGTTGAAATCCGCAAGCGACGAGGTCTCGACCTGCGCTTGCAGACGCCGCCTCAACGCGGCGGTGGCGCCTGTCTCGGCGCTCTCAGGTCCGGTCCGCAGCGCGTCGTCACCGACAAGGCTGCGAAGTTCCTGCACTCGCTCGGAGGCGATCCTGGCGTCCTCGCTGCCGGGGGAACGCCGGATCACATCGTTGTAATAAATCGCGGCGGCGCGTGGGTTTTTGTAGCGGTCGTAAAATTTGGCGATGGAAAGAAGATCGTCCGCCTCGGTCCCGCCGAGCTTGGCCATGTTGTCGCGGGCCTGCGCGGCCTTCTCGCTGCCGGGGTATTGCAACAGGAAATCCTCGAAGGAATTCTTCGCATCGATCACAGCGGAGAGATCCTCGGATTTTCCAGACTCCCCGATCCGCATGTAAATGTAACCGATCTGGTAGAGCGCATCGTCGGCGATCGCGCTGTTGGGATACTGGTCGAGAACCCTCCGGTAGGCGGCAGCGGCCTCTTTCACGCGGCCTTGGCGCTCATAGGTGAGGCCGAGGTTGAACTGCGCGATCGGCGCGTTTTTGCTGAACGGGGCGTTTTGAATGATCGAGGCGAACATCTCCTCGGCCCTGTCCGTGCCAGGCACGATCGGCAACCCGAGGAACTTCACTTTCTTCCCGCCGAGGTAGGCGTTTGCGATCACCACCTGGCTCGCCACCGCTTTTTCAAAATCCGGCGTGTCGGGGTATTTCGTCACAAGCGTCTGGTAGGCATCGAACGCGCGGGAGGCATTCCCGGCGGCCTCGTAAAGCTGCCCGATGCGGAACTGGGCCCGCATGGCCAGCGGCGAGGCGGGATTGTTTTTGATGAACCGGCGGTAGGCTTGGATCGTGTCGCTCTCCACTGCGGCGTCGTATGCCGCCTGCTCCTCGGGGGTGACGCCTTGGTTCATCTTTTGCCGGACAGGCTCGGAAGCGGGGGCCTCAAAAACCGGCGGAGGTTGCCGGGCCACCGCAACACCCGAAATCACGGCCAGGAGGCACATCAGTAGGAATCGAAACGACATTGGTGGGCGAGTAGATAAGGGACTGCGGAGGATGACGTCAAGAGTTCGCGCCTCCCACCTCACGGCCGCGCATACGCGACAAAGCGGCCTTCCCGCCGAAACCACAGGAACCAAGGATACCCCCCCATGCGCTGCCGGGGCTTGAATTCATAAATCCCCACCCCGCGCGACCCTTGCGAGCCCGCCATCCACAGGCGCCCCGAGCGGTCGCGGCCAAGATACATCATGACATGCGTGACCGGATGCTTCCTCGTCGGTCGGTGGGTGTGCTCCCAAAACAGCAGGTCGCCCGCCTTGAGTTCGCGCATCAAGCGCCGCGGGTCTGCTGGCACCCGGCGGAGCCGCCCCTTTTGTCGAAAAAACTCGTATTGAGAAGAACTCGTCCGCGGCACCACCACCCCGCGCCCCTCGCGCAGCATCCACCGCATGGTGTTCGAGCAATCCATGACCCATGGCTTCTCCTCGCCGGGAGGCAGCCATGGCTTGGCGTAGCCAATCCGCTCAGCAGCAAGCCTCCCGGCCAGAGACTCCCAATCGGCGGCGGATGCCTTCGCTGGCGTGAGCAGGAGGAAAAGACAAAGAAGCGAAATCCAGAGCACCCGACGCCAAGGATGTCCCGCGCTTTGCCGGGCAGGCTCCGTGCCGAAGCCCCATTTCCTTTGGGCCGAAAACGTTCCCGAGAACCACGACTTTCCCGACATCCTCTGGATCACCCCAGCTTCATCTTCATCGGCGGAGGCGTCGGGCCTATTGGCGGCGTAGGCGTGGCCTTCGGACGAGGCGGTGGCGTTCCAATCGGCTTGACGGTAAAAAGTT
>CAZMUK010000159.1:0-2012 GCA_964569415.1 uncultured Luteolibacter sp. | reverse complement strand
CGCTCTGCGAGATGTCGTCCGCGAACGCCATGCGCGTCGGTGAAACCCTGACCGCTGTCGGCATATGAGCACAAGAGTTGTCATCAACGGGTCCCGCGGCCGCATGGGGCAGGCCCTTCTTTCCTGTGTGGAGTCAGATCCCGCCGTTTCGCTTGCCGCCGCCACGGATGTCGGGGACGACCTCGGGGCCGTGCTCGGCGGGTGCGATGCCGTCATCGATTTCACCCACGCCACCGCCACAGCGGGCATCGCCGACCTGTGCGCCGCCGCCGGGAAGGCGCTTGTGATCGGAACCACCGGGCATGACGACGAGGCGCGCGCCCGCATTGCCGCCTGCGCAAAAACGATCCCAGTGGTGTTCGCGCCGAATTTCAGCGTGGGGGTGAACACCTTGTTCTGGCTCACGCGCAAAGCGGCGGAAATCCTCGGGCCGGATTTCGATCTGGAGGTTGTCGAGATGCACCACCGCCTCAAGAAGGACGCCCCGAGCGGCACGGCGCGCCGCCTGGCGGAGATTCTCGCCGAGGTCCGCGATCTGGATTACTCGAAGGATGTGATGCACGGCCGCGAGGGTATGGTCGGAGAGCGCACCCGACGCGAGATCGGCATGCATGCCATTCGCGGCGGCGATGTCGTCGGAGACCACACCGTGGTCTTCGCAAATGTCGGCGAGCGTGTGGAACTCACCCACAAGGCCTCCAGCCGCGACACCTTCGCCAAAGGTGCCCTGCGGGCCGCGTGCTGGGCCACAGGCCAACGCCCCGGCCTCTACGACATGCAGGATGTCCTCGGCCTGAAATGAGGGCAGGCGTCGCGCTGGGGTCGAATCTCGAGGATCGGCTCCGGCACATGCAAACCGCCCGCGACCACCTGCGCGCCCTTCACGTCGAGGGCGCCCCCTTCCTGTGCTCGCGCATCTATGAAACCGCACCCGAGGATTGTCCCCCGGGTTCCCCTGCGTTTTTGAATGCCGCCATCGAGTTTTCCACAGACCTTCCCCCGCTCGATCTGCTGGCCAGACTCCAGGAGATCGAGGTGCGCCTCGGCCGACCACGGGTCCACGGCCACCATGCGCCGCGCACGATCGACCTCGACCTCCTGTATTTCGACAACCTTGTCCTGCACCTTCCGGAACTCGAGTTGCCGCATCCCCGCATCGCCTCCCGCGCGTTCGTGCTTCAACCGCTGAACGACATTTGCCCCCGCCGCATGCTTCCAGGTGCCAATGCGCCTGTGGAGGACCTTCTCAACGCCCTCCCCGCATCCGGCATGGCGCGGGCCGTGGCGACATTTGGCCGCTGACCCCGTGAAACCGCCCATTTCCTCCTTTCGCCAATCCAAACTCGAGCGCCGCCGCCTCGCCACACTCACCGCCTACGACTACCCGACCGCGCGTCTGCTCGATGATTGCGGCTTGGATTTCCTCCTCGTCGGCGACTCGTTGGGAATGGTCGTGCTCGGCCACCCTGACACTACCCACGTGACCATGGCCGACATGATCCACCACACCAAGGCTGTCGCTCGAGGTGCCGCATCGACGCCTGTCGTTTCCGACATGCCTGCCGGGAGTTGCGAAACGCCGGACCTCGCCCTCGAACATGCACGCCAGTTGCGGCAGGCGGGAGCGGATGCCGTGAAAATCGAAGGCGGCCGCGAGCTTCTCCCCGCGATCGAAAGGATTCTTGCGGATGGCATCCCAGTCATCGGCCACCTCGGCATGCTCCCCCAGCAAGTGGTCGTAGAAGGTGGGTATCACATCAAAGGCCGCAGTGAGGCCGAAGCCGAACGCCTCCAAGCCGATGCCGCAGCGCTCGACCAGGCAGGCGTCGGCGCAATCGTCCTCGAACTCGTGCACCCCCCCATCGCCGAGGCGATCAGCAAAGCCATTTCCTGCCCGACGATCGGCATCGGCAGCGGCGACGCCTGCGACGGCAACATCCTCGTCCTGCACGACCTTATCGGCCTCTTCCCCTGGTTCCGCCCCAAATTCGCCACCCCCCGCGCCGACGTCT
>CAZMUK010000158.1:0-2115 GCA_964569415.1 uncultured Luteolibacter sp. | reverse complement strand
AACGGGGCAGGACCTGTCCCAAGTCGTGCTGCGCAGTGGCGAAAAGATCCCGGGGATCCTTCGCTCGATCGATGCCTCGTCGATCGTGGTGGAGACCCGATTCGCAGGGTCGCTGACGCTGCCTCGCCAGGAGGTGGCCGTGATTCGGCCCAATTCCGCGGGTGGCGCGGGCCGATGGTACGCAGGTCCTTTCCGCAAGGCAGACTGGCTGGATTTTTCCGATCCTTCGGTCGCCGAAACAGCAACGGTCGGCACCGTCGTGGAGAAGCGCCCGGATGTTGGACAGAACGCTGATACCGGAACCGCCGCGCAAGGGGTTGCCACCGCGAGGGCTGCGGACAACAAGCGGGACGGCTGGCGCTTCGAGGGGAGTTCGTGGTTCTGGGCGGGCGGCGAGACGGCCTCGCTGCTCGCCTTGCCCGACGCGCTTCCGGATCGGTTCGTCTGCACCATGGATTTGGAATGGACGGGGATGCCCAACTTCAGCATCGGCTATCATGCTGGAATGGAGCCTCTCGCAAAGGCTTCCGCAAACCGCGGGCGGGCGAAAAAACGCGAGCGGACGATGGACGAGGCGTTGTACTCATCGGCTCAGGTGCTCGGTTCGGATGAGATCCCTGCCATCATGGGCAATGCTTTGGTAGTCTACATGCAGTCGAATACGGTCTCCCTCAATTGGGCGATGTGGCAGGAAGGCCAGCGCGGCTTTTTCCCGATCGCGACCCCCATCGACAACACGGCCTTTGCGGAAGATGAGGTTGCGAGCGGCCATTGGTATGGCATCACCAACATCGTTGCGGGAAACCGCTGCCGGATTGAGATCCGCGCCGACCGTTCCAACAGACTCTCGCAGATCCTCGTCGACGGACGCATGCGCTTGGATTGGCAGGGAACCCGGAGCGAGGACCCGTCACGCCCGTGGATGGGAAAATACGGAGCCACCGGGAAAGCCCTGTGCTTCGTGGTCAACCAACCGGCTTCCACCCTGCGGATTTCCGGAATCCGGATTTCAGACTGGGGTTCCGGTTCCGATGCGATTCGCGGCATCGACGGCGCGCAAAGCAAGGATGTCCTGACGCTTGCGGACGGGTCCGACCGCATGGCGGGATCCATGCTGGGCCTCAAGGACGCGGGAGCGCTTTTGTTCAAGGGTTCGTACGGAAACCTCTCGGTCCCCTTGGAGCGCATCGGCGAAATCCACCTGGCCTCGGCGGGCAATGCTCCGCCTGCTCCTCGCAGCAAGGACAACGCACGGCTTGGCCTTGATGACGCGGGTTCCTTGAGGGGAGAGATCCTGCCCAACCCGGATGCGGATCATTTCCTGCTCAGGCATCCGGTACTCGGCGAACTCCGTGTACCGCGCGATGCGGTTTCAACAATCGATTTCGAAGCCCGGGATTCGTTCGCTGTCGTGCCTCCTCTCGACGAAGAGTCCCTCACGGAATAGCACCGCTTCCTTTCTCTGATCCGGATTTTCTGACCATCAAACCACCATGAAGCCCACGCTCCCGGTCCTCGCTCTCATTGCCTCCACGGCGTGGGGCGATCCCGCATCCCCTGACATTCTACGTTTGGGCGACGGAGACCAACTAAGCGGCAGCTTTGTAGGCATCGATGAAACCGGGGAGGCGATCCTGACCCGTGCCGACCTGAAGAATCCGGCCCGCTTCAGGGTCGATGAACTTGAGCGTCTGGTGCTTCGCGGGGGTGTCCCCTCACAGCCTTCACAACTCTACTCGCATGCCGTGCTCGTCAACGGAGACAGGGTTCAGGGGACCTTCCGCTCGATCGATGCTTCTTCGGTGGTGATCGAGACGCCGTATGCGGGCACCCTGAAGATTCCCCGCAAACAACTGCTTGCGATCCGCCCCAACCCGCCCGGAGGCGGGGGGCTTTCCTACATGGGGCCCTTCCGCAAGGATGACTGGCTCATGTTCCCCCGCACCCCCGCGGCGAAGGCCCCGGCAAAGACCATCCCCGACCCCGCGAATTCCAATCCGCAACAGGTCGCGGAGGTCTCCCCTGCGGCAGGGAGAGAAGCTCAGGATGGGCAAGAGGGGGAGAAAACCGCCGAGGGATGGAACTTTCAGGGAAACTCCTGGTTCTGGTCCGGCG
>CAZMUK010000157.1:943-2201 GCA_964569415.1 uncultured Luteolibacter sp. | reverse complement strand
CAAACGTCCGGTCCGTGCATCCTCCCGCACCGCGATATCGACGAAGTTCGTATGCGTGACGTGTTTCGAATCGGGCAAATGCGGCACGATCCGCACGAAGGGGTGACCCTCGTAGGCCTCGCGCCACGCCGCCTCGACCGCATTGGCATCGGTGCCTGCCTTCGGCGTCGCCACGATGGTCGAAATCATTCCCCGCGTGACCGGCACAAGGTGAGGCGTGAAGCTCACGGTTACTTTCGCACCCGCGGCGACGGACAACTCCTGCTCGATTTCGGAAAGATGCCGGTGTTTCGGCGCCCCGTAGGCCCGGAGGCTCTCGTTGCATTCGGCGAAGAGCAAGGCCACGTCGGCTTTCCGCCCGGCCCCGCTGACCCCGCTCAGACTATTGATCACGATGGCGTCCGGCTCGATCAGCTTCCGCTGCAGGAGCGGCACGAGCGGAACAAGGATGCTGGTCGGATAACATCCCGGACACGCCAGCAATCCTGCACCCTTAAGGGCGGCCCCGCCGCAGATTTCGGGAAGCGCGTAGACCGATTCCGCCAGCAACTCCGGTGCCGGATGCTTCTCGCCGTAGAATTCCGCAAAAACCTCCGCCGACTTCAACCGGAAGTCCGCGCTGAGATCGACCACTTGCACGCCGGCCTTCCGCAACGGAGCGGCGAATTCCGCGGCGAGTCCGTGGGGTAGCGCGAGAAAAACCGTGGTCGCGCCGGAATTTTTAAGCACGTCCATCGAAGGTTCGACAAATTTCATTCCGGCAATCGAAGACCCTGCCATGCGCGGAAACACTTCCGCCACGGTCTGACCCGCCGCCTGCCGCGACGTCACCGCAACGAGCTCGACCCGCGGATGCCGCGCAAGCAGCGCGACGAGTTCCTCGCCCGAGTAACCGCTCGCACCAACAATGGCCGCCTTCACCTTCTGCATGCAGCCGTTCTAGCGGTTCCCGCGCCGCAAGGAAACGTGCAAAAATCAGAGCTGGTTGTAAGGCACCTCGAAGGCATTCCCCTCCGAGAGCCGGCCGCTGCGGAAGCCCTTCAGGAACCAGCGCCGCCGCTGCTCCGCCGTCCCGTGGGTGAAGGAATCGGGCACAACATAACCCCGCGTGGCTTTCTGCAATCGGTCGTCACCGACCGTCTCGGCCGCGTTGATCGCCTCCTCGATATCCCCCTCTTCCAGAATGTCCCAACGCTGCTGCGCATGGTGCGCCCAGACCCCGGCGAGAAAGTCGGCCTGCAACTCCAACCGCACCGAC
>CAZMUK010000157.1:0-933 GCA_964569415.1 uncultured Luteolibacter sp. | reverse complement strand
GCATCTGGTCGAAAAACGAAAAGTCCAAATAGACCGTCTGGTCCGCCGGCAGATAAAACGGCCCCGAAGCCCCCTGCGCCATCCCGCCCGGCACCTGGGTCACTCCCGAATACAACACCAACCGCGGCGGGACATACTTGCGCCCGGATTTGGCGAACGCCTCCGTCCACACGTCCTCGGTATCCGCCAGCACCGTGGCGACAAATTTGCGGATACCGTCATCCGGTGCCGCCGTCCCCCGCTGCTGCGGCGCGGACACCTGCCGGTCCATCCCGAGATCTTGGATCAACCGCAGCGGATCCGCTCCGGTAAACAAGGCGAAGGCCAACACGAGGATCAACCCCAAGCCGCCGCCGACCATCGTCCGCCCGGCCGGACTCATCCCCCGACGGTCCTCGACGTGTTCGCTTTGGCGGCGTCCTTCCCAGCGCATGGGTGCCGAGATAACGCCGTCAAAGCCAGACCGCAAGCGCGCGGGCGCGGAAAAAAATCCGCTATTTACCGCAGACCGGACTTCCCCCCGCGCGTCCGGCACCGCAATCTTCAACTCCCATGAACTTCTTCGACGTCCTCGTTTCCTCCATCCAAGATCCCCAGGCCGGCACGCAAAAATCCGACCTCGAAGGTCTCCTCGGTGCGTTGCTCGGTGGATCACCCGCCGCGGCACAGCAAACCACCCGTCAGGTTCCCGCCGAAGCCGCCGAAGGCCTCGCCGGCACAATCGGCCACGTCCTCAAACCCGCCCTGCGCGAAGCCGGACAACAAGGCGGCATCGAGGGCATCGACGCATTGCTCGGCTCGCTCAAGCAGAACGCCAACTCCCCGCAAGCCCTCGAGCGCACGCTCGGTCGCGAACGCATGGACCAGATGGTCACGCAGGCCCAGCAAAAAAGCGGACTGCCCGTCGACGCCATCATGAGCATGCTGCCCATC
>CAZMUK010000156.1:0-2210 GCA_964569415.1 uncultured Luteolibacter sp. | reverse complement strand
CTGGCCGGCGTTGCCGATGAGGCCGATCACCGAAGCGACATTGATGATCCGCCCTTGATCCGCCTTCATCAGCGGACGCAGGAACGCTTTGACCATGAGAAAAGCGCCCTTGAGGTTGGTATCGAGTACTTCATCCCAGTCCTCCTCCTTCATGCGCATCAGGAGGGTGTCGCGGGTCACGCCCGCGGTGTTGACGAGGATGCCCACCGGTCCCAGTTCCGCGCCCACCTTGGTCGCAAGGTCCTGCACCGCGGAAGGATCCGCGACATCCACCGCGTAGGCCTTCGCCTTGCCGGGGAAGGCCGCATTGATTGTCTCCGCCGCGTTGCCGCAGCTTGCCTCGCTGCGGCTGACCACCGCCACCGTGATGCCTGCTGCCGCGAGGGTTCTCGCGATTTCCAGCCCGATTCCGCGGCCGGCTCCGGTCACCACTGCCACCCTGTTTTCCGTGCCTGACATGGCTGCAAACTGCCTCCCGCCGCCCCTGCGTGTCAATCACCGGCGCGGCCGAAGCCCGGGGGATCGCGATGGGCTTATCAGCCCAGGAGTTCCGCTGCCGCGGCCTTGAGCGCGGCGACCTGCCCGCGGTCCGGAGCCGCGCCACGGGCTTGGTCGGGCTTGCCGCCGCCCTTGCCTCCGGCGAGAGCCGCCAGCCTCGAGAGCAGATCGCCTGCGTGCAGGCCGCGTTGGCGGGCCCCTTCGCCGCAATGGGTCGCAAGATGAAGCTTCGAGCCGTCGTCCACGATCAACAAAGCCGCGCCTGCGAAGCCGGTTTTGCGCAGACCGTTCTGCAGTTCCTGGAGCAGCGATGCGTCGGCCTCGAAGGATGCGATCACCGACGTTCCCGCCTTGATGAGATCGGCCAATGCTTCATCGGCCATCTGTGCCGCCCGGGCCGTTTGGATCCGGCGGATCCGCTTCTCCGCCTCGATCGCTCCCTGCTGGGTTTCCTCGAGGGTTCGTCGCGCATGGGCGAAGACCGCATTGATTTCCCCGATGTCGGCGCGGGCCGCGAGCATGGCTCCCATGATGTGCGGGAATTCCGCCACCTTCACCGCTCCCTCGCCGAGGGCCGCGAGCGCGTGATTCGCGGAAGCGAGTTTGGCGCGGGCCGCTTTGTGGTCGTGGTCCCATTGCTCGGTGAGCGAGTTGAGGTATTGCCATGCCGTTTCGCCGCAGACCGCCTCGATGCGGCGCACGCCCGACGCGATCGCTCCCTCGCTGCGGATCTTGAACAAGCCGATCGCCGCGGTATTCCGCACATGGGTGCCGCCGCAAAGTTCCATCGAGGGGCCATCGAGCGCGTGCGGCGTTCCGCCGATCTGCACCACCCGCACGGTGGTGCCGTATTTGTCGCCGAAGAACTGCATGATGTCGCGACGCTCGCGGATGTCCGCGTGTGCCACCTCGGTCCACGACACCGGCATGCTCCGGCGGATCGCGCCGTTGACCATTTCCTCGATCTCGGCGATTTGCGCCGGGGTCACCGCGGCGCTGTTGAAATCGAAGCGCAGTCGGTGTTCGTCGACCGAAGATCCCTGCTGGGCCGCCTCTTGCGACACCACTTCGTGGATTGCCCAGTGCAGCAGGTGGGTTGCGGTATGGTGGGCCTCGATCGGGCGGCGTCGCGTGGTGTCGACGCGCAGTGTGACGCGATCGCCGGGGCGGATCGCGGCCGGGGCGTCGATCACATGGGCGCGTGCCTTGCCCACCTGTTGGGCGCCGTTGACCGCGATTACCGTGCCGTTGGCTTCCATCGTGCCGGTATCGCCCGCCTGTCCGCCCATTTCCGCGTAGAACACCGTCGCATCGGTGATCACAAACAGCGAGTCATCCTGCGGGTGGACTTCCAGCACCGTGGCTTCACAAGCATCGGAATCGAAGCCCGTGAAGGCGGTGACCGCATCGGTGGCGATGTCGAGCGCGCGGACCACGGCCGAACGGCGTGCGGCGCGCGCGCGTTCGCGTTGTTCCTCCATGAGGGATTCGAAGCGCGGCATGTCCACTTCCCTTCCCCGCTCCGTGCAGAGCAGGGCGGTGAGGTCGGCCGGAAATCCGAAGGTGTCGTAGAGTTCGAACGCCACATCCCCCGGGAGGCTGCGTCCGGGATTGCCGGCAAGTGCCTCTTCGAAGCGTTTCAATCCGCGGTCGAGCGTCTGGTTGAAAGCGGCCTCCTCCTGGGCGAGGGTGCGCGCGATGCTTTCCTGTCG
>CAZMUK010000155.1:0-2238 GCA_964569415.1 uncultured Luteolibacter sp. | reverse complement strand
CACGGCGCATCTCCACCCGCAACTGCGCGTCAAGATTCGACAGGGGCTCATCGAGCAACAAACACCGCGGCCGCACGACCAACGCGCGGGCCAGGGAAACCCGCTGCTGCTGACCCCCGGAAAGCTGGTCAATGGCGCGTTCGGCGTAGCCCCCGAGCCGCACCATCTCAAGGGCCTCGTCCACCCGCCGCCGGATTTCATCCTTCGGAACCTTCCGCTCCTCAAGACCGAAGGCCACATTGCGGCGCACATCCATGTGCGGCCACAACGCGTAACTTTGAAACACCAAGGCCGCCTCACGACGGTGCGGCGGCACATCGGTCACATCGCGCCCGCCGAACGAAACGGCTCCGGAAGTCGGGCGCTCCAAACCGGCAATGCAACGCAGCAAGGTGGTCTTGCCACACCCGGATGCCCCCAACAGGAAAAACAATTCCCCGGCCCCGATCTCCAGATCGATGCCGTCCAAGGCACGGGTGCTCCCGAAATCCTTGACCACTCCCTGTATCCGGATCGATTCCATGGCTCCCGGAATCCATGCTTCCTGCCCCGGGCCCCATGGCAAGCCGGAACCCCCCAGCGCCATCCCGGGATTTTTCCAAGATTCGCTTGCATCACCCCCCGCGCCCCGCTATCCCTGCCGCCCACCCAACCGATGCTCGGATGGCGGAATTGGTAGACGCGCTAGACTAAGGATCTAGTGGGGCAACCCGTGGAGGTTCGAGTCCTCTTTCGAGCACTTCCCCTTACTAATCAAGGGATTAGGGCAGCACCAACTGCCGTGGTTGATACTGGTTCCAGTCTCATGAACGAGGCTGGTGACAAAATGGTGGCAAATCATGGGGAAGCCACCCCCACGGGGCGGAGCAAAAAGGCAGGCCCCCACCTCAAGGTCAAAGCTGGCTCCGCTGTGGTGCCGATCTACCGCACGGAATCCAAAGGACGGATTCGTTACGCCCTGAGTTTCTACCGGGACGGCCGCAGAATGCGGAAAGTATTCAGCAGTCTGGAGGAGGCTAAGAAGGAGGCGCTCTTCGTGGCGCAGCGAATCCAAGGCGGCATGCAGCATGTGACCGACCTAAAACCGCACGAACGCGACAGCTTCAAGAAAGCAGTGGAACTGCTTGACTCGATCGGCATCCCGCTGGTGGCCGCAGTGGAGGACTATGTGCAGGCACGCAAGATGGCCGCCGCCGAATCGCTTGTCTCGATGGCCGCTGACCACCGCCGGGTGTTTCAGCCGCTCACACGCCTCGCCACGGTGCCGGAACTGGTGGAAGAGCTCATCGCTGCGCGAATGCAGGATGGGGCAAGCAAAGCGTATGTGGCCAACCTCCGCACGGTGCTGGGCCGCTTCGCCAAGGCCTTCCCACGCGAGATCCTGGAAGTGACGGCTGCGGATATCGACGGCTGGCTGCGCGATCTCGGAGTGTCGGCCAGCTCCCGCAGGGGGATGCTCATTTGCGTCAAAGTGCTCTTCACCTTCGCGCGCTCACACAGCTGCCTGCCTGCTGAACAAATGACCGCAGCGGAACTGGTGAGCAAACCGAGGATCAAGCGCCGGGACGATGTGGCGATCTTCACGCCCGGGGAGATGACCCGGCTTCTCCACGCGGCCCCGCTGCACCTGATCCCGATCCTTGCCATCGGTGCCTTCACCGGCATCCGCATGGCGGAACTCAATCGCTTGGAATGGTCGGCAGTGGACCTGGAGTGCGGACTCATCGAGTTGCGCGCGGGCCAAGCCAAGACCGCATCCCGCCGGGTGATTCCCCTGCCGGACAACCTGCGTGCGTGGATCGGCCCGCTGCCGCGCAAGGGGAGGGTGGTACGCACCCCGCAACTGCACCGGGAAGTGACGGCCCTCGCCCGCGCACTGGGTATCGACTGGCCGCGCAATGTGCTGAGGCATTCGTTCATTTCCTACCGCCTCGCCCAAGTCCAAAGCGCCGACCAAGTCGCGCTCGAAGCCGGAAACTCGCCATCCATCATCTTCAAGCACTACCGCGAACTGACCACCGAAGACCAAGCCCACCAGTGGTTTGCGATCCTCCCTAAACCCGATCAGTGGGAAAACCAATTCCCATTCGGCCGCAACACCCGCAGGGCGAGGGGAGTGGGGTAGGGCCAAAACAAGTTGTCAAAATCCTCCGTTGACGCAATGGCTGCGGATGGATAGCGAGGAGTTGCCTGCAATGCGGTTCTGCGCCTTATCCCCCGCCTCGAAGGTCCTTCCGC
>CAZMUK010000154.1:0-2286 GCA_964569415.1 uncultured Luteolibacter sp. | reverse complement strand
ACCGCGCCGGCCACGTCGTGGAAATCGCCTACGAAGGCGACGACACCCTCGTCACCGCCCACATTCCTCCCGCGCTCGAACCGAAGTTCGCCCGCTACGCGGCGACTTAGTTCCGGTCGTTCGCCCCGTGGTTGCGCCAAGCAAACTTGCGGCTTAGGCTTATAACGATGATTGGAGGGTCCCGATCTCTCGCATGCCGGCGATCCGCCTCGTTTTTCATTTTCTTGGCGGCTTTTCTCGCTGTTCCCCGCGTCTCCGGATCTTCACTCGAGCCGACCACCGAGGCGCAGGATTACGCCGCTGCTGACGGGGTTTGTCGCGGCCGTGTTGTTTCCGTCGAGGCCTTCCGCCATCCGCAGCGCGCGGGTATTTTCACCCGCACAAAGCTCGAAGTTCTCGAGTCGATCAAAAGTTCTTTTCCGGGAAATATCACTGTCGTGCAACGCGGCGGGTCGGTCGACGGCGCCGGCGAGTCGACCGGTCTTGGCGTGGATTTCCGCCCCGGTGACGAATACCTGCTCCACATCGGGAGAGGACACGATGGCACACTCGCCGTGCTCCGCGGCGGCAGCGGCGCCACTTTGCTCGCCTCAAAAACCGAAAAAGTTGCGCCCGCCGCATCCGATAAACTTTCGCGTGTCCGGCAGATGAAACGCGCGAGGAGCCGGGCGTCGAAGATGTCGGCCGGCGAGGATTTCGCCGAGATTCAGGGATTCGCGGTCGCTGCTTCTTCGGTCTCCGCGGACAAAACCGGACTGTTGGTCAGTGGCCTGAACATTCCCTCCCGCTTCACCGGGCCTGACCGCGGCGAAGCCATCGGTTACCTTGTCGACACTCAAACGCTTCCTGCGGGGATCACCGAGGCGGCGGCCCTGCAGGCGGTGGCCGACGCCTTCGCAGCTTGGACCGCGGCAACAGGGATCATTTTCCGCTTCGATGGTATCCAGCACTTCGGAATGTCGCCGGCGGACGTGGACGCCAGCGACGGACGCATACGTGTTGCGTTGCACGATTTGTACAATGACATTCTGTCCCCGACCACGCTGGGTTTCGGAGGGCGGGCTTATTTGTTTTCCAGCAGCTTTGAAGCCACCGGGGGTGACGGCGGCGCCGTGGACGGCGTGGAATTCCACAAAACGACCCGTGGCTACGTGGTCCTCGAGCACACCGCGTCGAGGCTGCAAGACCCCGGAACCTTCGAGGAGGTTCTCTGCCACGAGATCGGCCATGTGCTCGGGCTGGCGCATTCCAGCGAGAACGCCTCCGAAAGCGATCCGCTGCTGTCCCAGGCGATGATGTATTTTCGCGTGCATGCCGATGGTCGCGGCGCCGCCCTCGGAGATTACGATGTTCCCGTCGTCCGCAAGGCTCATCCGCCCGACGATACACCGCCCTTCTCGGACGACCGCATCATCACACTGGTCTCCGCCCCCTCGCCAATCACGGGTGTGGCGGGCATCAACGAGATGCTTCTCTCAGCCCGGGACCGGCAAACCCCCTCGGCCTCCTTGAGTCTCGTGACCAACGGTCTCGCGGGCGGTTCGGTGGCCGTCGCCAGTTTCACCGGCAATCTTCTGCGCATCACTCAGAATGGATACTTCTCCGACAACAGCATTGATCCGGCCGGCGGGAGTTACTTTTACCAAAAATACGTCCGGTTCTCCGACGGCGCCAACCTGTCGCCGTGGACACGCATCCGCGTCGTCGCCGTCCGCAGCGATGCTCATGGCGACGGATTGCCGGATTCCTGGTCTGTCCAGCATTTCGGCACCGCATCACCGACCGCCGCCGCCCTCAGCCGTCCCGGCGATGATCCGGACAAGGATGGCTTCACCAACCTTGATGAGTTTCTCCTCGGCACCGATCCCGTGGATGCCGACTCCCGCCTCGCGGTCCGCCACTTCGACGGCCAGACGTTGCAATGGACCGCTTCCCCCTACGCCCTCTACACCTTCGAGTCCTCGACCAATCTCTCAACCTGGGTTCCTTTTGGGCTCCCTGTCGTTCCCACCGCCACCAATGCCAGCTTTCCGGTCGACCTCCTCCCCTCCGCCACCCGAAAAAAATTCCTGCGCGTCCGCTTCGGCCACGCCCCTTGAATCTGCGGGCGCCCGCCACGAGTTGCGCACCTCACAGTGTGGCGGCGTTCCTGCCCCGGTCGTTTGATCGACCAACTGTCGTCGCCGGGGACCGCAACGCGACATGGCTCTGCGTTTCTCCGTGTCCTCTGCGTCCTCGGCGGTTTAACAAATGACCCCATGAAATCCTTCCGCGAAGAACTCTGGT
>CAZMUK010000153.1:0-2399 GCA_964569415.1 uncultured Luteolibacter sp. | reverse complement strand
GCACTCGCCCCGAGGCCATCAAAATGGCCCCGGTGGTCAAAGCGTTGGCTACAGCCGACGGCGTGGAGCATGAGGTGTGCGTCACCGCGCAACACCGGCAGATGCTCGACCAAGTGCTCGAGTTATTTGCGATCCGCCCCGATTACGACTTGAATCTCATGCAGCCGGGGCAGGATCTCACCGACATCACCGGCAAGGTGCTGGCGGCTCTCCGCAGCATCCTGCGGGCCAAGCCCTACGACCTTCTCTTGGTCCAAGGCGACACCACCACCGCGATGGCCGCGGCCTTGGCGGCTTTTTACGAAAAAATTCCCGTGGCTCATGTCGAGGCCGGTCTGCGCACCGGCAACCTGCACGCGCCCTGGCCCGAAGAACTCAACCGCAGCCTCATCGGCCGCATGGCCCGCGACCACTTCGCCCCCACCGAGACCGCACGCCAAGCCTTGTTGCGCGAAAACATTGACGACTCCACCATCCACGTCACCGGCAACACCGTCGTCGACGCCCTGCTTGAGGTGGTGGAGCGCCTCCGCACGGACGTCGAGCTGCGCGCCCGCCTCGACGCACAGTTCGCCTTCCTCAATTCCTCGAAGCGCCTCATCCTCGTCACCGGCCACCGGCGGGAGAACTTCGGCGCCGGCTTCGAGAACATCTGCCGTGCCCTCGCGGAACTCGCCTCCCGCGGCGACGTGCAGGTGCTTTACCCTGTGCATTTGAATCCCAATGTGCAGGAACCCGTCCGCCGCATCCTCTCCTCCGTGCCGGATGTCATCCTCATCGAGCCCCTGGACTACCTGCCCTTTGTTTACTTGATGGACCGCTGCCATCTCATCATCACCGATTCCGGCGGCGTGCAGGAAGAGGCGCCCTCGCTGGGCAAGCCGGTGCTCGTCATGCGCGAGACCACCGAGCGCCCCGAGGCGGTCGAGGCGGGCACAGTCAGGCTGGTCGGCACGGACCGCGCGGACATCGTCCGCGAAGCCAATGGTCTCCTCGACAACGAAGAGGCCTACCAGTCCATGAGCCGCGCCCACAATCCGTATGGCGACGGGCAAGCAGCCCGGCGCATCCGCGAAGTGCTGCAGTCCCGCAATGGAGGAAGCACCCCGTGAGTCCGAAGATTTGCATGATCGGCCTCGGCTACATCGGATTGCCCACGGCCACCCTTTTCGCCTCGCGCAAGATCGAGGTCGTCGGAGTCGATGTCTTGCCGCACGTCGTCGAGACGATCAACCAGGGTCGCATCCATATCGTCGAACCGGAGTTGGACATGCTCGTACAAGCCGCGGTCACCGCCGGGTATCTGCGCGCCACCACCACCCCCGAGCCCGCCGACGCTTTTCTCGTCGCCGTGCCCACGCCGTTCAGCGACGGCTTCAAGCCCGACCTAGCCTACGTGCGCAACGCCGCGGCATCCATCGCGCCGGTGCTCAAAAAAGGCGATTTGGTCATCCTCGAGTCCACCTCCCCCGTCGGCACCACCGAGCAGATGGCCGCGTGGCTGGCCGAGGCGCGGCCCGACCTCAGCTTTCCGCAGCAGGCCGGCGAGCACGCCGACGTGCAAGTCGCCCACTGCCCGGAGCGGGTGTTGCCCGGCCATGTCGTGCGCGAATTGGTCGAGAACGACCGCGTCATCGGCGGCATGAGCCGCCGCGCCGCCGAAATGGCCTGCGAGCTTTACAAGCTGGTGGTCGAAGGCGAGTGCCTGCTCACCGACGCCCGCACCGCCGAGATGTGCAAGCTGGCCGAAAACAGCTTCCGCGACACCAACATCGCCTTCGCCAATGAGCTTTCCATTATCTGCGACCGACTCGGTATCGACGTCTGGGAACTCATCGCCTTGGCCAACCGCCATCCGCGCGTCGACATCCTGCGCCCCGGTCCCGGAGTCGGCGGCCATTGCATCGCCGTCGATCCTTGGTTCATCGTCGACAGTGCGCCCGAAGAAGCCCGACTGATCCGCACGGCCCGGGAAGTCAACGAATCCAAGCCCGGCTGGGTTGTCCAACGCGTGCAGCAAGCCATCGAGTCGGTCCTCACCACCCGCCCCGACGCCACCGCCGCCGATGTGTCCGTCGCCTGCCTCGGCCTGGCCTTCAAGCCCGATATCGACGACCTGCGGGAGAGCCCAGCCGTCCACATCGCCGCGGCCATCGCCGACTTGGGCTGCCAAGTCCTCGCCGTCGAGCCGCATGTCGAAACGCTACCTGCCCGCTTGTCGCAACCGAACATCCGCGCCGCCTCGCTGGAAAGGGCCTTGAACTCCGCCGATATCATCTGCGTGCTGGTCAAACACCGCGAATTCGCCAACGCCCGCGACCTGATCGCACGCCACCCCGCGATCATCGATACCGCGGGCCTACTTGCTTCTCCGCATGAACGCGACCGCTAACGGAGCA
>CAZMUK010000152.1:0-2564 GCA_964569415.1 uncultured Luteolibacter sp. | reverse complement strand
AAACGACCGTGCTTGCCAAGGGCGCCGATTTCACCCTCCAGGACATCCTCACCGGCCGCATGGAGGTCTACGATTCGCTGGCCGACATCCACGCACTCTTCACAACCCTCAGCGGCAACGCGGAACTCGCGAAGTTCGCCTGGCTGCTCGAGTGGCCGAAACTCAAGGACGAGGAGAAACGCGCAAAGTACTCGGAATTCGCCTGTCACGAACTGAGCTTCTTCCTCTCCCGCAAGGACCCGGCGTTCTTCGCCACGGTCATCAAGCCCTACCTCGCCAACAAGAAGGACAAGACCTTCATGGACGAGTACCTGCTCGGGACCGATCTGTCCCGCCACACCCGCCCGACCGAATACGCCCGGCTCAATGTGGTGGAGCGCGCCCTGCTCGGGAGTCGCCTCAAGGACCGCTCCCCGGAGATCGCCCGCAGCCTGCGCGAAGCATGGGAACTGATTTCGCCGAATGCAGAGCGCCTGAATTTCCTGTTCGAAACAGCCCTGCGCGGAAGAGCAATGGAGAGAGCGCCCGCGAAACCGGCCGCAGAGGGCGGAGGCCAAAACCAAGGATGGCGCGAAAAGATGGAGGCCGGGAGGGGGGGATTCGCCGATGGAGCAATGACGCCTTCTCCTGCAATGGCGCCGGTGGAGCAGACCCTTAATCGGGCCCGGTCGGGCCTCTCCGTGGCTGCCGCGGATGCGGCGGAAGTCCTCGCGCTCAAGGACGACCCATTCGGTGAGGACTGGAGTGGTGCGGACAAGAACGAAGTCGTCGAGCTAAAGAGGTCCCTTGACTCCCGCAGGGAAGCTTTGGGAAAGGCGGACAACGGCTACTTCGGCGGCGAGGCCGTCCGCAAAGCCCGGGACACGGTGCGCGGGTACTACCGCCATGTCGGCCCCACCAAGGAATGGGCGGAAAACAACTACTGGCACCTGCGGATCGCCGAACAGGATGGCGACCTCGTCCCGGTCAATGCCTTCTGGCGCGACTTCGCGAAATGGGTGGCCGATGGAGCCGCGGGCGGATTCGTTTCACCGCATGTGGCGGAGGCTGGCGGCGGTTTCGCCGAAATGATGCTCGCGCTGGCGGTGCTCGACCTTCCCTTCGAGTCGCCCAAACACGAGGCCAAGGCCACGGGCGGGAGCTTCACCCTCACCGCGGCGGGTCCGGCGATCCTGTTCCACAAGGAGATCAAGCCCGCGGCCGGCGCCGGCGCGCAGCAGGGACAACTGCTGGTTTCCCAAAGCTTCTTCCGGGCCGGCGACCGCTTCCGCCTGGAAGGCAACGAACGCTTTGAGAAATATGTCACCGGCGAGTTCCTCACCGGCGTGGTCTACGGCGGCAACGTGGTGGTCACCAACCCGACGAGCACACCCGCCAAGGCGGAGGTGCTGCTGCAAATCCCGCAAGGCTCGCTCGCGGTGAAGGAAAGCAAGGCCACCGATTCCAAATCGGTGCGGCTCGAGCCCTACACCACCAAGACCTTCGAGTACCTGTTCTACTTCCCGGCCACCGGCAGGGAACCCTTCGCACACTTCCCGGCCCATGTGGCGGTGGACGGCGCCATCGCGGGATCCGCCAAGCCGTCGACCTTCCTGGTGGTGACCAATCTCACGAAAGTCGACACCGCCTCGTGGGAGTACCTCTCGCAGTTCGGAAGCGAGGCGGAAGTGTTCGCCTTCCTCGAACGCAACAACCTGCGCTCGCTGGCCCTGCCGCGAATCGCGTGGCGCTGCCGCGATGCCGCGTTCTATCGCAAACTGACCGCCTTCCTCGGCCGCAACCAGGTCTGGGACGACACCATCCACAGCTACGCGCTGCTCCACAACGACGCGGGCACGCTGCGCGACTGGATCCTGCGCCGAGAAGGATTCGTCGCCCAATGCGGACCCTGGCTGGCGAGCCGGCTGGTGGACATCGATCCGATCGAGCGCCGCGTCTACGAACATCTCGAGTACAGCCCGCTGGTCAACCAGCGCGCCCACCGCATCGGCGCCGAGGCGAAGATCGCCAACCCCGATGTGCTCGCGCAGTACCGCTCCTTCCTCGAAGTGCTCGCCCACAAGCCCGCGCTCGACGCTGTCGACCACATGGGCGCGACCTATTATCTGTTCCTCCAGGACCGGGTGGACGAGGCACTCGCGCACTTCCGCGGCATCGACGCGCAGGCCTTGCCGGTGCGGATCCAGCACGACTACTTCAGCTGCTACGCGGCCTTCTACGAGGAGAAGCTCGACGAGGCGCGGCAGATCGCGGCCCGGTACGCGGATCACCCGGTGGACCGCTGGCGCCTGCTCTTCGCCGCAGTGGGCGACCAACTCGACGAGATCGAGGGCAAGGTTGCCGCATCGCGCCCGCAAGGAGGCCCCGACCGCGACAGGGACCATTCCGCACTGGCCGCCGGTGAGCCGTCCTTCGACTTCAAGGTGGAAAAGCAGGCTATCGTCCTCAACTACCGCAACCTCCGCGAGGTGACGCTGAATTATTACCTCATGGACCCCGAGTTCTCGTTCAGCAGCAATCCCTTCGTAACCGAGGACGGCGGCCGCTTCGGCATCATCCGGCCG
>CAZMUK010000151.1:0-2593 GCA_964569415.1 uncultured Luteolibacter sp. | reverse complement strand
CGGCCTGGTGCGCGGCGGTGTCCACTCCTCTGGCCAGGCCACTGACGACGGTCACGCCAGAGTGGGCGAGCTGGTAGGAAAGTTTCTTGGTGCAATCGGCGGCGTAATGGCTCGGCTTCCGGGTGCCGATGACGCCGATGGCATAGCGGTCGCGGTCGAGGAGATCGCCCAGCACATACAAGACTGTGGGCGGATCGTGGATTTCCCTCAGCAGACTCGGATAACCGGCATCCGCCAGCGTGAGCACGTTGGCTCCGAATTCTCGCACCAAGCGCATCTCACCCGTCAAATCCACTCGCGATTCCCAGTCCCGGACCGACGTTGCCGCCTCGGGGCCGATCCCCTTGATCGATTCCAGCTTGGAAACGGGGGCGCGAAGGACCTCTACCGGCGACCCCAGTGCGTCAAGCAACCGCCTCACGCTCACCGGCCCGATGCGGGGCACCATGTTCAGGGCAATGTAGGCTTCCGCATCGGTCATGGGGCCGGGAGTAAAGACACGCCGATTTCCAAACCCAAGGAAAATGATACGCCCACAATCATCCCCGGGGCGGCAGCAACCGTCGGGCGCTCGAGACCGTGTCGATCTCATCGACAGCCTTGTCGCGGCGGATGCGGACGATCCTCGGAAAACGCAGGGCCAACCCGGAGGCATGCCGCGAACTCTCCCGGATCGCATCGAAGGCGACCTCGAGAACAATGCGGGGTTCGACTGAAAGTTTGTTGCCGGAACGCGACACCTCAAGCGTGAGAAACTCGTCGGTCAACGCGGCGATCTCGACATCCGTCAGCCCGCTGTAGGCCTTCCCGATCACCACCGGCGCACCGGTGGCGTCGTCCCGCACGGCAAATGTATAATCGCTCAACACACCTCGCCGCTTTCCGTGTCCGTATTCCACGGCAACAACCACCACGTCGAGCGTGGCGAATTGTTTCTTGAGCTTGATCCAAGCCCCGCCGCGGCGTCCCGGGGCATACGTGCTTGCCGGATTCTTCACCATGAGCCCCTCGTGCCCGGTGGCCCTTGCGGCCTCGAACAACGCATCGAGACCGGCCTCGTCGCTTGCCTCGAACACCTCGGCAAGGCGAAGCGGTTGCGGCAATTCCACCCCCTCCAACAGGGCGCGCCTTTCCGCGAGCGGCATTTCCAGCAGCGAGGCACCGTCGAGTTGCAACACGTCGAAAACGATCGCCGTCACCGGGATTTCCGCTCCGAGGAACAGGTCGTCGCCGCTCCGCCCGAGACGCCGTTGCAGCGTGAAAAACGGCAACGGCCGCCCGTTCCTCCACGCAACCAGCTCGGCGTCGAAAATGGCCGCACGCCCGAGCGACACTGCGGCGGCGGCGATTTCGGGAAACATCCCGGTGGCGCATTTCAAGTCGCGTGTGAACACCCTGGCGCGGATGCCGTCGGTGTGGATTTGGGCCCGGATGCCATCGAACTTGTGCTCGACCCGGACAGGCGAAACTCCGGCGAAATGCGACAACACCGCTGCGGCATCCGGTTCAGGCCGCGCAAGCATGCATTTGACCGGATGGAATACCCTCAACTCCCGATCGCGCAACCTCCCCGAGCGGGCCAGCAACGCCACGCGCCCCAAGTCGCCTTCGAGCATGTTCGCCTCCCGCACCTCGGCGGCATCGGCACCGAATGCCACAGCCAGCGCCTCTTCGAGCAGTCCCTCCTTCAGTCCGATCCGCAAATCGCCCGAGAGGATTTTCACGAGAAACATCGAGGCCACGGCCGGCACCGCCCGAAAAAACCCGGCCAGCACAGCCGCCTTGGCGGCACCGCCCCTCGCGGCGCGAAGGGATTCCAACACCTCCGCGACTTCGGGAAGAGATGGATTCCGCGTTCCCGCAACCCGCTCCAGCACGCTCCCTGCCGTCCTGCCCAGATCGTTCAACCCGCGCTCGACCTGCCTGTATTCGGTCTCGGGCATTCCCGTGGCCTCGATCAACGCGGCACGAACCACCGCCCTGCCGGCATGGTGAGGCGCCTGGTCGGAACGCGCAAACGCATGCCCCGACAACCACACGGCGGCATGGCGCAGTTCGCTGTCGTCGAGCTGCCGGAAATAATCCGCCAGCACACCGCACTTCGCAGTCCTTCCCGTCAACCGCTCGATTTCCAAGGCCACCGAGCAGAATTTCAAAAACTCCGACGCCGCTTCGACAGCAACGGGCATCTGCCGCCCCGGAACACGTGGCTTGGGCAACGACAGATCCAAATCCAGTTGGTTCGGGCCGGTCAACGCCCACGCCTCGATCCCACGCGCACGCAAATCGGCGGCGAACTCGGAGGCGAATCCGTGCAATGTCAGCACCCGCTTGGGAGCGACCGCCTCGACATGCCGCAACAAGTCGTCGTAGCCGGCATGGTCGGACAGCGGAAACGCCGCATCACAGCGCCAGCGGTGCACCGCACCGGCATCCAACGCCCATCCACTCAGCATCGCCACCCGGCGTTGAGGAATCCGCCCCAACGCCCGCCCGCCGGCAACTCCTGGCGGACACACGACCACATGCCCGGCGGCAGCCTCGGGATTCCACTCCGCATACGGTGGCAACCCGATCCCCTCAGCCCGGTAAA
>CAZMUK010000150.1:0-2596 GCA_964569415.1 uncultured Luteolibacter sp. | reverse complement strand
CGGCGGCGGTGCGCTTGCCGTTGCGGGTCTGCAGCATGAACAGCTTGCCTTCCTGAACAGTGAACTCGACGTCCTGCACATCGCGGAAGTGATTCTCGAGGATGGCGCGCACCTTCATCAGCTCCTTGTAGGGCTTGGGCATCTTCTTCGCCATCAGGGCCACCGGCTCGGGCGTGCGCACGCCGGCGACCACATCCTCGCCCTGGGCATTCACGAGGAACTCGCCGTAGAACTCATTGACGCCGTTGGCCGGGTTGCGGGTGAAGGCCACGCCGGATCCGGAATTGTCGCCGGTGTTGCCGTAGACCATGGCCTGCACATTCACTGCCGTGCCCCATTCCGCGGGGATGCCGTACTTGCGGCGGTAGACGATCGCGCGGTCGTTCATCCATGAGCTGAACACGGCGCCCGCGGCCCCGCGCAGCTGGTCCCAGGGATCGGCCGGGAAGGTCTTGCCGGTGCGGTCCTTGACGAGTTTCTTGAAGCGCTTCACCAGTTCCTGTTGGTCCTCCGCGGTGAGATCGGAATCGACAATGTCGCGGTGGTATTTCTCGTGTTTGAAGCCCTCGATGACCACCTCGAAGGGCTCGTGGTCCTCGTCGGGTCCCTTTTGCACGCCGAGCACGACATCGCCGTACATCTGCACGAAGCGGCGGTAGCAATCCCAGGCGAAGCGTTCGTTCTTCGTGGCCTTGGCCAGCGAGAGCACGGTCTGATCGTTGAGACCGAGGTTGAGGATGGTGTCCATCATGCCCGGCATCGAATCTCGCGCGCCCGAGCGGACGGCCACCAGCAGCGGCATGCCCTTGGCATCGCCGAAGCGGCAGCCCATGATCCGCTCCATATTGGCCACCCCGGCCTGCATTTGTGCCTGCAGCGACTTGGGGTAGGTCTTGCGGTTGGCGTAGTAGTAGGTGCAGACCTCGGTGGTGATGGTGAAACCCGGAGGCACCGGCAGCCCGATGCGGGTCATCTCGGCCAGGTTCGCTCCCTTGCCGCCCAACAGCGCCTTCATCGCGCCGTCCCCGTCGGCCTTGCCGGCTCCCCAGGTGTAGACGAACTTGCCGGACTTGCCGGTGGCGGTCTTGGCTTTGGTGCTGGCGGGGGTCTTGGCTTTGGAAGCGCCGCGGCGCGCGGCGGGAGCTGCCTTCTTCTTGGTGGCCATCGTAAGGTCGGGATTCGGAGTTGGGTCGCCCGTTTCCCCGGCCGCAGAAGGCGGTCCGGGCGAAGGGCGCGCGAAGCTAGGCGGCCGGCAAAGCGGCTGTCAATCAGCCAGTTGGCCGGACAACCCCGCCGCGCGACACTTCGCGTGCATGGCGGCCCGACCGATCATCCAAGGGGAAACCCATCAACCCTGCAGTAGTTCAGTCGGACCGCCTGCAAGTGTCGCGACTCCACTGAAAAAGCACCCGCCGTGCCAAGAAGATCGGAAATCGGGAAACCCATCAGGCGGAGGGTGCCTCCCGCAGTTTTCGTTGGGGAATCTCCTTGAGAATCGGGTCGAACCGTGCGAATCCCCTGACGAGAACGATCGCCACCATGAAAGCAACCATCCGCATCGCCGCCTGCCTCACTTTCCCCTTCCTCCTCGGCCAATGCATGGCCCCCGCCGGCCCCAACACCCAGGTCGGCACTGCCACCGGAGCCTTGCTCGGTGCGGCTGCGGGCGGGATCATCGGTCATCAATCGGGACGGGGCCTGGAGGGTGCAGCAATCGGAGCGGCCGGTGGTGGTGCCGCGGGGGCACTCTACGGCAACGCCGCCGACCAACGCGGATACCGGGGCTACTGACCCGCGGGGGCACGCCCCTCCCCCGCCCTGCTCCGGCCATGAGCCGCCTCCTCCTGCCGCTGCTCCTCGTCGGCTCGCTCTGCGCCGCGGACGCCTTCCCCGGCGTTCCGGGCATGTCCCCATCCACCAACGCCCGGTTGGTCTCGGAAATGAGGACGATCGCTCCCGGTTCGTCCTTCACCGTGGCCTTGGAACTCAAGCATCCGCCGGGATGGCACAGTTATTATCAAAACAGCGGCGGACCCGAACTGCCGGTGACGGTCTCCTGGAACCTGCCGGAGGGTTTTTCGGCGGGTGCCCTGCAATCGCCGGTGCCGAGGGTGAAGGATGGTTTCTTCGGGAAAAGTTTCATCCACGACGGCTCGCCGGTGTTCCTGACCCGGATCGAGGTGCCGCAACGGGCGCCGTCCGGAACCATCCGCATCACCGCCGACGCGCGATGGCAGATCTGCGCGGAAAGTTGCGTGGATGAGAAACGCTCGCTGTCGCTGGAACTGCCGGTGACCGCTGCCGCCGAACCGGATCCTGCCGCGACTGCGCTGATCGACGCCGCGCGCGCGGCATTGCCCGCTGATTCCGCGGGATGGAAGATCTCGGCGGAGTCAGCGGCCGACGGGATCCATTTGCGGATCGAACCTGCCGCGGATTGGAAGGGAACACCCGCGGACTTCGTGCCCGACCAAGCTTTCGTGAAATCCGCCGGCGACGGCGGCTCGTTGACCAAGGAGGGGAATGCGTGGTTGCTGAAATTGAAACGCGCCGAAAAAGACGCTCTTGATGCGCCCATTCGGCAAGGCACCGCGCT
>CAZMUK010000149.1:0-2613 GCA_964569415.1 uncultured Luteolibacter sp. | reverse complement strand
TTTACACCACCGGCGCCGCCGTCCCCGAGCCGGGCACCTGGGCCGCCGCCGCCCTGCTCACCGCCGCCGCGTGGCTACGCTGGCGCCGGCGCGGTGCTGTGTTATAACGCCTCCGCGCGATCCCGCGGGCGGGGTGCGAGGCTGGTCTGTGACCTGTCCGAAGAATGTCATAACGTTGCGCCGATGCGGGCGTATAACGTTCTCCTTAGGATGGATCTCGCGCGTTTGTGGCCAGAGCTGAGGCATGTGGCGGGCAGTAGCCAGCCGGTTTCGGGAGGAGCATGAGCAGGAACGGCGGACCTCCGCCGCGCCCTCTATGGAAAAGTTGAGATTGCATATACTGTATTGAAAATCATGGGGTTGCGCCTTAAGTGAATGATTTGCGGGTCTCGCTAGTGCGAAGTTTTTCTCAATTAGAGTATAGCTACCGACTAAGATTTTTTTTGATTTTGTGTTACTTTTCCGTTGCACGCGGGTGCATTCTCGTTATTTTGTTGAAAGTTTCAGAAGTGCCGAAACCCCCTCGGTTCATGTACCCCTGTCAGAACATTTTATTCTCTTCGTTAGCGAAGGCCGCTGGGTTCGTCCGAGCGCGGCGCCCTCGCATTTCTCATTTCGAACGTTCGTTTACCGCTGCGGTCGAAGGTAAAATGAGCTCCCCCCGAGTTTCATGCTTCAAGCATCGCACCTCCGTAATGGCTCTAGTTTTCGTCTTGGCGCCGTTGTTCCTGATTGCATCAACTGCCCTTGGCGGAATTGCGGTCACCGGCGCGTTCAACGGTTGGAATAACAACGGCAACGTCTTCACAACGACTGGCACTGCTCCTAACTATGCCCGCGTCTCTATTAATCCGTCGCAAGGCAGTGCTTTTATTTTCAACGTGGCCGGCACGTGGAATAAGTGGAGCGGCAGCAACTACTGGGCGCCAGGAACAGAATGGGGTGGTTCCATCGATGTGCCTTGGGGCGGGAGTGACATGTTCTTCAACAGCACAACTTGGGCAGATAATTACAAAGGCCGCCTCATTATCACCACCACCACCACTGAATCCCAAAATGCCAACAAACGTTTTTGGTTTCAGTCCATCGAAGCGGATCCAATCAATATCAGTTCGGTGTCCGGCGGGACCTCCAGTGTGGATTGGAACACGGACGTCACCATCGATATTACGTTAAGCGGTTCCAAATCGGCCAGTGAGCGGGTTCTCATCCGTTATTCGACGACAAGCAACTTTGCTTCTTCAACTTTTGTGGAAGCGACAGGCAGTGGAACTTCATACAGCGCCGTTATTCCCAAGCAACCAGTGGGCACTACGGTCTATTGGTACGCAATGACCTCAACGAGCAGCAATCCAGGGGCCAACGCGGATCCTCTCGCGATTTCGTTCCTGCGCAATGGCGCCAGCAACTTCTCCTACACCGTCACGAAAAGAAACCAGACGATCACTTTTAACGCGCTTTCGGCCCAGACTTTCGGAGGCGCCAATTTTAATTTGGCCGCGACAGCTTCCTCGGGACTTGGGGTCACCTACACAAGTTCTAATCCTGCCGTGGCGACAGTCTCTGGCAGCACGGTGACCATTGTGGGAGCTGGTTCCACTACGATCACGGCCTCACAAGGCGGCGACTCCCAATGGAATGCCGCTTCCAGCGTCCAGCAAACCCTCACAGTCAATCAAGCCAGCCAGACAATTTCTTTTGGTGCCCTCGCTGATAAGACCGTCGGTGATGCAAACTTTAATCTCTCGGCTACTGCCACATCCGGCTTGGCAGTTTCGTACGCGAGTTCAAACCCTGCGGTTGCTACTGTCTCTGGCAGCACTGTCACCATTGTTGGCGCGGGCACGACGACCATCACTGCATCGCAAGCTGGAAATGCTAATTACAGCGCTGCAACGAGCGTGCCGCAAACCTTAACAGTCAACGCGGCAGCCTCCCCAACAATCACCCTTTCAGCCTCCACATTGTCGGGTGCTCTCTCCGCCACTTATCCCGCCGCTTCCACTGCCCGCTCCTTCACTGTGTCCGGGGCAGCGCTGACCGGAAATCTTACAGTCCAGCCGTCGGACGCAAACAGTAACTTGGAGTTTTCGACTTCGGAGAACGGCTCTTACTCATCATCACTGACGCTCACGCCAAGCAGTGGAACGCTCAGCGCGACCACGGTTTGGGTGCGCCTGAAAACCAAAGCTGCCGCTGGAACATACAACAACGCAAGCATCGAAGTGAGCGGTGGTGGAGCAACGGCACAAACGATCGCCACAACTGGCAGCGGCAACACGGTGACGGCAAAGACTTTGACCATTTCGGGCGCTACGGCCACCAATCGTGCCTACAATGCCACTACTACAGTTGCCGTATCTGGTGGATCGCTGGTCGGCGTGGAGTCTGGGGACTCGGTGACGCTCGGCGGCTCGCCAACAGGCACTGTCTCCACGGCCACGGCAGGGGACAACAAGCCTGTGACGGTTACCGGCTATACGATCAATAACTCTAACTATTCGCTCACGCAGCCGACCGGGCTGACGGTCAACATTACAAAGGCAACACCGGAAATAGCTACGGCCCCCACGGCCTCCGCCGTGATCAAGGGTGCCCGACTCGATTTCTCGA
>CAZMUK010000148.1:0-2703 GCA_964569415.1 uncultured Luteolibacter sp. | reverse complement strand
AACGATAGGGCGACGAGGTGACAGAGGAGATGGCGGGCGAATTTGCGCATGGGGGTATTTGTTCATCCGACACAGGATCACTGCAGAACTCAAGCTGGCTGCCTTGTCTGAGGCGGACGTTTCATTCGCATTCCTGACGCGGTGCGGCCAGATCGTCTGCCGAACACACGACCATCCCGTTCCACGGCGGCATCGTTGGCAACACGACTCTTTGGTATCCGTTGCCGAGGGGTTCCGCCCTCAGGGAGGAGACCTTACCACCGGCCTGCAGTGCGCAAAGAGGATCGCCGCTATCCCGAATCCGCAGAACCGCTCCTTCGGCCGGATCTTGGCTCGCGTTGATGAGGGCGAATGCTGGTGATCCGTCGGCATCCCGTCGGCACCAGATGGCCATCCGGTGGAAGGATTCGACTAAAGCGGGGAGGTGCCCCCGGCCGAGCCAGTGGGTGAGTTCGCGCATCTGGGTTGTTTTGGCGAGGCTCCCCAGCATGGTCCACGGATAGTAGCCAAGGATAGCCACCCGGCCACCCAGGTGGTTTTCAAAAACGCCGGCACAATGCCCCAGCGTTTCCGGGGTGAAATTCCGCGCTTCGGCCAAGGCTCTCGCGTTCGGGAGCAGGGGTTCGATAAGCCAGGTGGTTTGCGGCCAGAAAGACGGGCGGCAGTCCCGGTGCCAGCCTCCGAAACGTCCATTGAGCGGATCTCCGGTGAACCGCTCGGAGATGTCGGCCTCGCAGGTTCCGGCGACTTTCCACCCGGCAAGCTCGGCAAGACCGAGTTCCTCCAAACGCTGCAATGCAGGGCCGTCCAGCAGCACTCCGCCCGAAAGAAATGCCACGAGGTCTTCCTTCGACCACTCGAGCACACTGTCGCCGAGAAGCAAGGTCACGGAGGCCCCCTCCCGCGTGTAGGCGGGAGGCAGTCCCAGGGTCCAGAGTTCGTTCACGGATCGCAGGTCGCCGCTATGTTTCCCGGGGCCGGGCCAATCCTGGCCGGGGGAAAGGACGGCATTGTGATCCGGGGTGAAAGCGTTCCAGATCCCCTCGCAGGGGCTTTGCCCGAAGGCGTCCACCATTTGGTCGAAAAGGGTGCGCGACTCGCGGACGGATTGAAAATAGAAGCCAAACTCATCGAGGGGATCGCCGGTGATGTTCAGAACATTCAGCGCCGCCCCGGTGCAACCGACTGCGGCCGCCCCGAAGAGTTCAGCTTGGAACATCGTCCGGCTTTTGTTGAGCGGGAGATACGGGAAACTCTCAAGTTCGTATTGGATGTCGGTGACTTCCGGTGGGACAAAGGCGTTTTGACGCCCGACTGCATGGAGTTTGGCGAGTAATTGCAGCGGCGACTCGTCGCTATAAAACCCTCCGCCGGGCCGAAACTTGACCTTGAGGTGACGCGGGCCGGCCATCGCCCGGGCCCACTCCGGAAATCCGTAGCCGGAATACGAGGAGTTCGTGGTCATCAGCCCGAGGGCGATGTCCCCGTTCCCTTTGTCCGCCTCTGACCGTGCGAGATCAAGGATGCGGGTGGCATAGCGGCGATTGCGCGCCAGCCAGCGGGTCCGCAGGGCGATCTGGTCCGCTCCCGTTTTGAAAGCGGCAAGAAGCTCCTCCCGTGAGCGAAGGACGCCTTCCGTTCGGCCAAATTCCTCCAGGCAAAACGGACAAAAGCAGGCGAAGTCCACGGTGCCGGAATGGGACTCCAGCCGGAGATCATCGTCCAGCCAGATAAAATCGGGGTCGGCCGACGTGAAGGAGGCATAGCTCTTGCGGATGTATTCCTGAACCTTCGGATCCGAGGCGCAATAGTTGCTCTGCGAAACCTTTCCCGACCTGTCCACCAGCCGTTGCCAGGGCTCGTTGAGCGAATTTTCCAGATTTTCGTCGAGATGCCCTATCGTCGCGAGGTGGTTGATTCCGACCCGCAGCCCGAGAGCCTTGAGTGCGGGAATCCGCTCCGCCATCACTCCGGCCCGGGACTCCAACTCAGCCAGCGGCAAGGGGGAGTGTGTGCTGGAACTGAAGAGTGCAACCTCATCAATCACGTCCCGGAATCCAACGAGAAAATCCAGCAACTCTTGAAAGCGATGGTATTCCGCCCAATTCGGATAATGAGCCCGCAGGGAAACGGTGAAGCGCGTCGTTTGAGCGGAGAGTATTTTTTGGATTGAGGCGTTCATAGTGTTATTTCCCACAGAAGACTTCTTCATCGCAGCAAGTTCGACACCGGCCCATGATCCTGCGTGGGAATCTCTCCAAACCAGGCCGCTACGGCGGCCCGCTGACTGTCCCCGCAATTCGAATGCACATTGATGTAGTTGGGCAGTGAATTGAACACCCGCAAGTGATAAGGCGAACCGAAAGAAGTGAAAACTGCCCGGGGATGATCCATATACCAGCCGCCGTAAAATGTGCGGTTCTGCCAACCGACAGACCGAACGGAGTTGGTTCCCGGCGCGGCCTTGAATACAAAATTCACAAAGACAGCATCATATTGTGAGAGGGTTTTGAACAACATCGGTTCGCTGTCCACCGGGTTCAACCGGTGTGAGACCTCAAAACCCCGGCGCTTCAATTCCTCGTCCACCTCCGGCAAATCCGCACCAACGGAAGATAACGTGATGGTCAGCACCCGGGCTCCCGGTGCCAGATCGTTCAGCGGGAGAAGATTTTCGATATCTCTTACCTTGTGAACCGCCTT
>CAZMUK010000147.1:0-2705 GCA_964569415.1 uncultured Luteolibacter sp. | reverse complement strand
CGGGTGGTTGATGTTGGCCGGGATGATCGCGCGTCCCGCGGCCACTTCGTCGCGGACGAACTCCGGGGTGATTTCGCGCGGGATGCGTTGGGGGAAGCGGCGGAACACGCCGGGGGAATCCGGGCGGTCCGGGCTTTGGGCGGAACCGGCGTGCTGCTTGCGCAGATCGTTGCGGACGATGTCGCCGGAAAGGTCCGAGAGGCGCGAAGCTTCCGCCTCGCGCCGCATCTGCTCGCGGATCGCGATGAACTCCATCTCCGGGGTGATGATTCCCTGGCGCGCGTAGTGCAGTTGGGTGACCGGGCCGGAGCGCGCGCGAAGCACGGGGCGCTTCTCCGAGGCGGATGCCGGGAAGGGCCGCAGGCGGTTGGAGCGTTCGGACTTCGATGCGAACTCGGCGTGCTGTTCGCTGAGGTAGCCGTTGTCGCGCGGGAGTACCGGGCGGCCCTCGCACGACTCGACATCGTTGCGTCCGAGAATCCAAGGCAGGCGAAGCGCGGGGAGTCCCTCCTCGACCGTGCCGCGGTAGTCCGGATCACCCCAAGGCCCCGAGCTGTCGTAGACCCGGACCGCTTCGTTTTCCTCGATGCGACCATCGGCACGCTTCGTGGGTGAGAGGGAGATCTCGCGCATCGGCACCCGCAGGGTGGAGTGGATGCAGCCATCGGCATAGATCCGCCGCGATCCTGGAAACATGGCTGCGGGCGCGGAGGCGTCGGAATCGGGTTTGCCGGCGGCGGGCTCTTCGGGTTGGATCATGGAGGTGGCTGGTGGATGATCGGCGGTGCGGTTTTTCCTGCCGGGTCTGCCGCGCGGGGAAGCAGGCGCGCGGCCCGACTCCCTCCGGCGGCATGATCCGCGTCAGGTTCGGAGGGTTCGTTCCACGCGTTGGAACATCTCGGCCCCGCGTTCGGAAGGGCACCCCTGTCGTCGGTCGCAGGGTCGGGCAGCGGACGGGTGGCTGTCAAGCCACGGCGACCTCCCGATGGGGGCAGGGGAGAACTCCCGGTGTTTCCTTGCGCCGGTGGCCTGCTTCGTATGTGCTGCGCGCGTGCTGGCCGTGTATGTGCACAACTTGGATCCGGTGGCGCTTCCGCTGCACGGGGCGGTGGCGATCCGCTGGTACGGCCTGGCCTACCTGTTCGGCTTTGTCGCCGGTTTCTTCCTGCTGCGTCGGCTTGCGACGAGGGGCCTTTGGGTGCTGGGGCCGGAAAAGGTCGGGGATTTCATTGCGGCGGCGGCCTTGTTCGGGGTCTTTCTCGGCGGACGACTTGGCTACCTGTTCTTTTACCAGCTTCCTGCGGCCGGCTGGGAAGGGTTTGCGCGGGATCCCTTGCAGGTGTTGCGCGTATGGGAGGGGGGCATGGCCAGCCATGGCGGGATCCTCGGTCTGATGATCTTCACCTGGGTTTACGCCCGGAAGCACAAGGTGTCCTGGACCGGGCTCGGAGACGGTCTCTGCGTGGTGGCACCCCTTGGTTTGTTGTTCGGACGCATCGCGAACTTCATCAACGGCGAACTCTACGGGCGGGTTTGCGGCTCCCTCCCGTGGGCGGTGAAATTTCCGCTGTCGCTGCCGGAGGAAAGCCCGGAGGCGCAACGCGCGGCGTGGGATGCCTGCATCGCTGCCGACCCCGCGCTGGCCGGCGGCTCGCTCGATTCGCTGATCGCGGCGGTCCGCAAGAGTCCCGAAGTGGCGCGTGCACTCGGCGAGCACCTTTCGTCCCGTCACCCGTCCCAACTCTACGAGGCCCTGCTCGAGGGGTTGCTGTTGTTCCTCATCCTTTTCGGAGTGCGCCTCCGCCACCGAAACGCACCGCATGGTTTGCTGACCGGCCTGTTTTTCGGCCTCTACGCGGTATTCCGGATCATCGGCGAGCAGTTCCGGGAGCCGGATGCGGCGATGGTGGGCTGGCTGACCAAGGGGCAGTTTTTCTCCTTGTTTATGCTGGTCATCGCGGCCGCGTTTCTCGTTCATGCGCTGAGGAGAGTTCGCAGCTCCCCCGGATCTTGATTCCCACCCCCGGCCCCGACCCCGCAGACTCCTCCCAAAACCCCGACGCCCCATCCCCGATGCCCCTCGCACGGCCTGCCCGCCAGCCCCGGGGGTCGTCGCGGGTTCTTCCGAGCGGATTTCTGAAAGAACCCCAAACCCCACCCGGTACTGCGCCCAATGGAAACCAGCGACAAGGAATCAATCGAACGCCTGCACTCCCTGTACAGCAAGATGCGGGAGGAGATCGGCCGGGTGATCGTCGGACAGGAGCAAGTCGTCGAACAAACCTTGATGGCGGTGTTCTGCCGCGGCCACGCCCTGCTGGTCGGTGTGCCGGGGTTGGCCAAGACCTTGCTGGTTTCGACCCTCGCGCGCGCGCTCGATCTCGGCTTCAAGCGCATCCAGTTCACGCCCGACCTCATGCCCGCGGACATCACCGGCACCGATGTGCTGGAGGTCGATCCCGAGACCGGCCGCCGCGGATTCCGTTTCGTGCACGGACCGATCTTCTCCAACCTCGTGCTGGCCGACGAGATCAACCGGACGCCCCCCAAGACCCAGGCGGCCCTGCTCGAGGCGATGCAGGAACACCATGTGACGGTCGGTGAGCACACCCTCGATCTCCCCAAGCCCTTCTTCGTTCTGGCCACCCAGAACCCGATCGAGCAGGAAGGCACCTACCCGCTTCCCGAAGCGCAGTTGGACCGCT
>CAZMUK010000146.1:0-2727 GCA_964569415.1 uncultured Luteolibacter sp. | reverse complement strand
GTGCCCATGGGTCGAGGGCTGGAAGCTCGATCGTGCCGCCAACATTAACCCCCAGTGGCACGGGGTCCTTCCCCGGTTGCAGAAGGGTGATGGTCGCACTCTCGCTCCCCACCGTGGCCATGGGATCCACCGTGACCTCCAAGGGCCTCGGGCCGTAGGACCAGTCCACCAAGTGAACCGTTGCGCTCCCGTCCTTCCCGGGCACCTTCCTGACGGAGGCCAGCGCGCTGCGTGAGTTCAGCCGGACGGGCGGACGCGGCTCTGCCAACTCCGATTCCAGCAATTGGTTGGGGGGCCACTGGTAAAGCCCGGTTGAATCCCGGCCGGTGACGAACACCTCCTCGTGATCGTCGAAGAGATGGCGATTGTTTCGCACGAGCCAGAACAGGTCCGCGTATTCCTCGGGTTTACCGAAGTATCGGGGAACATCGGAATACATATATTGGTCCCAGGGAACAAAGGGGATCATTCCGAACGCGTAGGTCAGTGCAATGGCACGGCGGTTCCTCTCGACATAATTCGGGTTGGTCTCCCATTTTCTGTCGAGCACCATCAAATAAGCCTGCAGTTTGCCCGCTTGCCGGTTACGACGGGCAAGCTCGTAAATCGTCAACGGTTGGACGAAATGGTCGATCACTTCGGCAATCCCGTAGTCAAACTGCATCCCAATATCGTCCCACTCCAGAACGTGGCCGGAGAAGACCACATCTTTACCGGTCTTTTCTTTGACCCCGGCGCGGACCGTTTGCCAATGGCGGATCACGATTTCCCGCATCGCTTGATTATAGTCGTCCACCAGCGGGCTGCCCCGCCATTTCCAGAAGTCGTTGCCCTCCGGCGCCCCGAGGGCCAGAAAGTGCTCGCGCACATTGAAAGTCTCGATGTCCCCGACCCCCAGCTTGGCCAACTCTGCGGGACTGTATTTTTTTTTCAAGTAGTCACGGAAATAGGCGATGCTCGGCTCCGCAAACGACCCCCCGTTCCTGAGCATGGAGACATTATTGGCCCCATCGTCACGATGCAGCGTCAAGAACCCCTTGTCGACCAAGCCCGAAACATAGTCGATATACATGCGGGTAAATTCCTCGTTCGCCATGTCCGGAACGTAACTATGCTTTTCGTAACCCGGCCAAGCCTTGGTGTGCTCCATGACGTTCTGGTTGCCCGCCAAGTCGCGGGTGGTGAATCTTTGGATGAGTTCCGCCTCGTCGGGGCGCCCCTTGAGAACTTGGTGGTATAAGTTGGGGCTCATGGCGGCAGACACACGGATGCCGGCTTCCCTGGCCTCCCGGTGGAACTCGTCGTCGACATCATAAATCCATTCGATGCGGTTGACACCGAAGGCCTTGGCTGCAGCGAGGGTGTCGTGCTCGCTGCCGTCCGCAGAGCGCATCACTTTCAGCCCCCGCATCATGACGTCGCCATAGCGGGGAAAGCCCTCGGTTTTGGCCGCAACCCCGGCTTGGACGGGAGTCGGCGCGGCGGTCTGCTGCTCGGCCTGTTGACTTTGCGTTGTTTCCGTCCCCGGTTGGCGTTCCTTGCAGGCGGGGAGGAGCAAAGCTGCCAGGGCGATCAGAGCCGAGAGCAGACAGCGGTCCCCCAAAATGGCCGCCCCGCGGGGGAAAAGTTGCCAAGCGGAAAAACGGGGCAGCCGCTCCACCTTGCTCGATGGAAAGTCCGGGTTTGCTTTCATCATATTATCCTGCAGTCCACCTTCCCGATAATTCGTTGCCTCCGGATTCTACTCGAGCTCCACCCGGATGTTATCGATCCGGGCCTTGTCCAAGCGGAACCAAATGCGACCCCACGTGCTCACCGGCTTATCGGTGGGGATCTCCAGCGACACCTTTTCCTGCGATTGCGCCAAGTCGAAATAGAGGGGGGTGAAATCCTGCCCCTCCGCGTCGAGATCCCGCATCGCAAGCGTCGCGGATCCAAGGCCGTCGTTGTCGGCAAAATCCCAGCGGGATTGGATGCGATGCCATGTCCCTGCCATCGGACGAATTAGGGAGCCTGAGGCACTGCGGGCACCTGTCCCTGTCCCCCAATCTTGGGTGCGGACACCGAGGTACGATCCCACCACTCCCGCGTAGGCGGGCACCAAGCCGTCCGGGCCGATGCCCACCGCGGCGGAACTCTGTTCGCTTTCCAAGAAGAGGTCGAAACTCAAGAGAACCACGCTGGCGGGGGTCAGGCGGAACGGCAGGTTGTCGATTTGGCAGAATTCGTTTTCTCCGGAAATAGACACGGCATACCGGTTGCCATTGTCGGCCTCGACGGTAACTTCTCCGGCGGTCATGTGGCTGGTCTGCCAGATTGTCTCCTCGCTGAGTCGTTTGCCCGGGGGGACTGATTCAAAATCCTCGGAAAATAATTCTCCTTGGCTCCAGCCGGTGTGCGGCATGCAAAATAAAACTAGGGACAACAAAGCGCGAAGGTGATGGCGGGGACTCATGGCATGAATAGACGGGATCCGGAACCGGAACTCAAAACGGAAACGTTGTCCAAGACGGACATTTCCTCAAAATTACTGCCATGGCCCAGCCAAAGCGTTGGACGACCGAACGACCAGCCCTTCCCACGGCGGAATCGTCGGCAAAAAGACTTTCTGTTGCCCGTGGCCGAGCGGTTCGGTGTGCAGGAGTGCGGAATTCCCTTTGAGATCCATAGATTGAAATTTCCCTCCGCCTGCGCTGACCCGCAGGGCCGCCGCTTGGGCCGGATCGT
>CAZMUK010000145.1:0-2754 GCA_964569415.1 uncultured Luteolibacter sp. | reverse complement strand
GAACGACTGCCGGGCGTCCGCAACGTGCAGGTGCTCGTGGAACGCCACCTGATCTCCCGCGAACTGGCCGCACGCAGCAACGGCTCGGCCACCGTCATCGAACGCCGGCAGTCCTTCAGCTTCATGCTCAATGAGGAGGACCACCTCCGCATGCAGGCAATCCGCCCCGGCCTCCAACTCGAGGCCGCCTTCCACGCCCTCTCGGAACTCGACTCCCAACTCGAGGCCCCCCTGAACTACGCGTTCGACCCCACCCTCGGATACCTCACCACCTGCCCCTCCAACATCGGCACCGGCCTGCGCGCCTCGGCGATGCTCCACCTCCCCGGCCTCGTGCTCTCGGACCAAATCGGACAGGTGCTCCAAGCCGTGAATAAAATCGGACTGGCCGTGCGCGGTATCTTCGGAGAAGGATCGGAATCCCTCGGCAACCTCTACCAGATCTCCAACCAGTCCACCCTCGGCGAAAACGAGGAGTCCATCATCCTCGCACTCGACCGCGTAATCCGCAAAGTGGCCTCCCACGAGGAAAACGCCCGCGCCAAACTGCTGGAGGACGATCCCTCCATGGTCACCGACCGCATCGGCCGCGCCTACGGCATCCTCCGCCACGCCCATGTGATCGACACCAAGGAGGCCTTCAACCAGCTTTCCTTGCTGCGCCTGGGCTCCTCCTTGGGCTTTTTCCCGCCGGAATCCGCCACCCTCTGCGACTCGCTGATGATGGAAATCCAGCGCGCCCACCTCCAGATCCGCTCGGAAAAGGAACTCTCCGCAGACGAACGCGATACCGCCCGCGCGGAAATCATCCGCTCCCGTTTGCATTCGCTGGATTCCCCTGATACCAGTGCTTGCGACGGGAAGGGACGCCACCTCCCCGACAACCACCCGACCGACCAGGCATGAACAACTTCACTCCCAGAGCCCAACAGGTCCTCGCCCTCGCACGCAAGGAGGCGGACCGCTTCAACCACGCGTATGTCGGGACCGAACACCTGCTGCTCGGCCTCATCAAACTCGGCCAAGGCGTGGCGGTCAATGTGCTGGAACGCATGGGCCTGGAACTGGAAACGGTCCGTATGGAGGTGGAACGCGAAGTGGGCTCGGGGCCGCCACAAAAACCACAAGGCAACATCCCCTACACGCCGCGTGTGAAGAAGGTGCTCGCCCTCGCCAACAAGGAGGCGAAATCACTCAACCACTCGTATGTCGGAACCGAACACCTCCTGCTCGGCCTGCTCCGCGAAGGCGAGGGCGTGGCCGCACGCGTGCTGCAACGGCTCGATGTGGACATCCAACGCGCCCGCAACGAGGTGCTGGCGGAAATCGACCCGAACTTCTCTCCCGAGGACCAGGACGACCCGAGCGAGGAGGAGGAGGAGGAGTCCCCCTTCGAGGAAGATCCCGGCGAACGCGCCGCCGCCGAAGGCCCGGAGGACAAATCCAAAACCCCGGCACTCAAGGCATTCGGACGCGACCTGACCAAGGTGGCGCGCGATGGCGGACTCGACCCGGTCATCGGCCGCCAGGCGGAAATCGAACGGGTGATCCAGATCCTCTGCCGGCGCACCAAAAACAACCCGGTGCTGATCGGCGAGGCAGGCGTGGGCAAAACCGCGATCGTGGAAGGCCTCGCCCAGGAAATCGCCAGCGGCAATGTCCCGGAAATCCTCCGCGACAAGCGCGTGATCACCCTCGACCTGGCCCTGATGGTCGCCGGTACGAAATACCGCGGCCAATTCGAGGAACGCATCAAGGCGGTGATGGACGAGATCCGAAAAGTCCGCAATGTGATCCTCTTCATCGACGAACTCCACACCATCGTCGGCGCGGGATCGGCGGAAGGGGCGATGGACGCCTCGAACATCATCAAACCGGCGCTCAGCCGCTCGGAACTCCAGTGCGTCGGCGCCACGACCCTCAACGAATACCGCAAACACATCGAGAAGGACTCGGCCCTCGAACGCCGCTTCCAACAAGTGAAGGTGGAGGAACCCTCGGTGCCCGATGCAATCCGCATCCTCCAAGGACTCCAGGAGAAATACGAAAGCCACCACAAGGCGCGCTTCACCCCGGATGCGGTGGAGGCGGCCGTGAAACTCACCTCGCGCTACCTCACCGCGCGCTACCTGCCGGACAAGGCGATCGATGTGCTCGACGAGGCCGGCGCCCGCGCGCGCATCGCCACCCTCACCCGCCCCCCGGCGATCAAGGATCTGGAGGCGGAGATCGACCGCATCAACCGCGCGAAATTGGCGGCGATTACGGAACAGGACTTCGAAACCGCGGCCTCGCTGCGCGATGACGAGAAGAATGCGAAACGCAACCTCGAGGAGGCGCTCCGCAAGTGGCGCGCGGTCTCGGAGGAGACGATCGTGACGGTCACCGACGACGACATCATGGCGGTGGTGGCAAAATGGACCGGCGTACCTCTCCGCCGCATGGAGGAGAAGGAAGCGGAGAAACTGCTCCGCATGGAGGACGACCTCAAGGGACGCGTGATCGGCCAGGACGAGGCGGTGGTGGCGATCTCCAAGGCACTGCGCCGCTCCCGCGCCGACCTGAAGGATCCGCGCCGCCCGATCGGTTCGTTCCTCTTCCTCGGCCCCACCGGCGTGGGCAAGACCTATCTGGCGCGCAACCTCGCGGAATTCATGTTCGGCGACCCGGATTCTCTGATCCAGATCGATATGTCGGAATACATGGAGAAGTTCACCTCCAGCCGTCTCATCGGTTCGCCGCCGGGCTATGTGG
>CAZMUK010000144.1:0-3032 GCA_964569415.1 uncultured Luteolibacter sp. | reverse complement strand
ACCCTCGCGCTTGTGATCTCGAAATCCGGCGGAACCCCGGAAACCCGCAACGGCATGCTGGAGGCGATCGCGGCATGGGAGCAGGACGGCCTGCGCTTCGCAAATCATGCGGTGGCCATCACCGGCAGGGACTCGAAACTCGATCGCTTTGCCGCCGAACAAGGCTTCCTCGCCCGCTTTCCGATGGAGGATTGGATCGGCGGCCGCACCTCGGTGCTCTCCACCGTCGGCCTCGTGCCGGCCGCTCTCCAGGGAATCGACATCCGCCAACTGCTTGCAGGTGCCGCCACCATGGACGAACACACCCGGTTGCGCGACACCTCGCGCAATCCAGCCATGACCATGGCTCTCGCTTGGCACCACGCCACCAAAGGCCGCGGCACCAAGGACATGGTGGTGCTGCCATACAAGGACTCTCTCGCCCTGCTCTCCCGCTACCTGCAACAACTGGTGATGGAATCGCTCGGCAAGGAAACCGACCTCGACGGGAAGATCGTCCGCCAGGGACTGACGGTCTATGGCAACAAGGGATCGACCGACCAGCATGCCTACATCCAACAACTCCGGGACGGAGTGGACAATTTCTTCGCCGTCTTCATCGAAGTCCGCAAGGACCGCGAAGGCCCGTCGATCGAGGTGGAGCCACAAGTGACCTCGGGGGACTACCTGCAGGGCTTCCTTCGCGGAACCCGCAAGGCCCTTCACGAGGCAGGTCGCCGCTCGCTGACGATCTCCGTGCCACAGACAAGCGCTTTCCACCTCGGCATGCTCATCGCGCTGTTCGAACGGGCGGTTTCTTTCTACGCGTCGCTCGTCAACATCAACGCCTACCACCAACCGGGCGTGGAAGCGGGAAAACGGGCGGCGGGAACCTTCCTCGACCTCCTCAAGCGGGTCAGGAACTCGCTCGACAGCGACCCAAGGACCGCCGAATCCATTGCATCCACCCTCGGCGCCGACCCGGAGGAGGTGTTCCACTGCCTCAACCATTTGGCCGCCAACGGCAAGGCCTCCGCCCGCCCGGGGGCCTCGCCGAGCGAAGACCGCTTCTCGGCGTGAGAATCAGGATTTCCGGACTTGGCACGACGGCGATTGACAGCCGTCCACCCGCTTACTATACCGGATTCGCGATGAGACAACCCTCCGTGGTCCGCTCCTTTCCCGCCGCCCTTCTGGTCGCGGCGGCTCTCTTGCTCCCGGCCTCGGCGGAACGGGAGGAACAAATCCGCGAGGTCCTCGCCACCATTCTCGGCGGAAACGAGCAGGCGGAATCGCTCGTCACCCGCTTGAATGACGAACAGTTCGCCGTGCGCGAGGATGCGACCCTCAAGCTCAAGGTAATGAAGCCGTTCCCGCTTCATGTTGTGAGAAAAGCGACCACATCGCCCGACCCTGAGATACGCTTTCGCGCGAAGGAAGTCCTCGCCTCGTTGGGCAAAGGAGCGGACAGCGTGATCAGGGAACAACTCGCCGCAATCATCGAATGCTCCCCGAAAGGACTGACCACGGAACTGCTTCAATTGATGGCCGGCACATCGGATTTCGCAATGATGATGCTGGGCGCCGAGGCTGTTGCCAAAACCGCCCTTCCGTCCGAAGAGAAGGAACTCCTCGCAGCCGTCAACCACATTGATCCCGCCGTCCGCGCAGTAGCTGCCACGGGCTTGGCCTCACTATCCCGCACTCCGCGCCCGGAATGCCGCAAGCTCCTAAACGACCCCGTCGAGTGGGTGAGACTCCAGGCCGCACTCCACCTCGCCAATCTCGGTGACCGATCCTCCCTGCCGGTCCTCGCCGCACTTGTGGGCAGCAAATCGCAGGTGGTTTCCGATGAGGCCTCTCAGATCCTCATGCTGCTCACCGGACAGAATATCTCCGTTCAGGATATCGCCAACCAGGGATCCCGCATCGCTGCCGCGAACCAATGGGAACGCTGGATCCGCGATTCCTCCGCTTCCTCGGACCTCCGTTTCCCTCTGCCGAGGTTCCGTCCTCAAGCGAATATCGCCTTGGTGTTTCATGACAACTACAGGGCAAACAGCGTAATCGAACTCGATCGAAACGGCCGCAAGCGGAGGGACAATCTGGACCTTGAATTCCGCGCCCCTTGGTCCGTGCAGCGACTCGCGAATGGAAACTACATCGTCGGTTTCATGGATAGGAAGGATTTCATTGTCAGCGAGTTCAGTCCGGACGGAAAATCGATCTGGCGTTCCGATCGGATGGACGGTGGCGTAATCAGTGTGCAACGCCTCGCCAACGGAAATACGGTTGCCGCACTGTCGGATGCGAAAAAAGTGGTGGAGATCGATGCCAAGGGCGCGGTCGTCTGGACCGCAAAGACCCGCACCCGCGCCACCGATGCCATCCGGCTCGCGAATGGCAACACGCTCATCTCCGAACATGTGTTCCCCGGCAAGGATCTATCCGGCCGCCTGTTCGAGGTCGACCCGCAGGGCGAGGAAGTCTGGTCCATGGAGGAGGTGCAGGACCCGCAACGCATCCAACGCCTGCCCAACGGCAATACATTGGTCGCTCAGGCTCGCCTCAACCAGATCGCTGAGTTCAACCGCAAGGGGAAGATGGTGTGGTCCTATAAGAAACTGATGATTCCCATCGATGTGCACTGCCTCGATGATGGAACAATGCTGGTGATCGATTCCGCAGGCATTTCTTGGATCCATCGCGAGAGAGGGCTGGTGAGACACACACCAATGCCCGGGCTCGCGCGCGGCTGCCCGTACTGATCCGATTGGCTCATCCGACTCCCCGCTTGAGTGCAGCAGCACGGGCTCGGCAATATGGAGCCGGACACGAAGATCTTGCCTTCAAGGTGTCGTCTTACCCCCGATCCGGGTTGATCAAGAGCCGCCTCCGCCTGCGAACAAGCGGATCTCCACGGGTGCGGATCGACCCCTCCGAACCGGTTCTCACCTGATCGAGGCTGACCTCCTCATGGCAGGTCAGGTATTCGGCACCACACCCTTCCTCAAATCCCGCACGGTCCAGACGAGGCGGGCCATCGGGGAAGC
>CAZMUK010000143.1:0-3033 GCA_964569415.1 uncultured Luteolibacter sp. | reverse complement strand
TGTCGAGACCCAGGCGGTGTTTTCCCTGCGGGGCAAGCCGCTCAACACCTTCGGTCTGCCGCGCAAGGTGGTCTATGAGAACGAGGAGTTCGCCCTGCTGCAGGCTGCGCTCAACATCGAGGAAGGCATCGAGGCCCTGCGGTACCGGCGTGTGGTGATCGCCACCGATGCCGATGTGGACGGCATGCACATCCGTCTGCTCTTGCTCACTTTCTTCCTGCAGTTTTTTCCGGAACTGATCCGGGACGGTCATGTGTTCATCCTGCAGACCCCGCTGTTCCGGGTTCGAAACAAGCGTGAGACGGTCTATTGCTACGACGAGACCGAGCGCCGCGCAGCGCTTGCCAGGCTCGGCAAGGGAATCGAGATCACGCGCTTCAAGGGCTTGGGTGAGATCTCGCCCGAAGAGTTCGGTTTCATGATCGGCAAGGACATGAGGTTGGATGCGGTCGAGTACGAGGAGGGCAAGGGTGTGCGCGAGTTGCTGGCATTTTACATGGGGAAAAATACTCCGGAGCGTCAGGATTTCATCATCTCCAACCTGCGGGAGGATGTCGACCGCCAGGTCGATGCCGGAGCGGCTTGAGCTGCATGAAAAAGGATTGCAAAGCCCCGGTCCCTCTCCTAGCCTCCCCCTCCCGAACCGCAAAGGACAGGTGTCAGAGTGGTCGAATGAGCACGCTTGGAAAGCGTGTGTGGCGGAAACGTCACCGAGGGTTCGAATCCCTCCCTGTCCGCGGGCTTTCGACTCCCGTTGCTCACTTCGGTTCCTTCCGCGGACAGGGAGGGATGAGAACCCGTGACGAGCGCAGCGAGGATTCCTCAGGGTTTGAAAGCAGGAGCCGCTTGTAGCGGCGGCGGAAAACAACCGCGAAGCGGCCGCAGGCTTGGACGGAGCGCAGCGGAGTCAATCCCTCCCTGTCCGCGGGCTTTCGAATTGATATCAAATATATCAAATTCCGCGGAGGCCGCGGATCAGGGCTTCTTCGCCCAGGCGGCGCACCAGCCCTTGCGCGCGACGAGCTTGTTGCCGAAGGCGGTGCAGGGGGCGTAGTCCTCTCCGGGCTTGTCGACGAACAGGGCGCAGTTGCCGCAATTCTGCGATGCCTCGAAGCGGGGGAATTTCGTTTTGTCGATCTTCGAGGCGTCCTCCTTGTAGCCGAGGGCGGTCGCCACCGGATCCGACTCGGTCTGTTTCACGGCGGCGGCTTGGGGTTCTCCCGGGGAACGGAGGGCAAGGCCCAGAGCGGTCGCGGAACCGAGGGTGAAGGCGCGGAGGAACTGGCGGCGGTTGTTCATGATGCCTGCGGGGCTCGTTTGCGGGGATCTTCTCCGGTAGCGGAAGCGGGCCGACGGAACTCTGCGGAGGTTGTCTACGCTTTCTCCATCCGGGAGGTGCAGGAACATAGTTGTGCGGTGGCGGGGGCGCAAGCGTGGACTGGGGCGGGCCGCTGGCGCGGAGAGGTGGATCAGGTGGGGGGGCGCGTGCCCTGTGTTCCCGCTTGCCCGCAGCGGGGAGCTCTTCAGAATGCGGCGTGTGAGCGATGCTCCCTTGGGTTTTTTCGATTCCGGAGTCGGCGGCTTGACCGTGGTGGCCGCGGTGCAGCGTTTGTTGCCCGACGAGGACATTCTGTACCTCGGCGACACGGCGCGACTGCCGTACGGATCCAAGAGTCCGGAGACCATCCGGCGTTTTGCGGAGCAGGACACGCGATTCCTGGTTTCCAAGGGAGTCAAGGCCGTGGTCGTGGCGTGCAACACCGCCTCGGCGCATGCCCTGGCATCGTTGCGCGGGCTGTTTGATGTTCCGTTGATCGGGGTCATCGACGCCGGGGTGGAGGCGGTGCTCGCGGATCCTGCGGTCGAGCGGGTGGGCCTCATTGCCACGCGCGGCACGGTGCAGTCGCATGCCTACCAGCATGCCTTGGCGCAGCGGCGCACGGGTTTGGTGATTCACGCGCAGCCCGCGCCCTTGCTGGTGCCGCTGGTGGAAGAGGACTGGCTGGCGCATCCCGCGGCGGAGTCGGTCTTGAAAACCTATCTCGAGCCGTTGATCGCCAAAGACATCGACACCTTGCTGCTCGGTTGCACCCACTATCCGCTGCTCGTGCCCTTGTTGAGGCGCCAGCTGCCCGAGGGCGTGAGGTTGGTCGATTCCGCGGGTACTTGCGCGGCCCTGTTGCAGGCCGAGCTTGGCCGTCTCGGGCTCATGTCGGGAAAAGGTCGCGAGGGGTCGCTTGAGGTATGGCTGACCGACCTATCCGAGGAGTTCGGTGCCTTGGCCGCCCGTTTCCTGAGCAAGCCGCCGGGGCGGATCCGCCGGGCGGTGTTGGAAGGCTGAAGCCTGAGGGTCCGGATGCGTGGCCCGGTGACTGGAAAGCGAGGGCGCGCCGTGTGCCGCTCAGAGTTCGATATCCCCTTCGAACACAAAATCCGCCGGACCGGTGAGGGTCACCTCCGTGAATGAGCCGTCGGGCTGTTTGCGGAAGCCCACTTCGAGAGTATCGCCGCCGGCCACATCCACCCGTATCGGGGATGGCGCGTCGGTCAGCAGGTGGTGGATGAGGGCGCAGGCGGCCATGCCGGTGCCGCAGGCCAGCGTTTCCGCCTCCACGCCGCGCTCGTAGGTGCGGATCGCGATGTGGCCGGGTGCAAGCACGGCCGCGAAATTCGCATTGGTGCCGGCGGGTGCGAAATCCGCATGCCGGCGGATGCTGCGGCCGATGCGCTCCACATCGGTTCGGCGCAGGGTTTCCGGATCCGGAAGAAAGGCCACCGCGTGCGGCACGCCGGTATTGAGCGAATGGAGCGGCACCGCCAGCCCCTCGACCGCCGTGGCGCGGTTGAGTTGCAGGTCGGCGGGTTCCGACATCGCGATGCGGACCTGGTCATCGGTCATTTCCGCCGACAAGATTCCGGCGATGGTTTCGAAGGTCACTTTGTCGGGCATTTCCTCCGACAGGTGGGCGGTGAATCTCCCGAAGCAGCGTGCGCCATTGCCGCACATCTCCGCCTCGCCGCCGTCGGCGTTGT
>CAZMUK010000142.1:0-3166 GCA_964569415.1 uncultured Luteolibacter sp. | reverse complement strand
GAGGCCGATCATCGAAGGCAGTACGAGAAACGCCACCAGTCGCAGGCCCTTTTCGAGTGTGGGACGGAAGTCCGGACCGATGCCATCCACCGCCGCGCGCGACAGCGAGGGCAGGGTGACGGTGGCCACCCCCACCCCGAAGACGCCGCTCGGCAGTTGCATGAGCCGGAACGCGTAATTGAGCCAGCTCACCGCGCCCTCGCCGACCCCATAGGCGAACATCGCGTTGACCAGCACATTGATCTGCACCACCGAAGAGGCGAGCACGGCAGGCCCCATCAGCCGCAGGATCCGCCCCACCCCGGGATCGCGCCAGCGGAAGTCCGGCCGGAACCGGTAGCCGGTGCGGCGCAGCGAGGGAAATTGACAGACGAGCTGTGCCAAGCCGCCCACCACCACGCCGATGGAAAAACCGATGAGACTGTCCTTGCCCCATGTGGGATCGAGATACCAACCGAGCGCCGCCCCGGAGATCATCGAGCCGAGGTTGAAGAAGCAAGAGGAGAGCGCGGGCATGCCGAAGATGCGCCGGGCGTTGAGCAGTCCCATCACCAGCGCCGCCAGCGAGACGAGCAGGATGAAGGGATACATGATGCGCACCATCACGATGGTGAAGCCGAGTTCCTCCGGCGCGTAGCCGCGACTCGCACCGGAAAAGGAGGTGAGCAAGGCCACGATCCACGGTGCGGCCGCCACGCCGGCCAAGGTCACCAAGCCCATGAACACCGCCGCGAGGGTGAGGACCTTGTTGGCGAGATCCCAGGCCGAGCCCTCGCCCGATGCCTGAAGCCTCTTGGAAAACACCGTGACGAAGGATTGCGACAAGGCTCCCTCGGCGAACAAATCGCGCAGCAGGTTGGGGACCTTGAATGCGAGGTAAAAGCAGTCCATCCAGCGGCTGCCCCCGAAGAGACCCGCGAAGAGCATTTCCCTCACCAGGCCCAGCACCCGGCTGGCCATGACGGCGAGACTGACTTTTCCGGCGGCTTTGGCTGACATCGTTCGGCCCGCGGGCACGCGCGTTCTTACAGGCCCGGGGCGCGTCTGGCCATCCCGAGTTGGGCGCTCATCCCGCCGTCCGGCTTGGGATGGGCCCCGATGACCGGAAACAGGGATGACGAAATTTCTCCTTTCGATCTTGCCAAGGGCCCGAATCCGGGTTTTCTTCCCGCCCCCCCGATACCCCACAAGGACGGTCCGGCCCCGGCGGGACCCATCCCCTACGACCATGAGCACCCAGGAAATCAACCTCAAGGAATACCAACTCCACGACGGCGATACCGGCAGCGCGCCCTACCAAGTGGCCCTGCTCACCCGCCGCATCAGCCAACTCACCGAGCACCTCAACGCCCACCGCAAGGACTTCGCCTCCCGGCGCGGCCTCCTCGCCATGGTGGCCCAACGCCGCAGGCTGCTCGACTACATCAAACGCGGGTCGGAGGAGCACTACCTCAAGGTGGTCCAGGGACTCAACCTCCGCCACTGACACTCTCCGCAGGCAGGCCACGGATCGCTCCGTGGCCTGCCCGCTTCCGCGCATGGGAACACTTCCCGGCGCTCTCCGGGAACAAAAGGACGGCACCCCGCCGGCTCCACGCTCCCGGCCCCCGCGCGGTTCCGCAAAGACCCGCCGCCCAGACGAAGAAGAACGAAGAACGAAGGAAACAAAGAAGAACAAAACGAAGGAAACAAAGACGATGAACATCCATACACTGACTTGCGAAGTCGGAACCAACCCGATCGCTTTCGAAACCGGCAAACTCGCCAAACTCGCCGATGGTGCGGTCACGGTCCGCTGCGGCGACACGATCGTGCTGGTCACCGCGGTCTCCGCTACCAAGGTGAAACCCGGACAGACCTGGTTCCCGCTCTCGGTGGAATACAAGGAAAAGGCCTCGGCCGCAGGCGTGTTCCCGGGAGGGTACTTCAAGCGCGAAGGCCGCCCCACCGAAAAGGAGATCCTCACCTGCCGGATGACCGACCGCCCGCTGCGGCCGCTGTTCCCGAAGGGGTATTTCTACGACACCCAGATCGTCGCCCTGCTGCTCAGCGCCGACGGGGAAAATGATGCCGACATCCTCTCGATGAACGGTGCCTCCGCCGCACTCTGCCTCTCGGACATTCCCTTCGCCGGCCCGATCGGCGCGGTGCGCGTGGGACGGGTGGACGGAAAGTTCGTGGTGAACCCCACCCACGAGCAACGCGATCTAAGCGATCTGGATCTGGTCTATGTCGGCAACCGCAGCGATGTGATCATGATCGAGGGCCAGGCGGACGAACTCCCCGAAGACGAGTTCGTCAAGGCGCTGCGCTTCGCCCAGGACAATGTGCTCAAACTCATCGAGGCGCAGGAAGAACTGGTCCGCCGCGCCGGAGGCAAGCCGAAGCGCGAGTTCACACCGGTGCTCGCCAAGGAGAACCTCCTCGAAATCGCCTACTCGGTGGCGGGAGACCGGATCGAGTCGGCCATCTACTCGCCCTCCAAAACGGAGCGCGCGAAGAAGGTCGGCGCCCTGCGCGACGAAGTGGAGGCCGCGATCCGCGAACGCGCGCCGGATGCCACCGATTTTGATATCGAACAAGCTTTCGAGTACCTGCAAAAGAAGGCGTTCCGCATCTCGATCATGGAAAAGGGCGTGCGCGCCGACGGCCGCAGCGCCGGTGACCTGCGCCCGCTCTACGCGGAAAACAGCCCGCTGCCCCGCGTCCATGGATCGGCCATCTTCGCCCGCGGCGAGACCCAGGCGCTGGCCATCGCCACGCTGGCTCCGGCCGATGAGAAGCAATTCCTCGACAACTACGCCGGAGGCGAAACCGAGAAGCGCTTCATACTCCACTACAACTTCCCTCCGTTCTCGGTGGGCGAAACGGGCCGCATGGGCGGACTCAACCGCCGCGAGATCGGCCACGGCGCCCTCGCCGAACGCTCGATCGAACCGGTGATCCCCCCCACCGACGAGTTTCCCTACGCGATCCGCGTTTCCTCGGAAGTGACGGAGTCCAATGGATCCACCTCGATGGCCACGGTCTGCTCGGGAACCATGGCGCTGCTCAGCGCCGGCGTGCCCCTCATCCGCCCGGTGGCCGGCATCTCGGTGGGCCTCGTGACGGAATGGAATGACAATGGTTCGATGTCCCGCCACAAGTGCCTGCTCGACATCATCGG
>CAZMUK010000141.1:0-3237 GCA_964569415.1 uncultured Luteolibacter sp. | reverse complement strand
TATCGGACGCTCCTACGAGGCGATCATCCGCATCAATTCCCAATCAGGCAAAGGCGGCGTGGCCTATGTGCTCGACCGCGAGCACGGACTGGAACTCCCCAAGACGATGCACCCGCAGGTGGGGAAACGGATCTACGACCTCGCCGACCAACTCGGCCGCGAACTTTCTGCCGACGAAATCCGCGACGCGTTTTTCAGCGACTTCGCCAACCTTTCCTCGCCGCTGGATTTGCTGGAATACGAACTGATCCACGGGGTGGGGGAACGCGGGCAGGTACGCTGCGAAGCGGTGATTTTCCTCCATGGGGCCGAAAATCGCATCGAGGGTCTCGGCAACGGACCGATCAATGCCTTTGTACACGCGCTGGAAAGTGCAGGCCTCAAGGACTTCAAGGTAACCGACTACCGCTCGCACGCGGTGCGCGGCGGATCGGACGCGAGCGCGGCAGCCTATGTGCAAGTGCAGGCGGATTCCGGCACAATCCTCTGGGGCGCGGGGGTCGATCCCTCAATCGAAATGGCGGGCCTGAGGGCCTTGGTGAGCGCGTGGAACCTGTTGCGCCAGTCCTGAGCAAGCCCGCACCCGCTTCCTCACACGAGTCCGTCCTTGCGAGCTTGCTTCCAGTAGGCGTATTCCGATCGGTTGAAGTCGATGTACTCGGGCGACAGGTCGCTGGTGTACATGGTGTACTCCGCCGATCCCTGGTTGAGGTGGATGTCGATGGGAAACTCGGGTTCGGCCACGATCGCGCGCAACTCCGCCATCGGGGTATCGCCCTGCAAACCGCCGCTGCATGCAGGCCGCCCGCCGATATGGATGTCCACCAACTCCTCGCGGATCCGTGCGCGGGAATAGCCCACGGCATGCAGGATCCGTCCCCAGTTGGGATCGCCACCATTCCATGACGACTTGACCAAGGCCGATTTGCACACGGCCTCTGCGACCTTCTTGGCGTCGAGATAGGTGCGCGCGCCGTGCACCCGCACGGTCACGAACTTCGTAACGCGCTCGCCGTCGCGAACCACCGACTTCGCCAACTCGGTCATCAGCCAGCGCAAGGCCTCGCGGAAGATGCGGCAGCGACGCCCGTTGCGCCGTATCGCGGGCATGCCCGACGCGCCGTTGGCCAGCACAAGGACCGTGTCGTTGGTCGACATGTCCCCGTCGATGGTGATGCGGTTGAAGCTGTCCTCCACGCATTCGAGCACTGCCTTGCGCAGGCTTTCGCGCGGGACATTGGCGTCGGTGGTGATGAAGCAGAGCATGGTGGCCATGCTCGGGGAAATCATGCCCGCGCCCTTGACGCAGCCGCCGATGCGCACGCGGTGTTCCCCCAGTTCGAAGGAGATGGCCAATTCCTTGGGACGCGTATCACTGGTGAGAATAGCCGCCGCGACCTCCGGGCCGTGGCGAGGTCCCAGTGCGGCGACGAGATCACCGGCCTTCGGCAGAATGCGCGACATCGGCATCGGCAGCCCGATCACACCGGTCGAGCACACCCCCACCTCGTGACGACGGATGCCGAGCGGAGAAGCCACCGCGTCACACATCGCGTGGGCATCATGAATGCCCTGCACGCCCGTGCAGGCATTCGCATTGCCGGAGTTTGCCACGATTGCACGAAGATCGCCCTTGCGCAGGTGCGCCTGCGAGACCCGCACCGGCGCGGCCCTTACCCGGTTGGTCGTGAAGGTTCCGGCGGAGCTGCACGGCTCACTCGAGTAGATCAGTGCAAGATCGAGCCGCGGGGCATCCGGATTCTTGATGCCGCAGGAAACCGCACCGGTGAGGAAACCAGCGGGAGCACCGACGCCGCCCTTGATGCGCGTGAAGGGGAAATCCATGGCGATGCGAAACGGAGGGAGAGTCTGGCGGCTCGCTACGGATGTTGCAATCCTGCATTTCCCGGAAAGCCGAACATCAGGTTGAACGACTGCACGGCCTGCGCGCCCGCCCCCTTGCCGAGATTGTCTTCGGCACTGGTGAGCACGACCCTGCCGGTGCGCGGATCATGATGCCAGCCGATGTCGATGAAAGCGGTGCGGGTTACATGCTTGGTATCGGCGCAGACGCCTTCGCCGAGCAACCTCACGAGCGGTTCCCCGGCGTAAGCCCGCTCCAAAGCTTCACCGATCCTTTCTTGCCCGATCCCGGTCGCAAGGCTGGCGGTGGTGGTGGTGACGATGCCGGAGTGGACCGGCACCAGATGGGGTACGAAGGTGATCCGCACCGCGCCGCCGGCTGCGAGCGAAAGTTCCTGCTCGATCTCGGCAAGGTGGCGGTGGCGGGGCAACCCGTAGGCCCGCACGCTTTCGTTGCACTCACAGAAAAGCAAGGGCAGTTCGGGCTTGCGCCCCGCGCCACTCACGCCGCTCATCGAGCAGGCCACGATGGTCGCGGGATCGATCAAGCGCTCCCGCACCAAAGGCAGCAGCGGCAAGAGAATGCTTGTCGGGTAACAACCCGGAGACGCCACCAAGCGCGCCTGCCGGATGTCCGTGGGGCGCAGCTCCGGGAGTCCGTACACTGCCTCGCCCAACAACTCCGGGGCGGGGTGGGGCGACCCGGAAAATTCCTCGAAAACCGCCGCCGAGCGGATTCGGAAATCCGCGCTCAGATCGATCACCCGCAGGCCGAGTTCCAGAAGTGGTTTGGCGAACTCGGCTGCCGCGCCGTGTGGCAGGGCCAGAAACGCCACAGCTGCACCGCTGGATGCGATCTCCGCTGGATCCGGTGCCGTGAAGACCAGTTCCGATCCCTCGATGCCCCTCAACCGGGGAAACACTGCATTCAGCGGCTTGCCGGCCTCTTGCCGGGAGGTCGCCGCCACCAATTCCACTCCCGGATGCCCGAGCAGGATCCGCAGCAACTCAAAGCCCGTGTACCCACTGGCTCCCAGTACCGCTGCCCGCACCCGATTCATCGAGGCACGGCATCCCACAATTTCAGCCCCTTGCCAACCCGCAATTGCCCCAGATCCCGCCAGTCTTGGGTACATGAAACACGATGTGACTGCCCGGTTGACCCATTTTTTCCGAGGTTGGGGGAGAGGCGCTTCCCGAGAAATTCCGTGCCTGCCAATTCGGGACTCTCTTGGTTGCCTTTCCGCCCGTTAGTGAAACGGGCTGTAGCGCAGTCTGGTAGCGCACTTGCCTGGGGGCAAGGGGTCGTGGGTTTGAAAGCGGGAAGCCGTCCTTGACGGCGGTGGAAGGTCACAAACGAAGATCACAACTAAG
>CAZMUK010000140.1:0-3260 GCA_964569415.1 uncultured Luteolibacter sp. | reverse complement strand
CATTTGCTCGGCTTTCACCTTGGCCTCGATCGCGTCGTTGAACTCATTCGAGAAATTGAAGTCGGTGATGGCGAGGTTGGCGATCATGATCGCTCCCTTGAGGTCCTTCTCGCGCAGGGTGTTGTTGAGGAAATTGGCCAGTGCGTCCTGGATCTGTTGCTTGACCACCTCGCGCTTGGTGACGAGTTCCTCTGCGGTGAACTTGGCGGTCACGCCCTTGACGCATTCCTGGATGGCCGGCTCCACCAGCGAGGTGGATACCTTGGGAAGCGTCCCGATCCGTTGGTAGATCTGCGGGGCGAGGCCGCCGTTGAGCGAGTACTGGGTGGTGACCTGGGTGGTGACCGTCTGGAGGTCTTTGGACGCTGCGGTGGCCATCGCGTTGCTCGCGGTGAGCCGGATGTCCATCTCCTCGACCTTGTCCAGAAACGGTTTTTTGAAGTGGAAGCCCTCGGGCAACGCGACGGTCTGCACGGCTCCGAGGGTGCGCACGATGCCGACATGGCCGCTCTCGACGATGACGAAGCATCCGCTGAGGATCATGAGCGCGAACACGAGGACGGCAGCGAGCGGGACGAGGATTTTCAGGGGATTCCGGTTCATGTTGGGGAGTCGGTGCCGCGGCGGGATGTCCCCGGCCTCGGGGCCTTGTCTGGGCCACGGGACGCGCGGGCACAAGTGGAATGAGCGGCCTGTTTTCCAATCGCCCGCGCCCCGGCATCCGCACCGTGTCTCACAGTTGCGCGAGAAACTCCTCCGCGGTCCGGCGATGGCCGTCTTTTTTCGAATCAGGCATTTTCCGCCATGATGCCGACATCATCGAGAGCCGGGGATTCGAACGGAAGAAGTCACCGTGATCGGCGATGAAGGTCCAGAACAGGGCGTCCCACACCGAGCACCAGGGCCCGGATCCCTCGTCGGACATCTTGAGCAGGTAGTTGGAACCGGAGAGGTAGGGCTTGGTGGTGAAGGTGCCGCCGTCGGCGAACTGCGACATGCCGTAGACATTGGGAACCATCACCCAGTCGTGCGCATCCACGAACATTTCCATGAACCACCTCCACACATCGTCGGGACGAATCCGGCAGAGGAGCATGAAGTTGCCGAGCACCATGAGCCGCTCGATGTGGTGGCAGTATCCGTCGCGCAACACTGCCCGCACAACGCGGTCGACCGGCGGGATGCCGGTGCTGCCGTCGTAGAGGCTCCGCGGGATGGGGCGGGTGAATCCCCAGAAGTTCCCCCGGCGCAGCGCGCCGCCGCGGTGGCGGTAGATGCCGTGCAGGAATTCGCGCCAACCGATCACCTGGCGCACGAAGCCCTCGACCGAGTTGAGGGGCGGGGGATGCCGCCCCTCGTGGCGCGAGATCACCCGGCGCACGATGTCCGCCGGATCGAGTAGACCGGCGTTGAGCATCGGAGATATGGCGGAATGATATAAAAACGGATGCTGCACCGCCACGGCGTCCTCGTAGTCGCCGAAGCCCCCGAGGCGCTCGTCGAGAAAGGTTTCCAGCCACGATTCCGCGCCGGCCCGCGTCACCGCCCAGCGGAAACCGGCGGTGCCCCCCGGATTCCCCGGAAAGCGGCGCTCCGTGTAGGCGACCGCCTCGCGGACGAACCCGCACGAAGCGGCACGCGGCTCTGCGGGGGGCACGGCTCCCTTCGGGAAGCGCTTGCGGTTCTCGGCATCGAGCGACCACTTGCCGCCGAGAGGTCCCCCATCCGACGAAAGCAGCAAGCCCATGCGCTTGCGCTGTGCTTCGTAGAAACGCGCGAGAAACGGCCGTGAACCGGCTCCGGTGTGCTGTTTGAGGAAGCCGGGGGGCGTGAGGAAATTCGGACTCGGATGCTCCTCAACGGCGATGCCGCGCTCCATGGCGAAGCGCCGAACCCTCCTCCCCAGCACATCGTCGCAGGGATCGCAGAGATGAAGTTTCTTCACCCGCTTGCCCACCGCCTCACGCAAGACGCCCGCACTGTCCGTCCGGTCCCCCTCCGGTGTTTCAACATACCCCACCCGGAACCCGGCTTCCTTCATTTCCTCGGCATAGGCCCGCATCGCCGCGCGAAACAACACCAACCGCTGCTTGTGCACCGCCAAGGGCCACTCGGGATCGTTGCCGAACAACAGGGGATCCTCGATCAACAACACTCCGCGCCCGCCGACCACTGCGGGATGATCCCGGAACAACTGATGCGGATAGACCAGCGCAAGCTCCATCCGCGTTCAAAAGGTCCGCACCGAACTCAAACCACCGTCGGGACGCAGGACCTGGCCGGTCATGAAACGCGAGGCATCCGACAGCAAAAACCCGACAAGGTCGGCCACATCCCCGGCGTCGCCCACCCGTTGCAGCGGATGCCGCCGCGATGCCGCCTCGCGCTTGGCCTCGCTGTTGAGCAGGTTCCCGGCCAAGGGCGTGTCCGTCAGCGAAGGGGCAATCACATTCACCCGGATCTTCGGGGCCAATTCCGCCGCCAAGGACCGGGCCATCCCCTCGACCGCCCCCTTGGCCGCCGCCACCGAGGCGTGAAAGGCCATCCCCTGCGCCACCGCCACCGTGGAGAACAACACCACCGAGGCCGACTCCGCTGCCTTCATCGCCGGAAGCAAGGCCCGCACCGCCGCCGCCGCACCGAGGCAGTTCACCCGGAAATCCTCGAGGAAATCCTCGTCGCTCAACCTCGCAAACGGCTTGAGGTTGATGCTGCCCGGAAAGTATGCCATCCCATCCACTACCTCCGGAAACACCCCGGGTTCACCGAGCCCGCCCGCCGGGATCACCTCCACTCCCAATTCCGCCAACCCCCCGGGATCGCGCACCACGGCCACCACCCGGTTGCCCAGGGCCCGCTGCCGCCGCGCCGCCTCCCAACCGATCCCGGAATTCCCGCCGAAAAACACCACCGTCCGCGCCATGCCGCACCCTGACCGACCCTCCGCAAAGGTCAAGGAGTCTCGCCCCAAACCCTCACCAACCCCCCTATTAATGTACATATAAAGACTACGAAAAAGTCCCGCGGAACCCCCTCCCGGACTTTTTTCTTTTCGCACGACATTTTTTTTGACAGGGTAGCGGGCTCTGCTAAGGTCCCGCCGCTCTTCCCCAAGACCTGCCAGGGGTGCCGCGCCCAGTCTCCGTCTCTCCGGGACCGGCCGCGGTGTTTTTGTCGGGTCGAAAGAAGCGCAATCCGCCAAGACCGCTCGCGTAGCTCAGGGGTAGAGCGCATCCTTGGTAAGGATGAGGTCGGGGGTT
>CAZMUK010000139.1:0-3468 GCA_964569415.1 uncultured Luteolibacter sp. | reverse complement strand
CTGTTCCTCCACCTTGCGGAAGCAGGCGAGCATCCGTTCGTAGTCGCGGGGCAGCACCTTGAAGAAGCGCGGCAGCAGCGCGTCCCAGCCGGAGAGGAGTTCCTTCCCGCGGGCGGAGCCGGTGAGGCGCACATGCTCCTCGATCTCGGCGCGGACCAGGGCGATGTCCTCGTCGCCGCATTCCACAAGCCGGTAGAGGTTCACCATTTCCCTGTTGAGGCGCTGCTCGAACAGGCCGTCGATGTCGTAGACGAAGGCCGTGCCACCGGACATGCCCGCCGCGAAATTGCGGCCGGTCTCGCCGAGCACGGTCGCCGACGCCTTCGATCACCGCCTCGACGCCCGAATTGCGGACGCAGAATCGTTCGCCGCCGATGCCGTTGATGTAGGCCTTGCCCGCCGTGGCGCCGTAGAACGCGACATTGCCGATGATGATATTCTCCTCCGCGCGGAACGCCGAACCTTCCGGCGGGTGGATCGCGATGTGAGCTCCGGAGAGTCCCTTGCCCACATAGTCGTTCGCATCGCCCTCCAGCGTGAAGCGCATCCCCTTCGGGCAGAACGCGGCGAACGACTGGCCGGCGCTGCCCGTGAAGCGCAGGTCCACCGTGCCGTCCGGCAGGCCCTTGCCGCCGTGGGCGCGGGTAAGTTCGCTGCCGGTGATCGTGCCCGCGACGCGGTCGGTGTTGCGGATCACGAACTCCGCGCGGACCGCTTCGCCGCGCTCGATTGCCGGGCGGCAAGCGGGGAGAATCTGCGTCATGTCGAGCGACTTCTCCAGCCCGTGGTCCTGCGCGATCGTGCAGTAGGTGCCGACCGAGTCATCCACATCCGGCTTGTGGAAAATCCCGGTGAGATCCACGCCGGAAGCCTTCCAGTGCTCGGTGGCCTCGCGGGTGTCGAGCAGCTCGACGCGGCCCACCATTTCACGGATCGTGCGGAATCCGCACTCCGCCATGATTTCGCGGAGTTCGGTGGCGATGAAGGTCATGAAATTCACCACATGCTCCGGCTTGCCTGTGAAGTTCCTTCGGAGGCGCGGGTCTTGGGTGGCCACGCCGACCGGGCAGGTGTTCTTCTGGCAGACCCGCATCATCAGGCAGCCCATCGACACCAACGGGGCGGTGGCGAAGCCGAACTCCTCTGCACCGAGCAGTGCGGCGATGGCCACATCGCGACCGGTCTTGAGCTGGCCATCGGTCTCGAGCACCACCCGGCTGCGCAGGTCATTGAGCAGCAGGATCTGGTTGGTCTCCGCGAGGCCCAGTTCCCATGGGGCGCCGGCGTTGAAGATCGAGGACGAGGGCGAGGCACCTGTCCCTCCGTCGTGGCCCGAGATCAGGATCACATCCGCGTGGGCCTTGGCCACACCCGCGGCGATCGTCCCTACGCCCACTTCCGCAACCAATTTCACATTGATGCGGGCGCGGGGGTTTGAATTTTTGAGGTCGTGGATCAACTCCGCGAGGTCCTCGATCGAATAAATGTCGTGGTGCGGGGGAGGCGAGACCAGTCCCACGCCGGGTGTCGAGTGCCGGACCTTGGCCACCCACGGGTAGACCTTGGAGCCGGGCAACTCGCCGCCCTCGCCGGGCTTCGCTCCCTGGGAGATCTTGATCTGGATCTCGTCGGCGTTGACCAGGTATTCGCTGGTCACGCCGAAGCGTCCGGAAGCCACCTGTTTGATGGCCGAGCGCTTGCTGTCTCCGTTGGGCAGGGGTTGGAATCGTGCCGGGTCCTCGCCGCCCTCGCCGGTGTTCGACTTCCCGCCGATGCGGTTCATTGCGATGGCGAGTGTCTCGTGGGCCTCCTGCGAGATCGATCCGTAGGACATCGCGCCGGTCTTGAAGCGCTTCATGATTTCCGCGACCGGTTCCACCTCCTCGAGCGGCACCGGTTTGCGCTTGTTGTCGCGGAACTTCATCAGCCCGCGGAGGGTCGAGAGATTGTGGTCGTGTTCGTTGACCTGGGCCGCGTAGCGTTTGTAGGTGGCGTAGTCGCCGGTGCGCACCGCCTTTTGCAAGAGGTGGATGGTCTCCGGGTTGAACAGGTGGTACTCCCCGTCCTTGCGCCATTGGTAGGTGCCGCCCGAGTCGAGCGCGCGGTCCTCCGCGTCGATGTGGCGCTCCGGGAAAGCCGCGCGGTGGCGGCGGAGGGTTTCCTCGGCGAGTTCGTCGAGTCCCACGCCCTCGCAGCGGCTCGAGGTTCCGGTGAAATAGGAATCCACCAGATCGGTGGCGAGCCCGATGGTTTCGAAGATCTGTGCGCCGCGATAGGAGGCCACGGTCGAGATTCCCATCTTGGCCATGGTTTTCACCACGCCCTTGATCGACGCTTTGAGGAAATTCTTCACCGCCTTGGAGTACTCCAGGTCGAGCATATCCTCCTCGATCATGCGGTGGAGTGAATCGAAGGCCATCCACGGGTTCACGGCGTCGGCGCCGTAGCCGATGAGGGTTGAGAAGTGGTGGACTTCGCGGGCCTCGCCGGTTTCGAGGATGAGCGACACCTTCGTGCGGGTGCCGGACCGCACCAAGTGGTGGTGGAGCCCGCCGGTGGCGAGCAGTGCGGGGATTGCGGTCTGTTGCGCGGACACGCCGCGGTCGGAGATGATCAGCAGGTTGCAACCGGCCGCCACCGCCTCATCGGCGGCCGCGAACAGCCTTTGCATTGCCTCCCCGAGTTCCTTGCCGGCGCCGGAGGAGGGGAACAGCGCATCGATGGTTGCGGAGCGGAAACCGTCGAGGCTCACCTCGCGCAGTTTCGCGAGTTGGGCGTTGTCGATCAGCGGGTTGTCGAGCCGGATCATCCGGCAGCTTTGCGGGCCCGGATCGAGGAGGTTGCCCTCCGATCCGAGAAAGGTTTCGGTGGCGGTGACCAGTTCCTCGCGGATGCAGTCGAGCGCGGGGTTGGTGACTTGGGCGAAGATTTGTTTGAAGTACTGGTAAAGCAGCTTCGGTTTTTGGGACAGCACCGCGAGCGGGGTATCGTTGCCCATCGACGAAATCGGCTGGACGCCGCTGGATGCAGTGGGCCCCAGAAGGATGCGGAGGTCCTCGTAGGTGTAGCCGAAGGCGATCTGGCGCTCCAGCACCTTGTCGCTGTCCACCGGTTCCGGGTGCGAGGGCTCGGGGAGGTCGGCGAGGAACACGCGGTTCTTCTCCAGCCACTTGCGGTAGGGTTTGGCGTTGTAGACCCGTTGTTTCACTTCCTCGTCGGGCACGATGCGGCCCTGTTGCATGTCGACAAGGAACATGCGTCCCGGGCGCAGGCGGCCCTTGTGCACCACCGAGAGCGGATCGAGGTCCGGGATCACGCCCACCTCCGAGGCCATGATCACGAGATCGTCCTTGGTCACATAGTAGCGACTGGGACGCAGGCCGTTGCGGTCGAGCACGGCACCGATTCGGGATCCGTCCGAGAAAGTGATCGAGGCCGGGCCGTCCCATGGTTCCATGAGGCAGGCGT
>CAZMUK010000138.1:0-3496 GCA_964569415.1 uncultured Luteolibacter sp. | reverse complement strand
GTCGCACGGGCCGAAAATGGGGAAACGGAGGGCAAAAGGCAAGGGGAAACTTGATAAAGGGTCTGTCCCTCTATAGGAAATTGTCCTGTGTCGGGCATCCGGTGACTGGGGCTATTGCTCGCCGGGTGGTCGCTGGGGTCCGGTTAGCGGGGGTCTGGGGCGGATGTCGTCTCGGTGATGGTGACGATATCATGGATCCGCACTTTCGCGGCGAGGGGTCGGAGCACCTCCTCGATGGCCTTGCGGTGGGAGATGTCCGTCGCAAAGCGGCCGAGATCCGCGGATGAGGCGAAGGTCATGAGCAACGCAAGATCAAAGGAGTCATCGACCTCCGGACGATCCGAGGACAGCGGACCACCGTAGCGAGCAGCACGGATGAGTCCGGTACCCAGCCTCAATCCCTCACTGGCCCGGATGAGCTTGGCCTTGTCGGCCTCGTTGCCAGGCCGCTTGAGCCAGACGAGGACGATGTGCTCGACCTGCCCGGACGATACGGCACCCGCCGGATCCGCAGACGCAGGCACGATGGGAATATCGGCCGGCGGGAAGCGTTCCCAACCCTTCAAATCGAAATGCCACCACTCACTGGGAAGACCCACGAAACCATGGCGATGCATGGTTTCCTCCAGCAGTCGGCTGTTGCGGCGCTGTTCTTCAGTGGCACTTTTCCCATCGCGATGAGCCCGCTCGGAAAAGTCATCGAAGTCACTTGGCATCGGCAACTCCCGCCCTGCTTTGTCGACCAGCGTGACATCGACCGCGGTGCCGCGGGTGTGCCGGCCTTTGTTCTTGGAGTGATCCGACACGTAGCGTTCGTCGCGCACCAAGTCCCACATTTTCTGCTGCACGGAAAGCGGACGGTAAGCGTCCCAAACCTTGAGGCCTAATCCGCGCGAAGCGAGATCACGCTGCACGGCGGAAAGAGCACGCGCGGTCTCCCGGCGCATCAGCAACCGCGCCGACGGGTACAGCACCTCGCCGGTGAAATTGTGACGGGTCGCGTAGCGGGCCTCAACCAGACAGGGCGGTTGCACCGTGTCGACGGAAACAAGGTCGTGTTGAACAGGGATCGGCTCCCTCGCAAACAGAGAGACCGAGCAGGAAAAGATCGCCCCCATCAGGAGCCCGAAGCCGTCCTTCATGCGGAAAGACTATCCCTTGCCTCTCCCCGGTACAACCGCGCGGACACGACTCCTAATCGAATAAGAGTCCGTCCCGGGTGCACCCACACGACACCAATAGCGGCAGCCCGCACCCTTATCCGTACCCTCCCCTCCCCTGAACCTCCGCTGGCTCCATCCTCACCTCACCTCACCACCCGCGCGCCGCCGCCGGAGATCTGCTTCTCCACTTCCTTGCGGGTCGCCATGGAGGTATCGCCGGGAGTGGTGGATGCCAGGGCCCCGTGCGCCGCGCCGTACTCGACCGCCTTGAGCGGGTCGTTGAACTCGAGGAAACCGAACTGCAGGCCCGATGCAAAGGAGTCGCCGCCGCCTACCCGGTCGAGGATCTCAAGGTCCGGGTATTTTCGGGACTCGTGGAACACACCATCGTGCCAGAGGATGGCCGACCAGTCGTTACGGGTGGCGGTGATCACGCGGCGCAGCGTGGTCGCGGCGACCTTGAAGTTGGGGAACTCCTTCACCGCGGTCTCGATCATGCGCTTGAAGGCACCCGTCTCGATCTCGCTGATGTTGTGGTCCACGCCCTCGACCTCGAAGCCGAGCGAGGCGGTGAAATCCTCCTCGTTGCCGATCATCACATCGACATGGCGCGCGATCTCGCGGTTCACCTCGCGGGCTTTGACCAGCCCGCCGATGGTTTTCCACAGCGAAGGGCGGTAATTAAGGTCGTAGGATACCACTGTACCGTGGCGTTTTGCTGCAGTGACCGCCTCGATGGTGATCGCCGCCGTGGTCTCGGACAAGGCGGCGAAGATGCCACCGGTATGGAACCAGCGGGCTCCGAGCTTGCCGAAGATGTGGTCCCAGTCGACATCACCCGGCTTGAGTTGCGAAGCCGCGCTGTTGCCGCGGTCCGGATTGCCCACCGCGCCGCGGATCCCGAACCCGCGCTCCGTGAAATTGAGACCGTTGCGCACTTTGCGGCCGATCCCGTCGTCCTCGCGCCACACGATGAAGTCGGTGGCGACCCCGCCCTGCATGATGAAGTCCTCGATGAGATGCCCCACTTCGTTGTCCACCAGGGCGGTGATGGTTGCCATCTTCAAGCCGAAGCATTTCCGTAGTCCCCGCGAGGTGTTGTATTCGCCGCCGCCCTCCCAAGCCGTAAAGCTGCGCGCGGTGCGGATGCGCCCTTCGCCGGGATCGAGACGCAACATGATTTCACCGAGCGAGATCTGGTCGAATGCGCAGGTTTCCTTGGGGCGGAGTTTCAGAGGCATGGCGGGTGGGGAGGGTTGTCTTGAAGCGGCGCGGGGGGATTCCGGGTGCCAGGCGGCGGGAGGCTGACACAAGCGGCCGGGACCCGCAATCAGGACTTTGCCCCGCGATCAGGGCAAAATCCCGGGCACATCCGTGATCCGCTCGAGCCGCACCCCGTAGAGGGCCGCGATCTCGGGCGCATCGGAGGCATGATACACCTCGCGGTAGTAGATTTCGCGAATCCCGTAGGCGCAGAGAGTTTGCATACACGCCGTGCAGGGCATCGTCGTGGTGGCCACCAGCTTGGCCTCGCCGCGGCGGAACAGGCTGCAGAGGTTGATCTCGGCATGCAGCATGAATTTCTGCCTCGCATCGCGGTCGTCCCAGAAACCCGGCGGCGGATCGAAGCCCGGCGCCAACCCGTTGTAGGCCGTGCCGATCACCCGGTTGTCGAAATCCAGCGCCGCCGCGCCCACTTTGCGGTACGGATCCTCCGAGCGAAGACTCGCGACATGCGCCAACGCCATCGCGTAGCGCGGTATGGAAATCCTGCCCTCGGCCACGCCCCGATCCTCGCCGCAAGGGACCGGGAGGCTCAATCAAATTCGGCTCCGACCCGTCGAGAGCCCTCCCCGCGTGCGCTCAGCGCTCGTATTGTTCGCATGGATCGGTGCCTATTTACTTAACGGTGGCTTCCGCGGTTAGGGTATTAAGGTGAATCCCTTTCTCCCGAAGCTCCTCCATCATGGCTTCCCGCTTCTCCTTGATCACCTCGATCACAGGCGCTTGAGCCTTCATCACCTCCGGGGGACCATGAATTATGACACCTGCCTTGGCCAAATTCACAGCGGCATCCTGCTCAAGGGAAGAAAGGTTTGGCATCACCAAGACGAAGTACTGACCACGGGCGGACGGTTGCCGTTTGCAAAGAACTTTGATCGTATCCGCATCGAGCATACGAACATCCGTGTACATCTCCAGTCGCTCTTTTTTTATCAATTCGCTTGCAGCCTCCGCCGACAAGGAACCGAGGCCGGGCAGGTGGAGTTGAGATACCACTCCTTGTGCCAGCACCCGGGCTGCAGTGACAAAGAGAGAACACAGGCCGGACA
>CAZMUK010000137.1:0-3901 GCA_964569415.1 uncultured Luteolibacter sp. | reverse complement strand
GCCATCGTCGGACGCCCGAATGTGGGGAAATCGGCCCTGTTCAACCGACTCGCTGGCCGCCGGATCGCGATCGTCCACGACCAGGCAGGGGTCACCCGCGATCGCATCTCCGCACCATCCAAGGCAACCGCCACCCCCTGCACTCTCATCGACACCGGCGGCATCGGCGGCGGAATCGAAGACGGCTTCGAGGACCTCGTGGCGGTGGAGGCCGACATCGCGATGGCCGCGGCCGACCTGATTCTGTTCGTGGTCGATGCCCGTGACGGAGTCACTCCCGCCGACCGGGAGCTCTCCCGGCTCTTGCGCAAGGCGAAGGCAGCCGTGCTGCTGGTCGTCAACAAGGTCGATGATGCCAAACACGAGGCAAGCACAGCGGAATTCGCGGAGTTCGGCTTCGGAAAAACCATTCCGGTGTCCGCCGAACACGGACGCAATTTCGAAAGGCTCTGCGAAACCATCGATTCGGTGATCGCCCCCCTTGCCGCGGAAAACGAACAAGCCGCCGCCCCCGCAGCAACCGGCCTGCGCCTCGCCGTGGTGGGCAGACCCAACGCCGGAAAATCGTCCCTCATCAACTCGATTCTCGGCGACAAGCGCACCATCGTCTCGGAAAAGGCCGGTACCACCCGCGATGCGGTGGACCTCCCCTGCACGATCGACGGAACGCCCTACACCTTCATCGATACCGCCGGCCTGCGCCCGCGCTCGAAACGGGATTCCTCGGTGGAGGTGTTCTCGGCGATGCGCACCGTCAAGGCCGTGCGCCGCGCCGACATCTGCCTGCTCGTGATCGACCTCGCCGCCGGAATCACCGCCCAGGACCGCACGATCGCCCGAACGATCCTCGAGGAGCGCAAACCCTGCCTGATTGTGCTGAACAAGTTCGATCTGTTCCGGCCCGATGCCAAGCCGAAGGACCGCGGCAAGGCGGCGGAGGAACACGTGAGACGCGAGCTATTCTTCCTCGGCTACGCACCCTTCCTCACCTGCTCGGCGCGGGACGGCGACCGGGTGCACGGCATCTTCCGGGAAGTCGCCCGCATCCGCGAAGGAGCACAGGGCACACCCGGCACCGGCCAACTCAACCGCATCCTGCAGGAGGCACTCGAGGCTAACCCTCCCCCGCTCGACACGAAACTGCGCCGCCGGCTCAAGCTCTATTACGCGACCGCGGCAGCCGGGGAAAAACCATCCGCGGTACCCGTCCCGGTCATCGTGCTCTTCGTCAACGACAAGCGGCTGATGTCGGCAACCTACGAAACCTACCTCGCCAACAAGTTCCGTCAGGCGCATCCTGCTCCGGGCGTGCCCGTGGTGTTCTCCGTCCGCTCCCGCACCCGCCGCGAGTGGACGCCACCGCCGCAACAGCCCTGAGGCTGGCCGAGGTCCGGAATTGCGAGACTATGCCTGTCCGGAAAGATCCAGAACCGGAACCGCACCGAATCACTCGCCCAGCCCGAGGCGGACGAAGCGCCGCACGGTCAGGGTGTCGCCGAGTTCCTTGCCCTTGTTCTCGAGCAACTGGGTGATGCTGACCTTGTCGTCCTTCACGAACCCCTGCTCGAGGAAGCAGCTCTCAGCGAAGAACTTGTTGAGCTGACCTTTCAGGATGTTCTCGATGATGTTCGCCGGCTTGCCGCTGTCGGCAAGACGCGCGCGGAAAATCTCCGCCTCTGCGTCGACCGCAGCCTGCGGGATGTCCTGGCGGGAAAGACCCTTGGGGGCGCAGGCCGCAATGTGGAGGGTCAGATCGCGGACCACCTCGCGGAACGCATCGCTCGATGCGGTCTCCGGCTTGGTGATCCCCACCTCGATGAGCACGCCCACCCGGCCCGGCGGATGGATGTAGGAGGCCACCACGCCTCCTGGCGCGGCGTCGTAGCGGATGTACTTGCGGAACTGCAGGTTTTCCCCGACCTCGACCACCTTCGCTTTCACCGTGTCCTCGATGCTCAGGTCGCCCATCCTCACCGCAAGGGCGGCCGCATGGTCAGGCGCCCCGGAGGCGGCGAGCGCATCGGCGATCCCGGCCACGAAGGACTGGAAGCTCTCGTTCTTGGAGACGAAGTCCGTCTCGCAATTCAGCTCCATCAGGATGCCCGAGGACCCCTTGGAATCCACGCGCGCGGTGATGATGCCCTCGTTGGCGGCGCGGTCCGCCTTGGCGCCGGCCTTGGCAATGCCGCGCTCGCGCAGCAACTTGATGGCGGCCTCGAGGTCGCCATTGGTTTCGCCGAGGACCTTCTTGCAGTCCATCATGCCGGCGTTGGTTTTTTCACGGAGCTCCTTGACGGTGGCGGCGGAAATCATGGGTGTGGAGGTGTTTGGTTGGGATCGATGTTTGGAAAGACTGAATGCGGACGGGTTCTGCGGGAACTCCGATAGACGGGTGCGCGGCCGGACAACGCGTCGGGTTGCCGACCGCGTATCGATCAATACCCGCGCTTGGTGGCGAGCATCGCATCCACGAGGTTCTGCAGAAGAATGCGGATCGAGCGAATCGCGTCATCGTTTCCGGGAACGGGATACTCGACGAGAGCCGGATCGGCGTTGGTGTCAACAATAGCGACAATCGGAATCCCCAGGCGGCGCGCCTCGGCAACAGCGATCGTCTCGCGGGCGGAGTCCACAATGACGACCGCATCGGGTTTTCCATCCATGTTGCGGACACCGCGGAGGTTGCGCAGAAGCTTCTCACGCTCCCGGCCGAGGGCTGCGAGTTCCTTCTTCGACATCGACTTGAATTCGGGTTGTTTCTCGATGTTCTCCAGATACTTGAGGCGCTCGATCGATTTGCGGACCGTAGCGCTGTTGGTGAGCATGCCGCCAAGCCAGCGGTGGTTCACATAGTGCTGGCCGGTGGCCTCGGCCGCCTCGCGGACCGCGTCCTGGGCCTGGCGTTTGCACCCGACGAAGAGGATCCTGCCTCCCTTGCCCGCCACTCCGGAGAGGAAGTCCGCGGCCTTGTCGAGTTGCTCGACGGTTTTTTCGAGGTTGATGATGTAGATGCCGCCCTTGTCCTTCATGAGGAAGGGCTTCATCCGCGGGTTCCACTTCTTGGTCTGGTGGCCGTAGTGGACGCCTGCGTCCACCATCGCGGTGATGAGTTCGTTGATCATGGTCTGTGTCCCGCCTTGAATCAGGCCGGGCGATTTAGGAGGCTCCGCCGCTTGGTTTCCCAGACCCTCCGTTGGTTTCGTTGCGGCGCAAAGGGGCGTGGGTTGTGGAAAATCTCCCGGGGCCTGGCAAGCGAAAACCGGGGAAATTTTCCACGCTGAGCCGTATGATCCGAACCGGAATCACCGGCCTGCCCTCTGCTTGGCCAAATATCCGGATTGGTTCCGGCTCAACTCGGGGTGAGTAGATAACCGGCCACCCACCCTTCCCGACCATCCGTTGCCCGACACCAATGCCATCCGTGCACTTCCCTGAGGGACTCGAGGCTATCCCCACGGCGCACGCGAAGCACGGTAGGATCGAACGCCTCCGTAGCGATGAAGGACCCGTTTTTCCGTGATTGGAGCAGTTCCTTAGGGACATATCCGTCGTTCCCCTGCCCATCCGAGACCCAGAGCCAACCGGGCCAGGCGCGGTCGTGCTCCCCGGGCGTCAACTCGTCCCCCGGCCTCAACCGAATCGGATTGCTGTCGGTTTCCTCGTAGTCGGAGTTGGCAGTAAATCTGGCCATATGGTGGAACTCGCTGATAAGCGCGGACGGGGATAGTTAGAGAGCCAAAGGGTCGGTTGCAACGCCAGATGCAATTCACCCAGCCCGACCAATTTATTATAAAGGGACAGACCCTTCATCAAGTTTATAGAGGGACAGACCCTTCATCAAGTTCTCCCTTGCCTTTTGCCCTCCGTTTCCCCATTTTCGGCCCGTGCGACGGGCGCGGTG
>CAZMUK010000136.1:0-3963 GCA_964569415.1 uncultured Luteolibacter sp. | reverse complement strand
GAAGAAGACCTACGACATCGAATACGAGTTCCCCTTCGGCGTGCAGGAACTCGAAGGCGTGGCCTACCGCACCGACTACGACCTCGGTGTCCACCAGAAGGGCGCGGGCAAGCCGCTGGAGTACTTCGACGAAGAAACCAAACAGCGCTTCCTCCCGCATGTGGTGGAACCCTCCGCCGGGTGCGACCGCACCGTGCTGGCTCTGATCTGCGAAGCATTCGACGAGGAAACGCTCACCGATGAGTCGGGCAAGGAGGACCTCCGCACCGTGCTGCGCTTCAAACCTGCGATGGCTCCGGTCAAGGCGGGCATCTTCCCGCTGCTGAAGAAAAACGCCGAACAAGTCCGCATCGCCCGGACCATCCAAGCCACCCTTCGTCCGTGGATGACCGTTTTCTACGACGACGGCGGCGCCGTGGGCCGACGCTACCGCCGCCAGGACGAGATCGGCACGCCGTTCTGCATCACGGTGGATTTCGACACGATCGGGGAAAACGGCGACGCCAACAAGGACACGGTCACCATCCGCCACCGCGATTCAATGGAACAAGAGCGCGTCCGCATCGACGCCCTGCTCCCCTGGCTGCTGGAGCGGATTCGCTGAGCCCCGCCGACGACACGCACCGCACGAGGGTGCCGGGACCCGGGATTTGCTTGCACCGTCGGGAAATCGGTGCGAGAGGAACAGCGCCGGAAGGAGATGTGGTGACAAACCCGGATCCGAAATCCCAAACACAGCGGACGGGGGTGCAGGGGCACTACTCATGCCTCATGCCGCAAAAGGGCTGGCCGGCGCGCAACTACCGCTTCCTGCGCCACCGCATCGTCCCCGGAATGTTCCGCCCCACCTCCGGCGATGTGCTCGAACCGGTGCTCGAACCACCCTCCGAGGACAAGGTGCGCATCACCTGGATCGGCCACGCCTCGTTCTTCCTCCAGTTCGCAGGACACACGGTGCTGATCGACCCCAACTGGGCGAAATGGCACGGACCCGTGAAACGAAGACGCCAGCCGGGACTCCGCCTGCAGGGACTGCCGGAAGTGGACCTCGTGCTGGTGACCCACGCGCACTTCGACCACCTCCACAAGCCGAGCCTGCGCATCCTGCAGGCGCGCGAGGGCATCGTCGTGCCCCGCGGCAGCGGTCCGCTCGTGAAACGGCTCGGCTTCCCCCGCACCCACGAAATGGCAGTCTGGGGCGCGCTTCGCCTCGACCGCCTCGAGATCGTGCACACGCCGTCCCATCACTGGGGCGCACGCTTCATCCATGATGTCCACCGCGATTACGGCGGCTACCTGGTCAGCACCGGCGGCAAGAGCGTGTTCCATTGCGGCGACAGCGCCTACTTCGAGGGATTCCGCGAAATCGGCCGCCGCTTCGAGATCGACATCGCCCTGATGCCGATCGGCGCCTACGAGGCTCCCAGCGGACGCGATGTGCACATGAACCCGGAGGAGGCGGTGCGCGCCTTCGTCGACCTCGGTGCGAAACTGCTCATCCCGATGCACTTCGGAACCTTTCCGCTCGGCAACGAACCCCACGACGAACCGGTCGAACGCCTGCTGGCGGAAGCCGACCGCCTCGGAATCAGCGAACAGGTGCTGGTGCCCGAGGAAGGGGTCGGCATCGAGTGGTGACCCGCAACTCCCACCATAGCCATGAAACACGGCATCCTTGCCTTCCTCGCTTGCCTGCCGATGCTCGCGGCCTGCCAGCCTTCACAGAAAAACGCGAAATCCTCCGCCATGAACGACCCCGCATCTCCTGCCACGCCGCCCGCCGTCACCGAGACCGCAACCCTCGGCGCGGGCTGCTACTGGTGCATCGAGGCCGCACTCAAACAACTCGACGGCGTGGTGTCGGTGACCCCCGGGTTCATGGGTGGCTCCGTGCCGAATCCAACCTACGAACAGGTCTGCCAGGGAACCACCGGCCACGCGGAGGTGGTGCAGGTGGTGTTCGACCCGAAGACGATCCCCTACGCGCGCCTGCTTGATTGGTTCTGGGACCTCCACGATCCCACCACGCTCAACCGCCAAGGCAATGATGTGGGAACCCAGTACCGCTCGGCCGTGTTCTGGCACAGCGAAGAACAACGGAAAACCGCCGAGGCCTCCAAGGCGGCCGCAGCATCGGACTTCAAGGACCCGATTGTCACCGAAATCACCAAAGCCTCGGAGTTCCACCCTGCGCCGGATGAACACAAGGACTACTACTTCCGCAACAAGTCGAAGAACCCCTACTGCCGCTTCGTGATCGAACCGAAACTCCGCAAACTGAAGCTCGATCACTGAAACGGACACCCCGGGGACCGCGTCGCCCTGCACCCCCGTGGTAGCCCGCGCCGAGGCCGCGCGCTGCGAATCAGGCATCGGGAGGCGGATCCTGTCCCGTGTCCGGCAATGCCGACACGGACTCGCCGCACGACCAACAGGTCTCGAAGTTGCCCGGGTTCGACTCCCCGCAGGAACGACATGCGATCTCGGTGTCCGCACCTTTCATGTTTGCAGCCAGTTGCTCCCGGATGATCGCCACCGCCTGCGGATAGTCCTCGTCGTTCAACACGCAAAGGGCCGGAAAGAACTCCGGAATCGGAATCTCCGTCAGCCCGGAACAGGTCAGGAACTCGTTCCGGACCAAGGTCGGAATCCCGTGTTCCTCAAGCACCGCCTTGAAGTAACTCACCCGGGTGATATCCGGCTCTCGAAACAATTCCTTCACGGCGGCGGATGCTTTCGTCGGGCTTGGTGGATTTCAGTCGGCAGGTCCGCCCCCGGGTGCCCTCCCCGGGACGGGCTTTGTCAGCATCAGGACATGACCCGAGGCGCGCGGGGTCCCATCGCTTCGAGCCGTTCCCCAAACACGGAAAACCCCGCCGTCCCGCACCTCGGCCTTGGCGAGCGATGTGCTGCCTCCGGCCGGACGCTGCAGGATGAAGGAGACTCTTCTTTCAACAGGGACCCGGATGCGGGCGATGCCGTTGTTCACGGAAAAGGTCTCCCGGCTCTCTTCCGTGACGGGAGCGATCCAATGCTCCCGGCCGCAAGCCACCACCAGCTCGCCGGTGTACGGGGCGCCCCGGGGACCGGTGACGGAGGCAACCCGGGAAACGAAACTCTCACACGAACCGAGGAAGGCGACCATGATTGCCGCAACCGTCAGCGCGGCGATCCCGTTTCGACCATCTTTGCCGTTTCCCATGCCTACAGGTAGGCGATCGATGGCGGCGATGGAAGCCGGAAACCAATGCCGAACATCCTTCGCGACGCGTCGCCGGGAATCGGATCCCCGCCGAGGATTGCCTCACGAAAAAGCCCGCCGCCCCGGTGGGAACGGCGGGCCTTTTTGGGACGAGGTGCAGACTCAGCGCCGCTTCTTGGCGGACTTCTTGGCCGGTCTGGCGGGTTTGGAGGCAGCCTTGGTTGCGCGTTCCTCCTCGATGGCTGCCTGGGCCGCCGCGAGACGCGCCACCGGCACCCGGTACGGGGAGCAGGACACATAGTTGAGGCCGAGCTTGTGGCAGAACTTCACCGAATCCGGATCGCCGCCGTGTTCGCCGCAGATGCCCAGCTTGATATCCGGGCGGCTCTTGCGGCCCTTGGCCACCGCCACCTCCATGAGTTGGCCCACACCGGTGGTGTCGAGGGAGGCGAAGGGGTTCTTCTTGAAGATCTCCGCCTCGGTGTAGGGCATGAGGAAGGCGCCCATGTCGTCGCGGCTGATGCCGAGCGCGGTCTGGGTGAGGTCATTGGTGCCGAAGCTGAAGAACTCCGCGCCGGTCGCGATCTCGTCGGCGGTGAGCGCGCCGCGCGGCACCTCGATCATCGTGCCGACCTGGTAGCTGATCTTCACCTTGCGCTCGGCCATCACCTCCTTGGCGACTTGGTGAACGATGGCGGCCTGGAGTTCGAACTCCTTGCTGAAGCCCACCAGCGGGATCATCACCTCGGGTTTGACCGGGA
>CAZMUK010000135.1:0-4182 GCA_964569415.1 uncultured Luteolibacter sp. | reverse complement strand
CTCGGAACTGGTCGACTAGTATATCGTGGTGCTGTTAGACATTATCTTCATGGCGGGCTTCGTGCAGTTCTGGGATTTCATCCATGTGCTGACCGTCGATTTCTTCACCAGCATCGGCCGCTGACAACCCCGACACCCCGCCCCATTTTGCCCATGTCTGATGTCCAGTCATTCCGCGACCAGTGGTATGTGGTCCAAGTGCTCTCCGGCCAAGAGGGCAAGGTGCGCGACCGCATCCTGCGCAACGCCGCCTCCGAGGGCGTGGAGGACTCGATTCGCGAAGTCCTCGTGCCGACCGAAATGGTCTCCGAAATCCGCCGCGGCAAGAAGACGGAGACCCGCCGGAAATTCTTCCCGGGCTACATCATCGTGAACATGAACCTCACCGGTGAGGACGGACAACTCATCGAGAAAACCTGGTTCTTCATCAAGGAAATGGAAGGGGTGATCGGCTTCGCCGGAACCAAGGACCGCCCGGCTCCGATGCGCCCCCGCGAAGTGGAGGCGCTCCTCTCCCAAATCAAGGAACGCGAGGAAGTGGTCCGCCCCGCCATCACCTTCGAAGTCGGCGATACCGTGAAAGTGGCCGACGGACCTTTCCAAAGCCAGAACGGCGTGGTCGAGGAGATCGACCCGGAACGCGGCAAACTCCGCGTCTCGGTCAGCATCTTCGGCCGCAATACCCCCGTCGAACTGGAATACTGGCAGGTCGAACGCGGCTGAACCCGCAACCCGCACACCACCCGCGGGAAACCATCCCCTCCTCCAATCCTCCTCCAACCCGTCCCCATCCCACAGCAGCCATGGCCAAGGAAGTCGTCAAAGTCATCAAACTCCAAATCCCCGCAGGGGCCGCCAACCCGTCCCCGCCCGTCGGCCCCGCCCTCGGCCAGGCCGGCGTGAACATCATGGCGTTCTGCAAGGAATTCAACGCCGCCACCCAAAGCCAGTCCGGCGATGTCCTGCCGGTGGTGATCTCGGTCTACAAGGACAAGTCCTTCACCTTCGTCACGAAGCGCCCGCCCGCAGGCAACCTGCTCAAAAAGGCCGCCGGACTCGCCTCAGGATCGAAGGAACCGAACAAAACCAAGGTGGGCAAACTCACCAAGGCCCAACTCATGGAGGTGGTGAAGGTGAAGATGCCCGACATGAACACCAACGACCCGGAGGCCGCTGCCCGCATCCTCGCGGGAACCGCCCGCCAAATGGGCCTCGAAATCGAGGGAATGTAACCCGTCTCCGCCGGCCGGATCCCGCAAGGTCCACCGGCACCCGCAGGAGGGTCTGCACCACGCAAGATCCGCTCGAACTGCCAACCAAAACCAACAATGGCCAAACAACGAAGCAAACGATACCAGAAGGCGGCGGCCCTCGTCGAAACGGGCCGCAGCTACTCGCTCCAGGACGCGATCGGAACGGTGAAGCAATTCCCCGCTCCGAAGTTCAACCCGACCGTGACCCTGTCCTTCCGCCTCGGAGTGGATCCGAGGAAAAGCGACCAAATGGTCCGCGGATCGGTCTCCCTGCCGCACGGAACCGGCCGGAATGTCCGCGTCGCCGTGTTCGCCCAAGGCGCTGCCGCCGAAGCCGCAAAGGCCGCCGGCGCGGAACATGTAGGCTACGAGGACCTGATCAAGAGGGTCCAGGAGGGCTTCACCGATTTCGATACGGCCATCGCCACCCCCGACGCGATGACGGAGGTGCGCAAAATCGCACGCGTCCTCGGCCCCCGCGGACTGATGCCCAACCCGAAAACCGGCACCGTCACCGACGACACCGCCAAGGCGGTCAAGGAAGTCAAAGCCGGCCGCATCGACTACAAACTCGACAAGAACGGCAACATCTCGGGCTCGATCGGCAAGGCCGATTTCGCCCCGGAGGCGCTCGCCGACAACGCCCGCGCCTTCGTCGAGAGCGTCGTGCGCGCCAAACCGAACACCGCCAAAGGCAACTACATCCGCGCGGTCACGCTCTCGGCCTCGATGCTCCCGGGCATCCCGCTCGAAGCCGCCACCTACGCGAAACCCACCGCCTGAACCCGCAACCCTCACACGAGACCATGAATCCCGACAAAAAGACCATCATCGACGGATTGCTCGAGCGGGTCAACAACTCGCCCTTCCTCATCGTCATCGACTACACCGGCCTCACCGTCCGCGAGTTCTCGGAACTCCGCAACCGGCTCGGCGCCGGCGGCGCACGCTGCACGGTGGCGAAAAACAGCTACATGCGCAAAGTGCTCACCGAAGCCGGCCTGCCCGACCTCGGCAAGAGCCTCACCGGCCAAACCGCTTTCGTCATGGGCGAAAACGAGGTCTTCGCCGCCGCCAAGGCGATCAAGAACTTCGAAAAGGAGTTCAAGAAACCGGAAATGAAGGCCGGCCTGCTCGGCAATACGGTGCTCGATTCCGCCAAGCTCCAAGCGATTGCCGACATCCCCTCGCGGGAAGCGGTCCTCGCCCAGTTGCTCGGCACGATCCTCGAACCCGCCGCGCGCATCGCACGCGTCATCAACAAGAAATTCAACCCGGAGGAAGCCCAGGCCGCCTCCTGATATCAATCTGAACGGACGGCGGCAGCGTCTCCCGCTGCCGCCCGAACCCACAATGGTTCCTCGTCGGGGCGGCGGCCGCCACCCTGAAATCCCCGGAGGCTCCGGGAGCGACGATACCGAACAAGGAGAAACAACACATGGCAAACATCGACACACTGGTTGAAGAACTCGGCAAGCTCACCGTTCTGGAAGCGGCCGATCTCGTGAAGAAACTCGAAGAAACCTGGGGCGTCTCGGCCGCAGCTCCCGTCGCCATGGTGGCGGGCCCGGCTGCCGGCGGCGCTGCCGAAGCCGTCGAGGAAAAGACGGAGTTCGACGTCGTCCTCACCGACGGCGGCGCGAACAAAATCGCCGTCATCAAGGCCGTACGCGAAGTGTCCCCGGGCCTCGGCCTGGCCGACGCGAAGAAGCTGGTCGAAAGCGCTCCCGCCAAGATCCTCGAGGCGGCCGCCAAGGACGCAGCCGAAGCCGCCAAGAAGAAACTCGAAGAGGCCGACGCCAAGGTCGAACTCAAGTAAACCCACGCAACCGGACTGTCCCCGGGACGGCACCGCCGTCCCGGGGATGCTCCGCACCCTCTCCCGCCCCGCTCAGGAACCAACCCGCTCCGCTCCAATCCCGGGCCTCCGCCGCCCGATACCCCATCCAACACCATGGCCGACCGTCTCTACTTCGGGAAATTTGAAGAGGTCATCGACCCGCCCAACCTCATCGAGGTCCAAAGCCGCTCCTACGACGAGTTCCTGCAGAAGGAAGTGGCCGCGGCGAACCGCACCGACACCGGCCTCCAAGCGGTCTTCCGCGAGGTGTTCCCGATCAAGAGCTACGACGAGGCCATCGAACTCGACTTCGTCTCCTACGACATCGAGGACCCGAAAATCACCTCGCTCGACGCGTTGCGCAGCGGCGAAAGCTTCAGCGCCGCCCTCTATGTGACCTTCCGCCTCAAGGACGAAACCGGCAACAAGAAGGAACGCGTCTACATGGGCGAGCTGCCGATGATGACCCGCCGCGGCACCTTCATCATCAACGGCGCTGAACGGGTGATCGTTTCCCAACTCCACCGCTCTCCCGGCATCTGCTTCGAGACCTCCCAGCACCTCAACGGCAAACTCCTCCACTCGTTCCGCATCATTCCCGACCGCGGCTCCTGGCTCGAAGTGCAGTTCGACACCAACGACCTGCTCTATGTCTACCTCGACCGCCGCCGCCGCCGCCGCAAGTTCCTCGCATCCACCTTCCTGCGCGTCCTGGGCTACCCCACCGATCGCGACATCGTCTCGAACTTCTACACGGTCTCGAAACTCGCCCTCGGCGAAAAAATGGACGAGGCGGAACTCGGACACAAAATGCTCTTCGAGGATGTGCTCGACGGCGACACGGTCGTGGCCAAGGCCTACGAACCCCTCACCATCGGCACGGTCCGCCAACTCGTGGCCTTCGGCCGCAACTCGGTCGAGGTGATCGACGGACGCGAGGACGAGATCCTCCTCAAGTCCCTCCGCAAGGACCCAGCCAAGGACGAGGAATCCGCCCTCAAGGACATCTACCGCAAACTCCGCCCCGGCGACCCGCCCACCGCGGCCAATGCGCGCGCCCTGCTCAAACGGCTGTTTTTCGATGCGAAG
>CAZMUK010000134.1:0-4184 GCA_964569415.1 uncultured Luteolibacter sp. | reverse complement strand
GCGCTGGGTCAGATCCACCCACAAACCGAAAACCTCCTCTCCCAGCACCACCGCGGAGAACTGCATCTCGTGCTCGCAGCCGGCCTTGTCGGTCACCCGCACCTCGGAGGGCGCCATGCGGCCATCGTGCACCCGCGCTTCCGCGAGGTCGCGCTGCCAGTGGGACTGAATCTCGCGGCGGTATGCCTCGTCCGGATAAGCCCGTTGCAGCCACTCATCCATCGTCGGCACATCCGCATCCGTGTAGCCCAGGAGAGCAGTGAATTCCTTGTTCAACCACAATCGACCGGAGGGCAAATGCAGGCGGACGACTCCCACCGGCGCATTGTCCACCAGCGCCCGCAGGCTCGACTCGCTGGCCCGCAGCAAACGCTCGGCGCGATTGCGTTCGGTCAGATCGAGAAAGGTGCCGAACATTTCTCCCGCGGCGATGATCGCGCTGATTTCCACCTCCCGCACCGAACCATCCTTGGCCGCGACCCGGTAAAGGCGCGGCTTGATGGTGCCGTCGGATTTAAGTGCTTGCTCCACATCGCCTCGCCACTGCGCGAGCACCTCCTGCCGGTAGGCGGGATCCGGATACGCTTTCTCGAACCACGCCTCGACGGTCCGCACATCGTCCGCGGTCCAACCATAGGTTTCGGTGAAGGCGCGGTTGTGGCGGACCTCTTTGCTCCCGGCCAGCGTGTACGAAATCGGCACTGGCGCGTTCTCGACGACGTTGCGCAAACGCGTATCGCTTTCACGGATCTCGCGCAGCACGCGGTTGCGCTCGGTCAGATCGATCAGCACGTTGAAGTCCACCCCCGGCAACGGGATCGACGTCACCTCAACCTCCCGCTCGGCACCATCCCGCGCGGTCAGGCGCAACTCGCGGCGCAGAATTCCGCCCTGCTCCCGCACTTCGCGTTTCAGTTCGTCCCATCGCGGCAAATCCAGGGAACCCGCGCGAAAAACCTCCGCGGCCAGACGCTCCCGCGTCCACCCCTCTTCACGGCGGTAACCCAGCAGCGCCTCGTGCGCCGCATTCATGTAGACCAGACCGGTCTCGCCATCGGTGTAAGAAATGGCCACCGGCGCCTGCTCGATCATCTTGCGGAACCGCTCCTCGCTCTCCGCCAACTTCGCCCGGGAACGGTTCCGTTCGGTGATGTCCTCGAGCGAAATCACCAGCTGATTGTCCACAGCCACGGCCTGGATCAACACGTCGCGCATCGTGCCGTCTTTGGCGGCCACTCGCACCTCAACCGGTCCAACCTCGCCGGCTCCGCGCAAAGCCGCCTGCACCTGCCTCTCGAGAACGGCAAATACCTCGTGCCGCTCGGCCTCGTCGGGCAAAGCCTTTTGCGCCCATACGCCGACCGTCGGAATGTCCGCACGCGCGAAACCGAAAAGTTGGGTGAACCGCCGGTTCAGATAGGTGACTTCCGCCCGCGGATCCTGCCAATCGAAATCCGGGCCGGCCACGCTCGTCGCCACCGGGAAAGGAAGATTGTCGAGCACGCGCCGCAACTCCTCCTCGCGTGCTTTGCGCAACTCCAACTCGCGCCGCCGCATCGTCACATCGGTGAACGTGCCGACAAAACGTCCTGACACCATGGCGGCGGCAATCTCCACATCGAGAACCCGCCCGTCCCGGCAGGTCAGCCGGTATTCCCGCGGCGACAGCACCTCGCCCCGCGCCGCCTGCGCCATCCACTCCTGCGTGTCTTGCTCCACTTGCGCCCGGTAAGCCGGATCGGGATAGCCCTTGGCCAGCCATGCTTCGATCGTGGGAATTTCCTCCGGCTCGTAGCCGAACGTGCGCACAAACGCGCGGTTCACGTGCAACGCACCGCCGTCCGCCAACGTCGTGAAAGCCATCGGCACCGGCGCCTCCTGCATTTGCCGCCACAAACCCTGCTCGCTGGCCCGCACCTCTTCCTCGGCCCGCTTGAATGCCGTGATGTCGCGATCCGCCCCGCGGAACCCCACCACGCGGCCCTCGGTGTCTCGCACCGGGGCGCCGCTGGACGAAACCCACACGACTTCCCCCGATTTCGCCACCAGCGGAAGGGCCAATTGCGAAAACTCTTCGCCCAATCCGATCCAATCCTCGGACAACTCACGATCCAACTCCGGCGGCAATTCCTCGGGATAAAAATCGTGGATCGTCCGCCTTCCCACCACTTCCTCCGGCCGGTAGCCCAGCAAATCCTCGAACGAAGAACTCACATAAGTGAACACACCTTCTCGGTCGACCTCCCAGACCGCGGAACGGCTCAGCCGCAGCACCTCGTCGATACGCTGCAACGCATCCGCCGCATCGGACAATCCGCGCTTCACCTCTGTCGTCGCGTGCATAGGTCTTCTTCACAGATACCCCGACTGCTCCCCCGCGCCAACCACGGAGGGCGAGCATCCCCGCGAGCCGACGCCAAAACCCTTGCCAACCGGCACCCGCTCGGGTTTGTTTCGCCTTCCCTTCCGCTTCGCCATGGCCCTGTTCATCACCAAAAACGGCCAAACTTTCGGCCCGCACGAGCCCGAAGAAATCGCCATCTTCCTCGGCACCGGCGATTTTCTGCCTGACGACTTCTGCTGGCAGGAAGGCTGGAGCGAGTGGCGCCCCATTTCCTCCGTGCTCCCGGACCGCCCCCTGCCCGCGCAACCCCAGGCCGTTGCCGACGCTCCGACGGTCTCCAGTCCGCCCCCGCCGCAACACAACGGACACATCCCCCCTGACATCGAAATCGTCGGCACGCTCAAACTTCCCGACGAACGCACCGTGACCTGCAAAGTCGACGGCGAAATCGTCTGCCCGTCCACCGTGACCATCGCCCGCGGGGTCAGCGTCAGAGCCCGCATCAAAGCACAATCCGTCATCATCTTCGGAACCGTGGAAGGTGACGTCCATGTCGAGGAACGCGCCGTGCTCAAAAGCTCTTCAACCCTCCACGGCGACATCCACGCCTCCCGCGTCCTCGTCGAAGAAGGCGCCACCTTCAACGGCAAATCGCACGTCCAATCCAAGAACAGCACCGCCGCGGCGAAAAACCCGCTGCGCAAAAAATCTACCAGCCCCGCGCCGTCAGACGCAGCCGCAAAGTCTCCCTCGCGCCCGGCTTGAGCCAACGCAACCCGCGCCCGTTGTGCACCGCATCGGGCAGCGCGGTCCACGGCTCCACGCAGTAAAAATCCGACGAAGGCGATTCCGTCCACGTCGTCACCGCATACCACGGATTCGCACCCGCGGTGTCGGGACACAGCTCGAACAACACTTCGCGCCCATCGGAACAATGTCGCAACGCCACACCATCCTCCGGCGGACCGATATGGAACAAATCCACCATGGCCGGATCGGACAGCGTCTCGGCTCCCTCCGCCACCTCGACAATCTTCCCTTCCGCGTCCTGCCGCGCGAACGACGCGAATCTTCCCTCCAACACCCACTCCCCGCGCTCCGCCGCCGGCACTTCGAAATAAAAATGGTTCCCCACACTGAAAGGCATTGTTGCCGTGCCGGTGTTCTCGACGGTGAAAGCCACATCCAGAGTGTCGTTCTCCAATGCGTATTCCACCATGAAGACAAACGGAAACGGCCACGCCTCCGCCATCGATTCATTCCATGCCGTCCGCATAGCGACACTGCTCGTGGCTTGCTCCACCGTCTCGAATTGCGCCACACGAACCAATCCATGCATCGGTGCCGGACGCACCACGCCATCCGGTCCGCGCCAGAATCCGATCTTCCCGTCGAGAAAGGTCCGCGCGATCAGCGGAAACAGCAACGGATTGCCCCCGCGGATCTTCGCCGGCGCCGACCAATCAGCCTGCTCCGGCCAATGCAGCACCGGCCGCCCGTTGACCGACCAACGCATCAACCGCGCCCCGACCGACGGCGCCAACTCGGCCGTCGCCCCGCCGTTCGCCAGCGTGACGGTTTCCGGCGCCGCGGCGCCCATCAAATTCTGCCCTCCGCCTCCTTCGCCGCCATGCGCGCGCGACTGAAACCTTCCGTGAAATATCCGCCGACCAGCAAGACCTGCGCCGAGTAATACATCCAGAACAGCAGAATCATGAACGACGACATCGCGCCGTAGAACGACTCGGCGCTCAACCAGCCGAGATAAAGACCCATCCCCAGCTTTCCGATGGAGAAGAGCAACGCCGTGCCGAACGCTCCGAGCCACACGTAACGCCAC
>CAZMUK010000133.1:0-4217 GCA_964569415.1 uncultured Luteolibacter sp. | reverse complement strand
CCACCATGATCCGCTTGTGGCTGCGCGCCGTGGTGTGCAGGCGGTCGAGCGCGTCCACCACCACCGCCACCGCGGAATCGAAGCCGAAGGTCATGTTGGTCGCCGACAGATCGTTGTCGATGGTCTTGGGCACGCCCACCACCGGCATGCCGGCCTTCTGGAGCTGGAGGGCGGTGCTCAGCGATCCGTCGCCACCGATGCAGACGATCGCGCCGAGGCCCAGCCCCTCGAAGGTCTCGCGGGCCTCGGCCAGGATCGACTTGGGAATCAGCGCCTTGTTGCCCGCGCCGACCTTGGCCGCGAAGCGTCCGCGGTTGACCGTGCCGAGGATGGTGCCGCCCATCGGCATGATGCTGTCGATGCCCTGCGGATCCAGCTTGCGGTATCGCACCGGGGAAAGCAGTCCCTCGTAGCCGTCGGCAAACCCGTAGGTCTCCCAGCCCTGCTCGTGCGCGGCCCGCACCACGCCGCGGATTACCGCGTTGAGGCCGGGACAATCGCCGCCGCTCGTCAGGACACCGATTTTCTTGATGGGTTTCGCCTTCATGTTTCTCCGCAAAGCAGGAGCAGTGCCATCCTCCGCGCCCGTTCGGAAACAGGCCGCGGGCCGGCACCACCGCGCTCTCCCGGAGTGACAGGCCGGTCCGGATCTGCCAGATTGTCTTCCGCCATGTTCTTTCCCATCAGCGACGACGACCGCCATCTGCTGCGCCCGGCTTATGTGACCATCGTGTTGCTGGTCCTCAATGTGTTGTTGTTTTTCGTGCAGCTTTCGTCGCCGGACTTCACGAGCGGCTACAGTGTGGTGCCTTGGGAAATCGTCAACGGCAAGGACCTCACCGAACCGGTGTTGCTGCGTGCGGATGGCGAGGAACTCGAGATTCCGCAGACCCCGGGCCCGGTGCCGATTTACCTGACCCTGCTCACCGCGATGTTCATGCACGGTGGTTGGGCGCATCTCGGGGGGAACATGCTCTACCTCTGGATCTTCGGCGACAATGTGGAGCATCGCTTCGGCGCGCTGAAGTTCCTCGCCTTCTATCTGCTCAGCGGGCTTGCCGCCACCATCGCGCAGATCGCCACCCATCCCGACGGGGTGATTCCCAACCTCGGCGCCTCCGGTGCGATCTCCGGAGTGCTCGGCGCTTACCTCGTGCTCTTTCCGCACAACCGGGTGACGGCGGTGTTTTTCTTCCGCTTGGTCTCGATCCCCGCACTGCTCGTGCTCGGCATGTGGGGCGTGATGCAATTCATCGGCCTCGGCGGATCCAGGGCCGGCACCGGCGGCGTTGCCTACGCGGCGCACATCGGCGGCTTTGTCGCAGGGGTGGTCGCCGGCATCGTCGCCCGCATGCTCCTGCGCGAGGAACCCGACACGGTCTTCCGCAGGATCAGCCGCACCGCCGCGCCACCGCGACTGCCGAGACGCTGAGGAAAACGTGGCGATGCCGATCGCGGGGGCGGAAACAAAAGACATGTCATTGGGCCGCGAAACACTTGACGGATGCCGGTTGGCGATCCGCCTGATCGGTCGGGATGGGAAATCGAAATCGGCATCCGGATGGGTATCCGGATCGCCTGCGGCGGGCCCCTTTTGAATTTACGCAGCCTTTACGGACGCCACTGCGATCGCGGGGTAGACATGGACCGTCATGAAACTACCAACCCTGATCGTCGTCGCGGCCTCGGCCGCACTCGCCACGGCCCGTTCCCACGAGGTCGCCCCCAACCAACCCGCCCCCGCTGCCCCGAAGGCGGCGGAGCCGGCACCGAAACCCGCGGTCGATCCCCGCGCAGACCGCAACCGCGTCCAGATCGCCCTGCTGCTCGACACCTCGAACAGCATGGACGGACTCATCAATCAGGCGAAGTCCCAACTCTGGAAGGCGGTCAACACCTTCACCGATGCCCGCCGCGACGGAGAGGCACCCTTCGTGGAGGTGGCGCCCTACGAGTACGGCAACACCAACCAACCGGTCGGCAATTCAACGCCGCGCGTCCTTCGTCTCCGCCGTCACCCACGAACTGCGCACCCCGCTCACCACCTTTCGGCTCTACTCGGATCTGCTTTCGGCGGAACCCGTGCGCGAGGAAAAGCGCCGCGACTACCTTCGCGTACTCTCCACCGAGGCCGACCGGCTCACGCATCTGGTCGAGAATGTCCTGGCCTTTTCGCGCATCGAACACGGCAGCGCCCGCGCGCGCCTCACCGAGACCGATGCCGCGTCGCTGCTCGAACCGATGCTCGAACGCTTCCGGACCCGCCTCGGGAATGCGGGCCTCTCACTCGCCACCGACCTTGCCGGCACCCGCCGCTTTCGCGTCGATGCGGCCGCGGTGGAACACATCCTTTTCAACCTCATCGACAACGCCGCCAAGCACGCCGCCGCCGCGGATCCGGCGATCGTGACCCTCGCTGCCCGCGACGAGGGAGACCGCATCGCCATTTCCGTCTCCGACCACGGCCCCGGCATCGCCACTGCCGAACGCACCCGCATTTTCCGCGCCTTCCACCGCTCCGCCTTCGAAGCGGCGGAGACTCGCCCCGGGGTCGGCCTCGGCCTCGCTCTCTCCCGCCGCCTCGCCCGCGAACAAGGCGGCGAACTCCAGTGCGAAAGCAGCCGCCCGGGCTGCCGCTTCGTACTCAAAATGCCTGTGGCGAGGCGGGAGTGAAGCGGTGCTCACCGCGATCCAGGATAGCGCGCCATCGCCGAGAGGGCGCAAGAGCCCGATGCATCAGCAACGGAAACCACGTCTCGCCGCCCAGTCCTACCGAGTTGCGAATCGCGCCGGCGCGATTCGCCGGGTCGTTGACTCTCGATTTCCCAGCGATTTTCCGGGTTCCAGACTGATTTTTCAGCAAAATATGCGGAGTACCTACGCCATCGCGGGGTCCTTGGAACCAAAAAATTTCTCAAAAAATCTTGTGCCGGGGGTCGATGAGTGGAGAAACTTCCCCCGTCCGCAGGTCTTGCGAAGGCAAGCCCGAACGACAACACTCCACCCCACCATCGCAACATACCGTTATGAAACATCGCACATCGCAGAACTACAGCCGCCTCACCTCGGTGGCTCTCTCCACCGCGTTTTTGTTTGGCGCGGTCGTTCAGTCATCAGCCGCAACGTACACATGGGATGGCGGCGGAGCCGATGATAGCTGGGGCACTGGCGTCAACTGGGTCGGGAACCCAACACCGACATTCGACAATACTGCTGACATCGAATTCTATGCTACTGGAGCACAACGTCTAAACACCGGCGTCATTGGCGCGGACCTCACCATCCGGAGCATCACCTTCAACGGTAGTCAAACGGCAGCTGTATCCACGAGCCTCACCACGACAGGCAGCGCCTCTCGGACTCTCACCTTCGACGGCGGCGGGAGCGGAGCCACGTTGACGACCGCCGCCAGCACCGGCACCTCGCGGAGGTTCTTTAATGGGCAGATGGTCCTCAACGACAACCTTACGATCAACCATCGGGGCCTTGGTCGCATCGAACTCAACAGTCCCATTTCGGGCGCCGGATCGCTGACAATCAGCGGATCAGCGGTCAATACGGGCTTGAATTTTGTAAGGATCACGGCAGCCAACACCTTCACCGGGACCACGACTCTGGTGGGCAACCGCTTGCAATTGCGCCTCGAAGGTGGTGCGGTGGGCCCGCAAGCGAGCCTGCAAAATAGCCCCGTCAACACCACCGGAGCGGGCCTCCTGAGCTTTGATGCAGGCAATAGTACCTACACGCTCGGTGGACTGGTGAGTGGAACCAGCGGCCGGGACCTCGCCTCCTTCCTCCAACTCGGGCCTACGGTGTCGGGCGGCATCACCCTGGCCCTCAACAACGGGTCGGGAAGGACCCACACCTACGATCAGGTGATCCACAACATCTCGGGCACGACGGCCCCCTCCGCGATGGCCCTCTCCAAAATTGGTGATGGAACCCAGATCCTCGGTGGTGCCAACACCTACACGGGCAATACCACCATCACCGCTGGAGTCCTCAGCCTCAGCGGAGCCGGTTCGATCGCCAATAGTCCGGTCATTTCGGTAGCGTCAGGAGCCCAGTTCGATGTCTCCGCTGTTACCGGCGGCTACACCCTTGGAGCAACCCAGACTCTAGCGGGAACCGGCACGGTGGTTGGTTCCTCGACCATTGCAGGCACCCTCTCCCCCGGCAACAGCCCGGGCACCCTGACCACAGGAAACATGGTTTGG
>CAZMUK010000132.1:2031-4230 GCA_964569415.1 uncultured Luteolibacter sp. | reverse complement strand
AGGCCCTGGTCGATGTTTTTCACTCGGCCCTTGAAGATGCCGCCGACGATATTTTGGTCGCCTTCGCGTTCCACCGAGTATTCCTCAAGGACTCCGTCTTCGAGCAGGGCCACGCGGCGTTCGAGTTTCTCGACATTGACGATGATGGTGTTGCCGCGCAGCGGGTCGGGTTTGCCGATGCCGAGCAGGCGTTTGAATTGTTGGATCATGGGTATCTGAGTTGGGAAGTTTCGGGAGATTCGGGAGGGCGGTCCGTTTCAGGGGTCGGTTGATTCCGGTGCCCCGGCATCGGGGTCGGCCGGGTCCGGTCCGCGCACGGCCGGCGATTCCGACTGTGGGTGTTGGGTGTCGGAGAGCAGGGAGTCGAGTGTGGTGGGTGCAGGGGAGATTTCCTCGATGCGGTCGGTGTTGCCCGGGAAAGGGGTTTGGGGTTGGAGTTTCGGAGCCTTGCCGGAGTCGATCGCGGCAAGCCCTTGATAGACCAGATTTACGAGGGGGCCACATACTTTTCCGCCCGAGCCGCCGTTCTGGACCACGATGCAGACCGCGTAGGCCGGGTTTTCGAAGGGGGCGAAGCTGATCATCCACGAATTGTGGGATTTCCGGCCCGCGTCGCCGGTTTGCGCGGTCCCGGTTTTGGCTGCGACCTTCATTCCGGGGATTTTCGCCCGGGAGCCTGTGCCGCCGGGGGCCTCAACCGCCTGGAGCATTCCTTTGCGGATCCGGTTGAGGTCGGGTTGCGACACCCCTTTGCGGGTGAGGTCCGTTTCCAGGTGTGGTTTGTCCGGGACAGCGACCGAGCCGTCCTCGTTCACTGCCTTGCGGATGAGGCGGGGGCGGAAGTATTTCCCTCCGTTGGCCACGCAGGCCGTGACTGCGCAGAGTTGGAGTGGAGTGGCGAGGGTGTCGCCCTGACCGATCGACGAGAAGGCCGTGAGGACCGGAGTCATCACGGCGTCCGGGGAGCGGGCCAGCCAGGCCGGGCTACCGGGAAGGATGCCCGGTTTCTCATCCGGCAGTTCGATGCCCGTGCGTCTGCCGAAGCCGATGAGCGAGCAGGCATCGGCCAGTTTGCGCGGGCCGAGCGAGTTGGCGAGTTTGATGAAGTAGGGGTTGCAGGAGCGTTGGATGGCACCGGGGAGGTCCAGTGAGCCGTGGCTGCCCTTGCTTTGGTTGTAGATCCAGCAGCCCACCTTGTGGGAGCCGTAGGCCACATATCCGTCGCAGGAGAACGAGCGTGAGCCCATGCCGTTCATGGCGCCGGCGAGCGCCACCGGGATTTTCATGGTGGATCCCGGGGTGAGTTCGGAGACCGCGCGGTTCGTGAGCGGCGAGAGCCGGGGATCGGCGGTGAGCTGCTTCCATGCCGCGGGTTTGATTCCCGGGATGAAAATGTTCGGGTCGTAATCCGGGACCGACGCCATCGCCAGCACTTCGCCGGTGCGCGGGTCCATGATCACCCCGGCGGCGCGACCGGTGAGTCGCAGCACGCGTTCCAGCAGCAGTTGTTTGCGTGCATCGATGGTCAGTATCACCCGTGCCCCCGTTCCCGGTTTCGTGTAGTCCGCCAGACCGATCGTGCGACCCTTCTCATCCTTGATCACCGTGCGGCGTCCCTCGGGTCCGCGCAGGAAGCGGTCCATGGAGGATTCGACGCCTGCCATGCCTTTTTCCTCTCCGACGAAGTGATCGAAGCCTCCGTTGCCGGACGTTGCGGGCACATCGCCTTTTTCCCATTGTTTCACATAGCCGAGAAGGTGTCCTGCGAGGCTGCCGAGCGGGTAGGTGCGCACCGGGCGCAGGTCGAGCAGCACGCCCGGCAGGGATTGCGCATGTTCCGCGACGCGCGCGACTTGCGGGAAGGAAAGTGATTCGAGCAGCGGGTAGGGCACGAGTCCGCCGTGGGTGAGGAAGTGCGAGCGGATGTCCTCCGGTTTCGGGTCCGCGCGGATGCCGAGCGAGGCCAGTTTGCCGAGTACCGAGTCCGGTCCGTCGCGCACGATCACGGCGATGTCCGTTTCGCGGATGCGTTTGCGTTCCGCGCGGGTGGTGCCGCGGCCTGCGGTGGCTGCGGCGATCCAGTGGTTGCGGATTTCCTCGAGGTCGAGGGAAATGCGGTATTCCCGTCGGTTGCGTGCGAGCAAGGTTCCGCGGCGGTCGGTGATTTCCCCGCGTGTGCCCGGTTCGCGGATGGTGACC
>CAZMUK010000132.1:0-2021 GCA_964569415.1 uncultured Luteolibacter sp. | reverse complement strand
GTTGCCGGGGACGCGTGCGAGGCATTCCTCGCGTCGTTCCAGTTGGAATTCGTGGAGGCGGGATGCCAGCGCGCCGACCCCCGCGAGCATGAGGGCGGTGAGCAGGCAGATGCGGATGCGCCAGAAGCCGTGCATGGTTCAGCGTTCGAAGAAGCGGCGTCGACCCGAGTCCGGGTGGATCGAGTGTCCGCAGGCGCGGGCGGTGTGGTGGAGCAGCCGCAGGATTGCGGGAGCGAGCACGGACGAGAGAGCTACCGACACAAGGATGCGCAGCGAGGTATTCCCGTCCGGGCTCCATTCGCCGCGAAGGAAGGAGAGGATCGAGAACTCCGTGACCATCCACAGCAGCAGTGCCATCGCCGTGAAGAGGGATGCCATGCGCCAGTGACCGCGGCGGAACAGCGGTTGGATTCCCTGCATCAGCAGGCCGGCAGCAGCAAACAGCAGGGTGGACGATCCGAAGCGGAGGGTTTCTGTCGCCGGTTGCGGGAATCCCGGATCCGCGGGAAGGGGGATCAAGACCGAGTGCGCGTCCCAGAGGAAGCCGCCGATGAAGGCAAGCAGCAGCATGGTCGGCTGTCCCACCGTGAGTGCGCAGCAGAGGAAGGCCACCTGGACCGGCAGGAAGCGTGCCTCGTGGAATCCGTGCAGCACCGGAAGGATCGGCTGGAGCGCGAAGGTCGCGAGCAGCAGCGGAATGGTGAGCAACGAGTAGCGGATCACGGCATCAGGGAGTTTCCGGGAGGATCACGAAGAGTGTGTCGAGTTTGGTGAAATCCGTTGCCGGGCGGACGAGTGCCTCCGATTCCAGCGAGCCCTTGCGCACGGATTCGATTTCGCCGATCAGGATGTTTGCCGGCACCTGGCCGCCGAGTCCGCTGGTGAGGACCTGTTGGCCCGCTTGCACGCGGCTGTCCGGGGAAAGGAAGCGGAGCCGCAACCGGGAATCGCCGGAGGCGGGGCTGCCGCGGCCCGCTACGATTCCCTGTTCCCCGGCGCCTGCGACCTTCGCCGCCACCATGCATGACGCATCGGTGAGGAGCAAAACCGAGGAGTGGGAAGAATCCGGCGAAGTTCGCTCCAGTCTTCCTGCGAGCCCGTTTGCCGACAGCACCGCGGCCCCCGGCTGCAGTGATTTATGGTGCGAACTGGTGATTTCCAATCCCTGCCACCATGTGGAAGGATTGCGTTGCAGCACGCGGGCCGCGCCGATCCGGAAAGGGGATTGTTGTTGGAAGGAGAGTGCCTTGCGGAGGGTGTCGTTTTCCTCCTCGAGCGAGCGGAGGGTCTTCTCGAGCAGCGAGGCGCGTTGTGCCTCCGGACGGAGTCGCCCGAGTTCCTGTTCCATCGATGCGATTGTTTCCGATTCCTTCAGGTAGGATCGGGCGGTGGACTCGAGGGACGATCCCGCGCTGACGAATGGCGATAGCGCGCGGTAGTAGGTGTTGCGGAAGTCGCGGACCGCGCGGTCCGAGCGGGTGAGCGCCCAGATCGCGCCGGCGAGGAAGGCGAGGAGGGCGGCGAGGTGGAGCGGCTTCATGGCCGGGCGTCACCGGGGTGGGGCCGGGTACCGGTCACCTGTCGGAATTGGTCACCCGCCGCAGCAGGTTGATTTCCTGAAGTGCCTTGCCGGTGCCTTCGGCCACGGCGCTGAGCGGATCCTCCGCGACATGGACCGGCAGTCCGGTTTCCTCGCGCAGGAGGCGGTCGAGTCCCTTGAGCAATGCCCCGCCGCCGGCCAGGACGATGCCGCGGTCGACGAGGTCGGCCGCCAGTTCCGGGGGGCAGCGTTCGAGGGTGGTGCGCACCGCATCGACAATCGCGCTGAGCGGATCCGCCATGGCTTCGCGGATTTCCTGGGAGGTGATCGAGATGGTCTTGGGCAGGCCGGCGACGAGGTCGCGTCCCTTCACCTCCATGGTGACCTCCTTGGGCAGCGGCCACGCGGAGCCGAGCCGGATTTTGATTTCCTCCGAAGTGCGTTCGCCGTTCATCAGGTTGTAGGCGCGCTTCATGTATTG
>CAZMUK010000131.1:0-4295 GCA_964569415.1 uncultured Luteolibacter sp. | reverse complement strand
GGGATGCCTGCCGGAGGAATAAGCACCCCCTATGCCAATATTCTCATATCATTTTAGAGATGATTCCGACACCGTGATGCTGAATGGCCCGTGGTCGCTCGTCTCGGGCGTGGCTCGTTTCGGGCGTGATGTTGCTCGGGGTTTGCCCGCGGAGCTTCCCTGGAGCGTGGACGACCCGGATGTTTTTGGGGCGAGATCAAGGGGCTGGGGCTCCGCTGTCGCTGTGACCCCATTGAAATGCCTTCCTCAGTCCGGCGAGCCGATCCGGCGTCCGAGGGCGCGCTCGAAGGCGGCCTCCACCAAGCGGGCGGCAAGCGCCTCGGTGGCAGCATCGAGACGCTCGACCGCTGCCTTGAGAATCCGGGCCACGCCCGAATCAAGGGCCGTGCGCACGGCAGCGGCGGCGGCCTCGATTTCCATGCGTTCGTCGGGGGAAATCCCCTCCCCCGCCAGCACGCTCTCCACCGCCGGAAGGAGTTCCTCGGCCTTGAGCCTCGCCTCGGTGAACACCCGCTCATCCATATCGGCAAACGCGTGTTCCACCGCCGACTCCACCATCTCGCCAACCTTCGAATCATCGACATCCACTGCGGTATGGCCGAGTTGCACCACGGTGTCCTCGCCGGTGGCGGTATCGCGGGCGAGCACTTCGAGCATGCCGTTCTCGTCGATGCGGAACTGCACGCCGACGCGCGCCCGTCCGCGCGGCGCAGGTTGGAACGCGACCTCAAATTTCCCGAGTTCCCAATTGTCACGCGCCATTTCGCGCTCACCCTGCAGGATGCGCACGGACATCGCACGCTGGTCGTCGGCGGCATTCGTGAACATCTCGCCGGCCTTGCAGGGGATGGTCGTGTTGCGCGGGATAAGGACATTCATCAGTCCGCCCACGGTCTCGATGCCGAGGCTGAGCGGGGTGACATCGAGCAGCACCATTCTGCGCATCGTGCCGCCGAGCACCCCTGCCTGAATCGCTGCGCCGAGGGCGATGGCCTCGTCGGGATGCTGGGAGACATCCGGTTCCCTGCCGAAATGGGCCGCCACCGCCTCGCGCACCGCGGGCATCCGCGTGCTGCCACCGACGAGCACCACCGCATCGAGTTGCTCGGGTGCCGTCGCCGCATCCGCGAGGGCCTTGGCGCAATGCCGCAAGGTGCGACGGATCCACGGCATGGCGATCCCGGCGAGCTGCGTACGGGTGACGGTCTGCTCCACGCTGCGGCCGCCCTCGACGAACGGCAGCCGGAAGACGGCGCTCTCCGAGTCGGAAAGCTCGCGCTTGACCCGCTCCGCCTCGGCGAGAAACCGGATGCGCGTCAAGGGATCGGCGGCCTTCACTCCGGTGGCCTGTTCGATGTGCGCGACGAGCAAGGCATCGAGATCATCACCGCCGAGCCGGGTGTCGCCATCGGTCGAAAGCACTTCGAACACGCCCTCCTGCATTTCGAGGATCGTCACATCGAAGGTCCCTCCGCCGAGATCGTAGACCGCGACGCGGGAGCGCTCCGCGAGTTTATCCAGCCCGTAGGCGAGCGCGGCGGCGGTGGGTTCGTTGAGAATGCGCAACACCTCGAAGCCCGCGGCCTCGCCTGCGAGCTTGGTGGCGGCACGCTGGGCGTCGTTGAAATACGCCGGCACCGTGATGACCGCCCTCGTGAGAGGCCGGCCCATCCGCCACTCGGCGGTGCGTTTCAGCTCGCGCAAGATCTCGGCACTGATCTCCACCGCGGTCTTGCCGAGCACCCGGGGGATGCCGTCGGCACCGGTCTCGACGGGCAGCGGAAATCCAAGGGTCTCCTCTCCGGGGCGCCTGCCCATGAGCCGCTTGACGCTGGTCACGACCCGCCCGGGATCGGCGGCGCGCCGCCGCAACGCGCTTTGCCCGGTCTCCACCGCTCCGTCCGCGCCGATCCACACCGCGCTGGGCTGGATGCGCCGGCCCTCGCGGTCGGCCAGCAGGATCGGAAACCCGCCATCCACCACCCCCACCGCCGAGTTGGTGGTCCCGAGGTCGATGCCGAGAATCGGTGCGGGGTCGCTCATGGAAGGGAGTGTCGCTCCGCCGCGGAACTTGGTCAACGGGCGGCGGCGGCTAAACCTTGCCCCTGCGGAAATGATGGACCGCCACCGGGATGATGAAGATGAGCAGGGTCAGCACCGAGGTGCCGAGGTCGAAGAATTTCCCGGCGAGGAAATCGTGGACCGGATTGCCGTGGGGAAGGAAATGCCTGGGAACACTGAGCATCAGTTTCACGCCGAGGATGCCGATCACGAGGAAGGCGCAGGTCTCGAGAAACGGAAAGCGGTGCATCAGTTTCACAAAGCCCTGCGCCGCGAAACGCATGGTGAGAATGCCCAGAAAGACGCCGATGCAAACAAGCACCAGCTTCGAGGGCATCGGAAACTTCTGCACATAGGCCACCGCGGCCACCACATTGTCGATCGAGAACGCAAGGTCCATCACCTCCACGGCGACGACCGTCGCCCAGAAGGGCCCGAGGCGGCCCAGCGTGTGGCGGTACAGCCAATTCCCTTCGGTGGCCGCCGCCTCCGCGCCCTCTTCCTCCACCGACTCGTGCCGTGTGAAATGCTTCCACGCCAGCCAGAGCAGGTAGAGCCCTCCCACCGGTTCCAGCCACCAGATGTTTATGAGCCACGAGGCGAGCGCCAGGCAAAGGCCGCGAAAGACATACGCGCCGATGATCCCGTACTTGAGGGCCTTGCCCCGCTGGTGCTCCGGCAGGCGCATCACCATCGTGGCGAGCACGGCGGCGTTGTCGACCGACAGAATGCCCTCGATGAGGATGAGGATGAGGATGACCATCAACCCGGCCGCGGGATCCGGCCCGAGGATGTTGTACATCAGCGAGGCGATCGGCAGGGAAAGGATTTCCGGGATCATTCCTGAGGCCGCCGTCGGCGGACGGGCGGGACCTTGCGGGCCGCCGCAGACCCTTGCAACGCATTTCTCCCGTTGGCGACCTCGGTCGTTTGCGACCCTTGCGTCGCAGCGGGGGATGGTTTAGGACACCCGCAATCCATGGCAGACTACACCGAAGCCGACATCAAGTCCCTCGACTGGCGCGAACACATCCGGATGCGGCCGGGGATGTACATCGGGAAACTCGGCGACGGATCCGCTCCCGACGATGGAATCTACATCCTGCTCAAGGAGGCGGTGGACAATTCCATCGACGAGCATGTGATGGGCCACGGCAAGGAGATCCGCATCGACATCGACAGCGAGAGCCGGGTCGAGGTGCGCGACTTCGGCCGCGGCATTCCGTTGGGCAAGCTCTACGAATGCGCGGCCCGCATCAACACCGGCGCGAAGTACGACAGCGAGGCTTTCAAGAAATCCGTGGGTCTCAACGGGGTCGGCATCAAGGCGGTCAACGCTCTTTCGCAGTTCTTCGAGATCCAGGCCTGGCGCGGGGGGGAAACCAAGGCGTTGGAATTCTCCAAGGGCGAGGTCACCGCCGACATGAAGTCGCCGCGCAAGGATTCCGCGCCCGACGGCACCCGGCTGGCATTCGAGATCGACCGCTCGGTGTTTCCGCCGCACACCCGCTTCCGCGAACCGCTGGTGGAGCGGATGTGCCGCTACTACTCCTACCTCAATCCGGGGCTCACGGTGGTGTTCAACGACCGGAAGTTCCGCTCCAAGGAAGGTTTGCTGGACTTGCTGCGTGAGGAAATGGAGGACGAGGCGCTCTATCCGCCGATCCACCTCTCCGGCAAGGACATCGAGATCGCCTTCACCCACACCGCTGGCAGCGGCGAGGAATACTACACCTTCGTCAACGGCCAGAACACTTCCCAGGGCGGCACCCACCTTGCCGCGTTCCGCGAGGCGCTGGTGCAGGCGGTGCGCGGATTCTACAAGAAGCAATACGACCCCGCCGACATCCGCGCCGGCATCGAGGCGGCGGTGAGCATCCGCATCGTGGAGCCGGTCTTCGAGTCCCAAACCAAGACCAAGCTCGGATCCGCCACCATTGAGCCGGACGGTGAATCAATCCGCACCTTCATCGGCAATTTCCTGCGCACCCAGCTCGACAACCACCTGCACCGCAATCCGCAGGTGGCCGATTCCCTGCAAAAACGGATCCTCGCCGCCGAACGCGAACGCAAGGACCTCAAGGGAATCCAGAAGATCGCCCGTGAACGCGCGCGCCAGGCGAAGGTCCACAACAAGAAACTCCGTGACTGCCGCATCCACCTCGACACGAAGCACAAGCGCCGCGACGAGTCGACGCTCTTCATCACCGAGGGCGACTCCGCTTCGGGATCGA
>CAZMUK010000130.1:0-4298 GCA_964569415.1 uncultured Luteolibacter sp. | reverse complement strand
ATCGGCGAGGCACCCATCCACGGCAAAACCATCTTCGAACACGACCCGCACGGCCCCGGCGCCGCCGCTTACCGCGCGCTCGCCGATGAGTTCCTCACCCGCCACGCGGCATGCGGACCCCTGCTCGCGGGAAAACCGACGAAATCCCGCTGACCTTCCTCAGCCGCCGCAGCGCAGGGCCATTACGGCCTGCCTCCTGACCTCGATGCTGTTGCCGATCTCCTCGGCCAGGGCCGGACTCCGGTCGAGGAACCCGCGCGCCACCGCCGAATCGAACACCATCACCTTCAGATCCTCTGCCGCAACAATTGCGATGTCGTCGTTCCAACCGCCCGCGGTGAGTTCGTCCCCGAAACACTCGCCCGCGACAATCTCGCCAATGTCGACCATCCCGCCATCGGCTCCCGCACTGCAACGCACGACCGCACGGCCGCTCAGTACCAACGCGAAGCCATGGAAGGCCCGACCCGGATTCTGGACGGTCTCGCCCGCGGTGTAGTCGATCACCGGCACTTCGTCGCCCCCCTCCAACGCTCCCTTGAACCGGGGATGATCCTCCAACCACCCGGCCGCGGTCCGCGGTGCCGGACCCGGACTCTCGCCGGGGCCGAACTCCAAGGCAGTGGGGAACGGAATCGTCAATCCCGCCCTCCGGACCGCATACCACATCCGCGTCATCACCGCGTCCCGAGCCACGGGAAGATCGGCAGGCGTCGCCACCGAGAACACCAGACGATAGGTGATCGAAAAATCCGCGTACGCGGCCGTCCTCACCACCGGCGCCGGATCCCGCAGGATCCCGGGAACCCCCTCGAGCAACTCCTGCATCACTTCCTTCACCCGGTTGGGCGGATCATCATAACTGAACCCCATCTCGATAACCTCGGTCCGCATCGTGGTCGGACGCGACAGGTTGGTAAAGGGGTCCTTGTACAGACTCACATTCGGAATGATCAACAACTCGCGCGTCGGCGTCTCGATGTGCACCGACCGCCAGTTGATCTCGATCACGCGGCCGGTCACTCCCTCGGCGATGATCCAGTCGCCGACATTGAGCGGCCGCTCAAACAAAAGCATCAGGCCCGACACGATGTTGCCCAAAGGTTCCTGCAGTGCGAGGCCGATGACGATGGATCCGAGTCCGAGCGCCGTCAACGCACCCTGGATCTCGCCGCCCCACACGACCTTGTACACCAGCAAGGCCCCCACCCCGACCAGAAGGGCGCGCGCGAGATCGCGAAACAATTTGGGAACACGCGCCCTCCAGGATCCGGCACCCCCGGGCTCCTGCCGCGTCGCGCCGCCGAAGACGAGGTCGTTGATCACTCCCAGCAGAGTGTAGAGCAAGAGGATCCAGAAAACGGTCTCCGCCAAACGCACCGCGATGTCCTCGCGCGGCACACCGATCACAAAACGGACGAACAAAAGAACCGCAAGCGCGGGAACCACCAGGGACCGCAAGGAACGGAGCGTGCGCGTGACCGCCCACCCCCTCCGCGTGCTGCGCACCACCGCTTCGCTCAAGACGAGCAACAGCAATGGAAAACCCACGGCGATCCCCACCGCGGGAATCCAATCCACGGTCACCGCCAGCAAGCTTGCTCCGTTCTGCATATTGCTCCGCTCCCGTGGATTCGCCACATGTCACCCGAGAACCCGCCAGGCCTCGACGACCTCGCGTCCGTCTGCCGCCACCGGCAGCGGACCCTCGAAACGAAACGGCTCCCCCAGACGCTCCCTCACCCTGCCGGTGACGAGAACCGCCCCGGCGCGCCCGTCGCCCAACCTCCGCGCAATGGCAACCGTATCGCCCCACAAATCGTACAGGAACTTCCGCCTCCCCACGACGCCGCCAACGACGGGCCCCGAACTGACACCCGCGGACAAAATCAACCGCGCGTGATGCTCACGGTTGAAGACAGCGACAATGCGCTCCATTTCCTGCGCGAAACGAACCATCCGCCGCGCGTGATCGGGCCGCGCCACCGACAAACCGCTCGCAGCAAGATACGACGCACCGATGGTCCTTACCTTCTCGATCCCGTTCTGCTCGGCGGCCTCGTCGAAGGCCTCGATGAGTTCCCCCAATCCCGCAAGAGCGGCAGCCTCTCCCTCACGGGCACCAAATTCCTCCATGCCGGCAATCCCGGCGAAAAGGACGGATACATCCGCGAACTCCCGACTCGCCCGGCCCTCACCCGCCTTCCACTCGGCAGCGGCCGATGCGGGCAAAATGTTGAGCAACAACTCGCGGTTCTCGGCCACCTGTTTTTCCAACTCGGCCCTCTGCCTGCCGATGCCGTCGGCCATCTCGTTGAACACCTTGCCCAACTCGCCGAACTCGTCACCGGAATCCACCCGCACCCGGAAACCGGTCTCGCCGGATCCCAAACGCCGCGCACCCTCCGCCAACTGACGCAAGGGCCGCGTCAACAATCCGGAAAACAACACCGCCAACAATGTCACACCCAAGGCCATGCCGCTGGCAACGGCAAGAACCGTCCGGCCGTACCGCCGCACGGGTGCCTCGGCCTCGGCCAGATCCATCTCGGCAAGCACCGCCCACCTGAGGGAATCGAGTTCCAGCGGACCATAGGAACACAACACCCTCTCGCCACGGTAGTCGTCGGTCTCAATCACCCCGCCTCGCCCGTGAAGCGCCTCGCGGGTGGCCTCTTCCCCGCCGGGCAGGGCGCAGATGACACTGCCCTGACGCTCGATCTGGTCGACCACTCCTCCCGGCACCTCGCTGTTGCGCAGGCCCGCCACAAACCCTTCGGGATCGGAAACCTGAAACCGCGACTCGGTGCGCATCGTGCCGTCCGGCCCCACCAGATAACACTCGCCAGTATCCCCCAAACCCTCCCCGGCCCAGTCGCGTCCACCGGTCAAGACGCGGTTGAAATTGTCGATCGGAAACTGCAACACCAGAAAACCGGTCATCCGCGAACCGTCAAAAACCGGACTCACCGCGAAACCCATCGGCAATCCCAGCGCGGGACGATAGGGCTCGAAATCGACAATCCGGAAATCATCGCGATCCCGGTCGCCGCGCATCGCCCGCACCTTGGCACCCAGCAGGGTCCCGGCATAGGGACCGCCCGCGAGATCGGTGCCGAACTCGGGAGTTTTTTGATAACTGTAAATGATACGAAGATCGTCGGCATCCACGAGCATGATGTCCTCGAACCCGAAAATCCGCACCGCCCGCTCGAACATCGGGTGAAACTTCGCATGCGCCGCCGCGTAGGGGGACCGGTCGCCGCCACCGTCGCCCGCGGTGTAGCATGCCTGCAAGTACCGCGCGACCCCGGGTCCGGGAAGATATTGCTCGGCCACCGGCTGGCCCTCGACATTCTTGTCCAGCGCGGGCAGGAAAGTCTCCAAATAGTACTTCTCCAGCGCGGCCTCGGCCCCGGCTTCCGCACCCGCCCCCTCGAGCGACCGCACCGCATCGCGAAACCCGTTCATGCCGTCGATGACCATCCGACTGTCGGACATCGACACCACCTGGTCGCGCAGCGACTCGAGCATCGCCCGCACGGCGTTGGTCTTGGAAACCCGCACACCGTCGAGTTGGTTCCGCACCGCCTCCCGCATCATGTCCCGGCCGCTGCGGTAGCCGACCCACCCCACCACTCCGATCGATCCCAGACTCACCAGCAACAGAAGCAGGATCATCTTGGACTGGATGCTGAGATTCCTGAGACCGGTCATAGCGCAAGGAAGATTGCCATAAGGGAAAACGGAACCCTCCGCACCGGCCGCCCGAACCGCTGGAGGAAACCCGCCGGCCCCGTTATGGAAGCGCTCCCCGCCACTGCCAAGCGCTTTGTTCCGACCCGAAGCGGGGATTCCGGCTTGACCTGCCGCGCCCGCTGCCGGAGCGTTCCCGTTCGTCTCCCGGCACCGCGGATCCGCCCGCGAACCCTCCCGGCCCTCCGCCGCGACGGGTACCGCCCCGCGACGGATCCCGACACCCGCTCTCTCCGCCTCTCCCAACCCCATGTTCAAAAAGCTTTTCGGAAACCTGTTCTCCAGCGACATCGGCATCGACCTCGGAACCGCCAACACGCTGATCAATGTCAAGGACCACGGCATCGTGCTGCGCGAACCCTCGGTGGTCGCCGTCAAGGCGGGCACCAACGAGGTCCTCGCCGTCGGCGATGACGCGAAACGCATGCTCGGCCGCACCCCGGGCAACATCGTGGCGATCCGCCCGCTCAAGGACGGAGTGATCGCGGACTTTCAGGTGACGGAGGCCATGCTCCGCCACTTCATCCGCAAGGTGAACAAAG
>CAZMUK010000129.1:0-4483 GCA_964569415.1 uncultured Luteolibacter sp. | reverse complement strand
CGGCGACGCGCGCGGCTAATGGATTGCGGGGCGGCGCAGGGGAGTCGGCACCATCTGAAGCAGGAAGATGGTGGGCAGAGCTGGATTCGAACCAGCGTAGGCGTTAGCCAGCAGATTTACAGTCTGCCCCCTTTAGCCACTCGGGCATCTACCCATTGTCTCTTTCCGCCGGAGCGGGGCGCGAGGATGGGCGCGTCGCCCGGATCTTGACAAGGAAAAACATCGCTCACCAAGCGCGACGGGGCGCGGGAGGGCCAGCGCTGCAATCGGCACTCGCCAGCCGTCGCGGCGGGCGTTTGGATCCGGGATCCCGATGGCATCCGCGTTTTCCATGGACTCCCTCAACGCGGCCCAGCGCGAGGCGGTGGCGGCCCTCGACGGGCCGGTGCTGATCCTCGCCGGCGCGGGAACCGGCAAGACCCGCACCGTCACCTGCCGCATGGCGCGGATGATCGAACGCGGCATCCCCCCCGCCTCCATCCTGGCCGTGACCTTCACCAACAAAGCCGCGGCCGAAATGCGCGAACGGGTTGGCGCCATGGTCCGCAAGCAGGCCGCGGAACAAATGACGGTTTGCACCTTCCACTCCCTCTGCGTGCGCATCCTGCGCGGAAGCATCGACCGCCTCGGCTACAAGCGCAATTTCTCGATCTGCTCGGGATCCGACCAAACCGGAATCATGAAGCAGCTCATCGTGCGCACCGGCGGTGCTGCGGAGAAGGTGAAGCCCGAGGCGGTGCTCGCCGCCATCTCGCGCGCGAAGAACAAAGGGGAGGATCCCGGCTGCCTCGCCGACGCCTTTTACGCCCGGCTTGCCGTCGAGTATGCCAACGAGTTGCGCGCGCGCAATGCGGTGGATTTCGACGACCTCTTGCTGCTCGCCGAAAGGGCGCTCGCGGAAAACCGCGATGTGCGCGACGGACTGCGCGAACGATACGGCCGCATCACCGTCGATGAGTTCCAGGACACCAACGCTCTCCAGATGCGGCTGCTGCAACTCCTCTGCGGCCCGCCCCATCATGTGTGCGTGGTCGGCGACGACGACCAGTCGATCTACGGCTGGCGCGGCGCGGAGACCGGCAACATCCTCTCCTTCGAGAAATTTTTCCCGGACCCGAAGGTGATCCGGCTTGAGGAGAACTACCGGTCCGTTCCCTCGGTGTTGCTTACCGCCAACAGCCTCATCCGGCACAACCGCGGACGGCGGGAAAAGGCGTTGCAGGCCACGCGTGCCGATGGAGGTCCGGTGCGGGTGGTATCGATGCCCGGCGAGGAGCAGGAGGCGGAGTTCATCACCGAGGAGATCCTCGCGGGGCGCGGCGGGCGTTCGAAGTGGGAGGACTTCGCCGTGCTTTTCCGCACCAACAACCAGAGCCGTCTCATCGAGACCGCGCTGCGCGAGCGCAAGATCCCGTACCGGATGGTCGGCGCGCAGAGTTTCTTCGACCGCCGCGAGGTGCGCGATGTCCTCGCTTACACACAGCTTCTCGCCGACCCGCATGCGGATGTGCCGCTGCTGCGCGTGCTCAACGCGCCCAACCGCGGCATCGGCCAGTCCACCGCCGTGCTCGCCACCGACTGGAGCCGCGAGCAGAACGGCGCGGTCTGGCAGGCGCTCTGCGATCCCGCGTTCAAGTCCACGCTTGGCGCAAAGACCCGCCAGGCGGTGGAAGCCTTCACCTGCATGATCACGGCCGCGGCCGACCGCATCGCGATCGCGGGCGAGTGTCCGGCCGGGGTGCTGGACGCGATGCTCGCGGAAATGGAGTACCTTCCCTGGCTGCAGCGCGGGTGCAAGACCGAGGCGGAACGCACCCAGCGCGCGGAGGGCATCCGTCTCGTGCTCGACAGCCTCCGCGCCCATGCCGCCAAGCGGCGCTCGTTGCAATCGTTCCTCGATGAGACCTCCCTCGCCTCGGATCGCGACGACGACGATCTCGAGAAGAAGCAAGGCGTCACGCTCATCACCCTTCACGCGTCGAAAGGCCTCGAATTCCCGGTGGTGTTCCTCGCCGGACTCGAGGAGGGCATCCTTCCCCACTCGCGCAGCACGGCCGAGGGATCGCGCGACGAGGAACGGCGGCTGCTCTATGTGGGCATCACCCGCGCGCGGGACCGCCTCACGCTCACCCACTGTGCCCGACGGCGGAAATGGGGCGAGGACACCCACTGCGAGCCGAGCAGTTTCCTCAAGGAACTCGACCCCGCCCATTTGGAAATCACCAGCTACGACGATCTCCTTGGTGCGGAGGCGTCGGAGGAGGAACTTTCCGATTTCTTCTCGGGCTTGCGCCGCAGGATCGGAGAGGACTGAGACGCATCCTTCACCCGCGATTCCTCGAGCGGGTCCATTCGCTGTTGCCGTAACGCGCCGCGATCGCGCGGGCGACGCGCTCCGCGCTTGGAACGGGAGCTACCATTTCCACCCGCACCGCAAGCGCGCCCGCAAGGGCTTCCGCCCGGCGCTGCGATGCCTCGCCATCGCAGCGCAAGGCCACCGATCCCTGGTGCAACAATCCTTGCCGCGTCCGGCGCTGCCCGGCACCCGCGAGCTTGACGCCTTCACCGTCCACAAGGTCGTGCTCCACCGCATGGGAAAAGCAGTCGGGCGATGCCGCGCACGACGCACCTCGGCTCGGCAGCGGGTGCAGCCCCTCGTGGCGCAAGGCCGCTGCCAGGGCTTCGTGAATCGCTTGGTAGGCCCAAGGTCCCCGCCGCAGCGCAAGCGGATGCTCCGCGGGAACGAACAGCGTGTAGGTCCAGTCGCTCCGGTGATCCACCACGCCTCCTCCGGTGGGCCGCCTCACCCACGAGAGCCCGTGGAAGCGCACTTGCGCCTCCGCGAGGCTGCCCGCGTAACCGAAGCTTCCCCACGCCCCCTCCCACCCGTACACCCGCAACACGGGACCTCCGGCCGTTTCCGAAAGCCACTCGTCCACCGCCATGTTCTCCGGCCCGCTCCGCGCGCCCGCGTCCACCCACAGGGCCAGTGCATCGAACATGTCCCGGCCTATCCGCATCCCCGTCCCGCCGCAAGCCCGCGCGCCCGGGCATTCTCGCCTTGATCACCCCTCGGGAAACGAAGAGTCTCCGCCCGATGTCCGTCTCGCTCCAGCACACCCTCTCCGGTTCCGCCAAGCTCGAGGGAACCTCGCTCCACACCGGGGAGAAGGTCACCCTTACCCTGCGCCCGGCCCCGGAAGGCCACGGCCTGCGCTTCCGCCGCACCGACCTGCCGGACCAACCGTTCATCGCGGCCGATGTCGCCAAGGTTCAGACGGTGGAGCGCGCCACCACCCTCGCCGAGGGCTCGGTGAAGGTCCATACCGTCGAGCATGTGATCTCGGCCCTCACCGGGATGGGTGTCGACAACGCGGTGATCGAAATGGACGCCAACGAACCGCCGATCGGCGATGGTTCGGCCCGCCCATTTGTCGAACTGATCCGCAAGGCGGGACTCAGTGCCCAAGCCGCGCCGCGGCGCGTCTGGGAAATCCGCGAACCGATCCACCAGGAAACTGCCGACGGCAGCCTGATTACGATCGTCCCCTCCAAGACTTTCCGCGTTTCGGTGACCAATGTCGGGCCCGACGGCCGCTTCACCCAGTACTTCTCCACCGAGGTCAATCCGCAGACTTACGAGGAGGAGATCGCCCCGGCGCGGACTTTCGTCTACTACGAGGATGTCAAACCGCTCCTCGAGAAGGGCCTCATCAAGGGCGGTTCCCTCGAGAGCGCGGTGGTGGTCCGCGGCGAGGAAGTGCTCTCGAAGGAAAAGATGCGCTTTCCCAACGAGTTCGCGCGCCACAAGGCCCTCGACCTGATCGGCGACCTGATGCTGGCGGGAGTGCGCATCCTCGGTCATGTGATGGCGGTGAAACCGGGCCACGGACCCAACACCCGCATGGCCGCCACCCTGAAGTCGGAATACCAGCGGATGCGCTCGATGGTGCCCGGCGAACTCAACCTGCCGCACGGCGAAAGCGTTCTTGATATCAATGAAGTGCTGCGGATCCTGCCCCACCGCTACCCGTTCCTGATGATCGACCGCATCATCGAATGCTCCGGCGACACCAAGTGCACCGGCATCAAGAATGTGACCATCAACGAGCCGTTCTTCGCCGGCCATTTCCCGGGGCATCCGATCATGCCGGGCGTGCTGCAGCTCGAGGCAATGGCACAGGTGTCCTCGGTGCTGATGCTCCGCAAGCCGGAGCATGTCGGGAAAATCGGCTATTTCCTCAGCGCCGATTCGGTGAAGTGGCGCAAGCCGGTCTTGCCGGGGGACACGCTCTTCATCGAATCCGAGATCCTCCGCATGCGCGGGACGATCGGCCAGACCCGCTGCCGCTGCCTCGTCAACGGCGAGTTGGTTTCCGAGGCGGAACTGAAGTTCGCGATCATGGACCGCTGATCCGGCCCCGCCTCCCATCGCCGGAAGGCGGGCCGGCCCGCAACGGCGGTCAATAGCGGTAGTGATCGG
>CAZMUK010000128.1:0-4554 GCA_964569415.1 uncultured Luteolibacter sp. | reverse complement strand
CGAGAGGCTCAAACCGCAACTCAACGAGGAGATGCGCCGGGTTCTGGAACCCTTGATGCAGCAGGTGCTGCAAATGTCGGACGGCCCCTCCGCGATGATCTCGGCTGTCCTCTCCCTGGCAATCAGCGCGATGATGGTGGTCGGAGGCCTCAAGCTGATGAAACTGCAGGGACTCGGTTGGGTAATGACCGCAGCCATCCTCGCCCTGCTGCCCTGCTCTTCCTGCTGCTGCATCGGCATCCCGGTGGGAATCTGGACGCTCATTGCAATCAACCGGGCGACGGTGAAACCCCATTTCCGCTGAGCAGTTCCGGCTAGTCCGCCGGATCCATAGCAGGGAATTCCTTGAACCCGCGGGGTCCTCCCGGCAGGGTTTGCGGCCATGCTCCCAGCCCGCTTTGCGCCTCTGCTCCTGCCGTTTCTGCTGTCCACTCTGCCCGCGCAAGACGCACCCCGGCAGATCGCCTTCGGCTCCTGTCACCGCGAGGCAAAACCGGCACCGGTCTTGGCCACCCTCGCCAACCTGAAACCAGATGTCTTCATCTGGATGGGCGACAATGTCTACGGCGACACGGCGGACATGAAGGCACTGGCCGCGAAGTACGCAAAACTCAAGGCGCTGCCCGACTACCGTCGCATGATGGCGTCCTCCCGCATTGTCGGCACTTGGGACGACCACGACTTCGGGCGCAACGACGCGGGAAGCGAGTTCCCCGCCCGCGCCGCATCCCAACAAGTGTTTCTCGATTTCATCGGAGAACCCTCCGAATCCCCGCGCCGCCGGCGCGAAGGGGTGTACACGCATCACGATTTCGGAAAGAGCCCCTTCTCGGTGCGCATCATCCTGCTCGACACCCGCTACCACCGGGACCCGAAGGGATCCGACGGCACGATCCTCGGCCCGGCCCAATGGGTCTGGCTGGAAGAAACCCTGAAGGAAAGCAAGGCCGCGGTGAACCTGTTGGTGTCCTCGATTCAAATCCTCCCCACCGAACACCGCTTCGAGAAATGGGCCGACTTCCCGAAGGAACGGAAGCGGCTGCTCCGATTGCTGGCACACCCCGACATCCCTCCGGTCATGCTGCTCAGCGGCGACAGACATCTGGCGGAAATTTCGATCGATACGACATCCTGCGGCTACCCGCTGTACGAGGTCACCAGCAGCAGCCTCAACCAACCCCGCGGCGGATCCGACGATGAACCGAACCGCCTCCGGACCGGCAAACCCTTCCGCGAGGCAAACTTCGGCACCCTTTCGATCGATGTCTCGCGCAAAGCCCCGGTACTCACCGCCTGCATCCGCGACAAAGAAGGCATTCCGCAACGCGCGGTAACCCTCGAACTGGGGAAAAAATCGGGAATATCAAATGAAGGGACCCGTGCCGCGAAACCCGCGCAGCCGTTGCCGCCCCTCAAGCCGACCGACCGGATCCCGGTGACCAGCCTCACAGCCCCGGTTCAGCTCACCGTTTCCTCAGCTTGGTGATCCGGCCGGTGGCGTTCCAGTCTTGCACATAAAGGGCTCCATCCGCACCCAAGGCGAGGCCGTGCGGCGCGGTAAAGATGCCCGGACGCTGGTTCTCCGGCTTGACCGGGAATCTGGCCCACTGGCTGCGATCAGGGTTGTCGCCGATGAAGGCAACCGGGATCCCCGCTTCGTCGAGAACCGTCACCCGTGCCTCGAGTTCGGCAACCACGGCAAATTTGCCGGAAAACACCACGGCGCAGGGAAGACGCAGGCCCGAGGAATGCACCCCGATCCAGTTGCCCTCGAGATCCAGATGGCAAAGACGGCGGTTGCCGCGGTCCACCACCAACAAGCGGGGATCGCCGAAGCGGGTGTCGATCGCCAACCCATGGGGGGTGTTGAACTTGCCCGGCTCCGCGCCCTTGCCGCCAAAGGACTTGAGCAACTTTCCCGCAGCATCGAATTTGTGAATCATATGCGCCCCGTAGCCGGTGGCCGCGAAGATCGCGCCATCGGGTGCCACCGCCACCGCAGTAAGACCCTTCCAACCACCCGGAACTTCGGCAGTCGCTGCATTGGGAATTTCCAGGAGCAGTTCCCCATCGAGCCCGATCTTGCAAATCCGGGACGGCGTGGCGGGCAAACCGCGCTTCTCCCTCGCAGCGGGATCGTTGACCTTCAACTGCGCCCCGTAAATCACGGTCCGCCCCTGCTCCTCGCGGATCTGCATGGCGTGGAACCCACGGCACTCCGGCGCGATCGACTTCACGAAACGCCCGTCGGCCTCCCACACGAGGATCGACATCTCGTTGTTCGTACTCATGTACACGCGGCCGTCGGGACCGACCAGCACGCCGCCATGCGTGGGTCCGATGTTCTTTCCATCCGGCAGCGCACCCCATCCTGGCACCACCTCGTAGCTCCATTCCCCGTTGCCGGTGACGACCGCCCTATCCGGGGCCGGGCCGGGCTTGATGCCGTGATCGGGATGCGCAGCGGCCAGCCCGACTAAACAAGCGGTAAGGAAAAGAAGCCGTTTCATATCAATTGTTTTCTCGTGAGATACCGATTCAAATTCCGGTCACAATACCGCATTCCGGCAAGGCCTTGCGGAGTTCCTCCAGGGCCTTGGCATCCACCTCGGTCTGCCAGAGGTAGAGTTTCCGGAGCTTGCCGAGGGTGGCGAGCCTGGAAACGCCGGCTCCACTGACCTTGGTGCCGAACAAGTTGAGCGACTCGAGCGACTGCAGCCCGGCAAGCGTGTCCATCACCTCGTCGCCCACCCCCGTCTCGGCAAGGCGCAGCATCCGCAGGGAAGAGGCCCCGGACAGGGCGCGCAGGCCCTTCGCCGTCACGACGGTTCCGGAAAGATCCATCGACACCATCGCGGGCATCACCGGAACGAGCTTCGCAAGTTGCTCGTCACCGAACTTAGCCCTCATCCCCGCAGCGGTGAACACAAGCTGGCCGGATCCCCGGTACTCGTAGTCGAGTGTGGCGGGAAACTCCTTGCGCAAGGCGGCAACCCGGGCATCCAGCTGCGGATCCGGCCCGGCGGCCCGCGCCTGCGGCGCCTCCTGCTTGACGGCCGCCGCCCCGAGCTTGGCGAGCGCCGCCCTTACCGCGTCGGTCGCCTTCATCTCGGACAGGCGGGCCTTCTCCGGCGCCCCCTCGGCCACCCACCAGTCAAGCAACACCAGTTCGTGCTCCTCGATGTCCTTCTTTCCCTCGGGCGGCATGTGCTCCTCGTCGTCCTCGGGGAGACGGATCCGCGTCAGCACCAGACTCGAACCGGGATCGCCCGGCACAATCGCCTCACCCTCGACGCCCCCTTTGAGCAACAAGGGATACTCGTCCATCCGGTACTTGCCCTTCTGCTTGTCGGCATTGTGGCATTGGTAGCACTTCTTCTCCAGCACCGGAGCAATCAGGGAAGCATAGACAACCGGATCCTCCGGCGCCTTTTCGGCAGCGGGGTCCTCGCTGTCATCCTTCCGCTCCTTCACCTCCTTCGCCGGAAGTCCCAGAGCGGACCGCACCGGAGCCGGGGCGTACTCGGTGAGATACCCCTTCCCGTGGGTCAGCGAAGCTCCGTCATGGCTCGCCGCGAACATCACTCCCGTCCCGGCCAGCAACACCACCCGGTACACCGCAGACCAAAGGCCGGCCGCATCGACCCAGACCTTGACGACATAAGCCGTCACCATCAGGCAGGCGAACAGCGTACCACCCCAGAGGTGCCGCTCGGCCAGTTCGCGATCGTAGTCCGGCATGCTGTAATACAGCAAGAAACCGAGCGTGCAGGCCGCGACCGCGGAAATCGCCGCAAAACCGGCCGCCGTCCGCGACGAGGGACCGGACCGCCCTTTCGAGCGCAGCCCCAGAGCCTCCTGCACCAGTACCCACACCAGAACCCCGATCGGCAAATGCAGCACCACCGGATGGAATCTCCCGAGAAACTTCGCAAGATCCGGCAAACCCTCCTCCCTCGGCGGACCCATCACCAACGGCATCCCGACCAGCGCCGCAATGACCAACAAACCGAAAACCGATGAAGCAAGAGGCCACCATCGCGGTACACGGGTACTTTCGGAACGAGACATGGAGGAAACGGTTTTCCGCGGGAAGGCCATCGCCCCATACTACGCACGAATGCAAGACCGTATTTCGCCTCCGCCCGGGCTTTTGCACACCCTTTGAACCACGGCCCCCGCGATTTCGGTATCCACACCCGAGGTCCTGCAGGAAAAATTGACGAGAACGCAAGAAAAACCAATATTCCAAAAGTGTTCGGCAAAGCGGGGATAAACCCCGAAATACTTGAAAAAACCCATGCGCCGGACTTGTATACCTCCGTGCCGAATGGGTCTTCAGGGGCCCCCAACCGACCTCGATCATGAAGGGATTTCCGATTCTGGCTTTCGCCATAGCGCTCCTCCTCAGCAGTTGCGGAAGGAAGGCCGCACCCCCGGTGGACAACCCGGAGGCAGGGGCGGTGTCCGGTGCCGATGCCGCCACACCGGTCTCACTGCCGGCCAAGGTTTCGTTCAACCAGCACATCCAACCGATCCTCTCGGAGTACTGCT
>CAZMUK010000127.1:0-5146 GCA_964569415.1 uncultured Luteolibacter sp. | reverse complement strand
ATGGTGATCCCGAACAAGCGCGAGGCGATCTCGAACATGCCGGCCATCACTCCATCGACCGGGAAATACGGGCGCAAGGCCTCGTCATCGAGATCGAAATGCTCCTTGCGCTGTCGCTCGGCCCAGTACGCGGTCTCCCACGGCTCCAACGGGGCCTCGGCACCACCGGTCTTGAGGGCCTTGTACTGCGCAAGCTGGCGGTACTCGGCGCGAAAGGCGGGCAACACCCGGCGATGCAGGTCCTCGACAAATCCGAGCGCGGTCTCGCCACTGCCGGCCATTCTCCGCAGCAGGGTGAGGTCCGCGAAATTCGCGTGACCGAGCAAGGACGCCTTCTCGTGGCGCAGTGCGAGGATTCTCCAGACGAGCGAGGTGTTGTCGTGCTCCCCTTGCGATCCGATCCGCGCCGATGCCTCCCACACCTGACGACGCAACGCTTCGTCGTGCGCGTGCTGCATCACCGGGAACATCGATGGTTGCTGCAGGGTGAATCGCCAGACACCGCCGCCCTCCGCTTCCAGGCCCTTCGACCGCGCGGAGGCGGCCGCCGCGGCCTTGGCGGTTTCCGGCAGACCGTCCAGCAGTGCCTCGTCCCGAACGACAAGCTCCCAGGCGTTGGTGGCGTCCAACACATGCTCGCTGTACTGCTTGGTAAGTTGCGCCAACTCCGACTCGATTTCCGCGACGCGGTTTTGTTGATGCTCCGGAAGATCGGCACCCGCCTGCCGGAAATCGTGCATGGTCTCCTCGACAAAGCGCTGCCGCACCGCATCCAGACGAGCGACCTCCGGACCCTCTCCGTAGGCCTTGAGCACCCGCCACAAGCGCGGGTTCAACGGGATCGAGGCATAGAACGAGGTGACTTCCGGAAGCATCCTGTTCAGAGCCTCACGTTGCGCGGGATGATCGGCCACGGAATCGAGGTGATGCAGGCGCCCCCACCCGCGGCTCAACTCTTCGGTCGACCTCTCGAGCGCGAGAAAGGTGCTCTCGAAGGAGAGTTGCGCGGGATCCTGATCGCAGATCGCATCAATCGCCGCGGCGGCACGGTCAAGCGCCAGACGGATATCGGGCTCGACCGCCTCCGGGCGCAGTTCCGACCAGCGGACATGGAACTCGGGCGAGAGAAACGGATTCATGAGCATCAATGGAAGGAGGTTTTCCCGCTCCGGGACTCGCCGGATACGGAGACAAGGGTTTCGGATAGCCCTCGCCCGAGCCCCTGACAAGCGGATTCCCCGCACCGCTTGTCACGGAAACAAACCGCGCGCGGCCTTTGCCTCGGCAACGGTGCGGATCGCGAGGGCCTGCGCGGCCTGCCTCGCGGAAATCCGGTGCTCCTCGCAAAACGCGGATACCCGGCCCCAGGCTTTTTGCATGATGCTTTCCATCCGCCCGATCACCTCCTTCTCGCTCCACGCGTAATGCTGGAGGTTCTGCACCCACTCGAAGTACGAAACGGTCACCCCGCCCGCATTGCAAAGAAGGTCCGGAATGACCGCGATGTCTCCGCGCTCGTCGAGGATGCGGTCGGCCGCGGGCGTGGTTGGGCCGTTGGCGCCCTCGGCCAGAACCCGGCACCGCAGATGTTCCGCGTTGCCCTCGTGAATGACGCGATCCACCGCGCATGGAGCGAGGATGTCGCACTCCATCGTCAACATGCCCGCGGGATCGGTCGCCCCGCCACCGGCGAAGCCGGCGACCCCTCCGGTCTCGGCGACGTGTTCGCGCAAGGCGGGCATGGAAAGCCCCCGCGGGTTGGCGACCGCACCGGAAACATCCGACACCGCGATCACCCGCACGCCGTGCATGGCGAGCGTGCAGGCCGTGTGAAGGCCGACATTGCCGAAGCCCTGCACCACCGCGGTGGCTCCATCGACCGGCCTGCCGAGTTTGTGCAGGGCGTTGGTGGCGGTGAACGCCACTCCGTGGCCGGTCGCCCGCGTGCGCCCCGAGGAACCCTGCAGGCTGAGCGGCTTGCCGGTGACAATCGAAGGCACCAGATAACCGGAATGAGTAGAATAGGTATCGGTCATCCACGCCATGACCTGCTCGTTTGTTCCCATGTCCGGAGCCATGACATCCACCTCCGGCCCGATGAACGGGATCATTTCCATCGTGAAACGCCGCGTCATTCGCTCGAGTTCGCCGCGCGACATCGTGGAGGGATCACAGGCGATCCCGCCCTTTCCTCCGCCGAATGGCAGTTCCATCAGGGCGCATTTCCAGGTCATCCACATCGCCAGTGCGGCGATTTCCCCGAGATCCGCCGAAGGGTGGTAGCGCAAGCCTCCCTTCACCGGTCCGCGCGTGAGGTGATGCTGCACCCGGTGCCCGCAAAACACCCGCGTCGAACCATCGTCCATCCGGACCGGAACACTCACCGAAACCATCCGCTTGGGCCACTTGCAGCGCTCCTTCAATTCGTCGGACAACCCAAGGAACGCGGCCGCCCGGTCGAATTGCTCCGCCGCCATCGCGAACACCGGACTGCCTTCGAGAAGATCCTTCATGCTCCGAATCTACCGGGCCCGACGGCCTTTGCACCTGTAAAAAACGCCACCCCGGCCCGCTTACCCGGATTGACCTGCGCGCTGCCCGCGGCGATAGTGGCCTCGTTCCATGATTCGTCCCATTGTCCGCTACGGCCACCCCGTCCTCCGCCAACGCTGTCGCGAAGTGACCGAAGTGGACGATTCCCTGCGCACCCTCGCCGAGGACATGCTCGAGACCATGGCCGATGCGGATGGAGTCGGCCTCGCCGCGCCCCAAGTCGGCATCGACCTCCGCCTCGCCGTGATCGATGTCAGTTCCGACCGCGACCCGGACGCGACATTGAAGGTCAACGGGGAGGAAACCGACATCCGATCCGTCATGCCTCTGGTGTTCATCAATCCGGAACTCCACCCCGGAAAACGCAAGGAAACCGCATCCGAGGGCTGCCTCAGCATTCCGGGATTTCATGCCCCCGTGCGCCGACCCGGGGATGTCCGCGCCATCCTCACGATGCTCGACGGGACCAAGGTGGAGATCGAGGCCAATGGTCTCCTCGCCCGCGCCCTTCAACACGAAACCGATCACCTCAACGGGGTGCTCTTCATCGATCGCCTCTCCGCCGTGGAAAAGGTGTCCGCTCGCTCCCGCCTGCGTCGGATGCTCGAGGGAGACGAGTGAGGCCCCCCGGCCTCTCCCGCGCCTGCCAACGCCCATCCCTTGCCGGTTCGAGCAGCGGGACCTCCATCTCCTTCTCTCTCGCCATCGGGCCCGGGGACTTCCCGTCCCCGAAGGCCATAGTCCGGCCACCCATGCGGCCAACCATGCGTCACCTGCCCGCGCGCTGGCAAAGGGAAATCCAAGAAAACATCACGGAATCCCGCGGAAAATTTTGATAGAGGGACAGACCCTTTCTCAAGAATTCCCTTGGTTTTTTGCTTCCGGTCGCGCCTCTGGTCCGGGGGAAATCACAGCCCGAGCCTTGACCATATGGGAAACTCGGATGATATCGTCTCTCCGCATCAGGATTCCCATCCCTCCCGCGCCACACGCCTGAAACTGTCATGCACCTGTTCCGGATCACGCTCTCCGCCATCCTCCACCGCAAGACCTGGGTGATCTGCTTGGTCGCCGCCCTGGCCTTCCCCTTCCTCCTGCCCACCATCTCCAGTGCCACGGAAAAGCCCGTTCTGTTGCAACCGGCCCGAGTGCTTGGGGCCTGGAACACCCTCTGGTTCTGCACCATCCTCTGGGGCTTTTCCACCGCGGCCCGTCAGGGTGAGGACCACTCGAAATCAGGCCTCGGAGAGTATTTCCTGGCCGCCGGTCTCACCCCCGCCCGACAGCTCTTTGAAATCTGGCTCGCAGTTCTGTCCTTCATCGTTCCGCTCACACTGCTGACCGTCTCAATTTGCCTGGTCACCGCGATGCCGGCGGACCCGGCCGAACGGGGTATGTGGTGGGTCACCAATCTCCAATACGCCGCCCTCTTCCTGCTCGTCTGCCCGCCCCTCGCCGCCCTCGCCACCGCCATCGGATCGCGCTTCGGTGCGGTGGCCGGCTTTGCCCTCCCGGTCGGAATCTGCCTCTACGGACTCTGGGGCACCGGTTACTTGGCCAATATGCTGTCCCTCGAAGAAAATCCGGCGCTCCAGTTCCTCTGGATCATCTCACCCCAATACGGACTCGCCGACCTGACCCAGCGCCTCGAGTTCAAGATGGGAGCTTTGCCGAACGGCGCCTTTCAGGCGATGGTACTCTACTTCTCCGGCATCCTCGTGATCTACGCCATCCTCTCCCGCCTGCTGTTCCGCTGCAAAACACTCTGATCAAACGATGCGGTCGAAACCAGTCCCTCCAGGGCCCTCTCTCACGGTCGCACTCGCCGCGCTCGCCGGCCTGCTCATGGCCGGAGCCGCCTTTCCGAAACTGGCCAAAGACCCGCGCTTCGGCGCAGCCCCCAATCCGCTCGGCATCAACCGCAGCCCTTACGGCGAAGTACTCGCAATGGCCGCGCAAGGGCCGATCGACACCTGGTTCCACGAGGGAGAGACCCACGATCACTCGCATCACGAGTGCACCGAGGATCATGTGCACGGGGAAGATTGCTCCCATGGTCACGACGAGCGTGGTCACGATGATCATGCATGCACGGAAGATCACCAACACGACGAGCATTGTGTCCACGGGCACGGGAGCCACGATGCCGCCGATGACCACGAACCGGCTCCGCCCGCGCGGCAAAATTCCCGCACCCTTACCGAATGGTTGCGCCAGCTGAAACAGGCCACGCGCACCCGCACCAACCCGAAACCGCTCACCGCTGCCCATAAGCTCCACATCCACCGCACCCTGGAGTCGAAAATCCGCTTCGCCTACCAACTCGACCCGTCGCACTACGCAAACTACAACAACTATCACTTGTTCCTTACCGAAGGAGCCACCCAGTACGCCGATCGTCCCCACCGCCCCGGCCAGTTGGCGGCGGATACGATCAACTACTGCCTCACCCGTCAGGATGATCCCCGCCCCGCACTCACTGCCGCCTCGGCAGCGGGGAATGTATTGGAAATCCTCATCACCTCATCCAGAGTGAGGGGGGCGCCCCCCCCCCCCCCGCCCCCCGCGCCCACGCGCCGGCGGGGGGGGCGCC
>CAZMUK010000126.1:0-5344 GCA_964569415.1 uncultured Luteolibacter sp. | reverse complement strand
CTTAAACACGCCGCCAGCGTTCGTTCTGAGCCAGAATCAAACTCTCCGTAAAAAAACAGAAACCGATGAAACCACCCGAGGGCGGCCCCATCTTTCCTGCGCGTCCTGACAGACGCGCAGCGCACAATTCAATCCTTTTTCCCTCCCGGCTTTCCGCAACCCGATCCCGCCCGCACCCCACCCCCTCATGCTGCGCATGAACAAGGCCTGGCCGGCAACATCGGCGCTTCACGCCGGGACACGCTGTCAAAGACCGCTTAGCGAGGGGACGAAAAAGCCGATCGGGCAACCCGTGCCGCGATCGACTCCCTGTCTCTCGGCCGCCCTCGCTCGGAGCGGCCCGCGAAGCTACCGCCCCGCAGCCCCGCGAGTCAACACCTTTCGACAGATTTTTTTGAAGGCGGATCACCCGGCCGGAACCGAGGCACCTACGAGAGCGGTTTCAGGAGGCAAATTTCCTTTTCCGAAGCATTTATCATGCCACAATTGAAATTTTCACAATCGGGCCCCATGTTTCCGTTTGGTTTCCCTTGTCGGCCCCGGATCGTGGCGTAGGGTCGGCTCCCTCCCTTGAAGAATCTCCTTGAAGCATCGCGTCGGGTTCCGGGTTCCGGAAGACCTGGCCAAGCGCTCCCGTACCTCCCCGGATGACGGCGCTCTGGGTGATTTTATTGCTCGTCGTCGGCAATGGTGTGTTCGCCATGACCGAGATTGCGTTGGTATCGGCGCGGCGGGCGAGGTTGCGTCAGATGGCCGACGAGGGGAACCGCGGGGCGGCGCGGGCGTTGATGTTGTTGGAAAACCCCGAGCGGTTTTTGAGCAGCGTGCAGGTGGGCATCACGCTGGTGGGGGTGCTTTCGGGAGCCTACGGGGGTGCGGCGCTTTCCGGGAAGCTGCGGCCGTGGGTCGAGGCGGTGCCCATGCTGGCGCCGTATGCGTCGCAGATTGCCTTCGGGTTGGTGGTTACCGGGGTGACCTATCTTTCGCTGGTCATCGGCGAGTTGGTTCCCAAGGGCTTGGCCTTGCGTCATGCCGAGGCGCTGGCGGCGGCGATGTCGCGGCCGATGGAAATGCTGACCCGTGCCGCGGGGCCCTTGGTGTGGGTGTTGGAGGTCAGCACGCGGATCGTGATGCGTTTGTTCGGGGGTGGATCGGTTGCGGCGCAGGGTCCCTCGCGCGAGGAGGTGCAGGTTCTGGTGCGCGAGGGCATCGTCACCGGTTCGGTTGCCGAGAACGAGTCGGAGATGGTCGAGGGGGTGTTCGACCTGCGGGAGGTGCTTGCCGAGGAGATCATGCGGCCGAAGCCCAAGGTGTTGTTTCTCAAGGCGGATGAGACCGTCGGGCAATCGTGGTCGGCGATCGCCGCGAGTCGTCAGACGGTGTTTCCCCTGCATGAGGGATCGCGCGACGAGATCAGCGGAATGGTGGGGCTTCGTTCGTTGTTTGCCAGTGCGGCGGCGGGCAAGGACCAGCCGCTTGCCGAGCTTGCGGTGCCTCCGGTGTTTGTTTCCGAGAACCAGCCGGCCCTGACGCTGTTGGAGACCTTGCGCGGCTCGCCCTTGGGGGCGGCATTGGTGGTGGATGAGTTCGGCACCACGCGCGGGTTGATTACGCTCGAGGACTTGGTCGAGGAAATCGTCGGTGAGTTGCGTCCCAAGGCGGCGGCGGGGGAAAGGCCGGGGATCGCCCGCTTCGGCGACGACGGCTGGCTGGTTGACGGGCTCGTGGAGGTCGATGAGATCGTGGCGAGGCTGCCGGGTTTGGATGCCGTGTTCGAAGGCGAGCGCGAGCCGTTTCAAACGCTCGCGGGATTCATCGTCCATCGGCTTGATCGACTCCCCGAGGAGGGCGAGTCGTTCACGGCGGGGCCTTTCCGCTTCGAGGTGGTCGACATGGATCGCCAGCGCATCGACAAGGTGCTGATCCGGGAGTTGCCGGAGACGGCGGCAGGGGACATGGCGCAAGGTGCGGGGTCGCAGACCCTGTCGTGATCCGGCGGCCCGGCCGGGGGTCGCGGATGATGCGGTGGGTGAAAGACGCCCGCGGCTGGCGTTGCCGCGGGCGATTCCCCCGCCTTTGTTTCCTACGCCTTTGCGTGGAATTCAGCGGTTGATCGTCTCCCGGAGCGGCGGCATCCGTATCTCCATGAGCGCGAAGACGATCAAATGGGTGAGCGGATTTTGTTTCATCTGCGGTTTTGCCTCCATCGCCGTGTCGATCGCGATTTGGGTGTTGCGGGGTGGCAACTCCGGGGATGCGGAGCTGCGCACCCACGCCGAGTTGTTCGGGATCTTCGTGGGTCTCTGGGCGCCGACCTTTTTCATACTCTCCAACCGCTTGGACCGCTACGCCGAAAAGGCAGGGCGACAGGGCGCCGGGTGAGTTTCGGCTTCGGGGCGGTCGCGTCTTGACCCCGTTTGGGGGACGGGGTAGATCCGATGGGACAAGACCCTCCAAATCGATGCAACTGGTGACCCTTTCCGCCGCGGGAATCGCGGTCCTGCTCCTCGCCGGTCCGGCGGGGGCCAAGCCCAAGACGATCGCGCCGGAAAAAATGCCGGCGGCCAAGGTGGGGGAGGATCCCTATCGTTTCAACGGGGTGGTGGTGGCGGGGGACTCGCGGGGCAGCGGTTTTTGCGCGGGCCATCCGAACACCTTCTTCTCCGCCGCGCATGTTGTGCACGACAAGGAAGGCTGGGGGCCTCCGCCGCTATGGTTTCCCGGCGTGCACGCCGAGACGCTTGACGACGAGGAGGCGGTCCGCGCGCGCGGGTACTTCCGATGGAACCAGTATGCGGACTTCGCGGACCGCACCGATTCGGGGGAATCGTTCAGCAAGGATGTGATCCTGGCCTACTCGTTCAAGAGGCTCATCAAGGGCAGGCCGGCTCAGCTTGATCTCTCGGGAGCGGAGGCCTTGCGCCGCGGCGATCCGTGCATGATCACCGGATATCCGGCGCGCGACTCGTACCGCTCCAAGGACATTGAAGGCTACTATCTTCATCGTACTTCGCGGGCACGCATCGGGTTCTCCCCGTTCCGCGGCGACGCGTTGCGCGCGAGGTTGATCACCACCGGCGAGGGCAACAGCGGCGGACCGGTGTGGACAGGCGGCGAAAGGACCGGATGGCAGGCCTCCGGCGTCCTCACCGGGGGGCTGCCATCCGAGACGATCGTCTATGGGTTTTCGGGGAAAACCGCGAAACTGTATGATGCCGCGCTGGCAGTGATCGGCGGGGAAAGTCCGGGGCGGCTTCACGCCGGCGGCGTGGACGCCAGTTCGCTGATGTTCGTGCGGCGCGGTCCGCAAGAGTTGCCGGATGCGGCAGAGAAGTGGACGCGGATCACGCAGCCGGTGAATGCCTTTGATGTGAAGGCAGGAGTGGGAAGGGCTTTGGTCTCGTTGATGATCAGCACGCCCCATCGCGGGGATCTGCAGGTGGCCTTGCAGGCCCCCGACGGCACGATGGTGCTGCTGCACAACGAGGAGGGCGCGGGGCGCGACGATCTGCGGATCACCAACGGGAACATCACCAAGTTCGTGCAAGGTTCGCCGGCCAATGGTCCGTGGACCTTGATGGTCCGCGACCGGATTCCGGGAGACCGCGCCGTGTTCCGGTGGTTCCGTATCGAGATTGTGCCGGGTGCCGCGACCGATGACGGCACGGGGGGCGGCGAAGGAGAAGGCAGCGGCACGCCGTGAAGCGGTCGGCCATCGTGGCGGCCGCGGCATTGCTTGTCTGCCTTGCATGGTGGATGCTGGCGCGTGTTGGCGGTGCTCCCGGGAAAGCCGCGTCGCGCACCGGTGTGGCGGATGGCCGGAGCGCCGCGGAGAGAACGATCGCGAGGGGGGCGGATGCGATCGAGGCCGATTGGCTGGCCTTGCTTGATGGATTGGGAGACGGAGTTCCCTCGGATTCGCAAGCGCTGCGCGCGAGGTTGCTTGCGATGCGCGGCCGGTGGTTGCGCAACGAGCCGGTGCTTGTCGCGGAAACGATCGGCGCCCTGTTGCGTTCGGGCCATGACCGGCGGACCGGCCTGCGTTTCGAGGTCGGCCCCGGCGGCTTTCTCGCGGCTTGGCCGAGCCTGCGGGTGTTTCTGATTGATGTGTTGGCGGGTGCGGATCCGGAAAAGGCGGCCGCGCTCGGCAGGGAGATTCTTGCGACGACGGCGAACGGCGACGAATACGCGGCGGCGTTGCGTTTGATCGTGCGCGAAGGCAAAGGCAAGGCACCGGATGCCGAATTGCTCGCCTGCCTTGGCGCCATGCTGGCGCGCGACGGTTGGCGGGATTCGCGCGGCGTGGCAGAGGCGTTCGATTTGGCGCGCGTGATCGGCAATGCCGCCGCCGCCCGCATGCTCGTGGATCAAGCCGGCAACCCCGCCTTGCGGAACATGGCGCTGCACGAGTTCGGCGCTGCGCACCCGGCCGCCTTGCTGGAGGCGATCGGGGATAACCGGACGGGGCTCGACGCCGGGACCCATGCCGGGTTGCTCGCGAGAGCCGATCCCTCCGATCCCGCCCAGGCCGCCGCGGTCGATGCGTTCTTGCGCGATCCGCGGACCCGGCCCGGCGATGCTTCCGCGTTTCTCGAGCGCTTTCCTCTGCGCAGCGCGACCACCGGCTACCGCTTGTTCGGCAATCCGCCGCCGGCTTTTACGCGGGAGGGGGTGCGGCGCGGCGACGAGGCCGCCCTGCGGCTAGCCGAGGCATGGGCGGCGGATCCTTCGTTGCTCGACCATCACCAAGACATCGAAGCACTGCGCCGGCGTCTTGGGGAATGGCTGGAGGAACCCTGAGTCGGCTCACGCCCCGGCGCAGGAACGCGCGCCCGGGCAGCAAGCCGCGGGGGGATCTCATTCTCCCGGAGGCGCCACCTCGCGGGTGGCCGCTCCGTTCGTTTCGCTGAGGACCAGGATCGCCAGCTTCGTCACGCCGGAAAGTTCGCCGGGCTTGAGCATCTGGTGATCGAGTCCGCCGGGCGCCCCGGCATTCGCGTGGCGCGGTTGCGGCAGCGGCACCGGCACCACGCCGTCGGCGGGGCCGTTGAGGCTCGCATAGTCGAAGTGCCCGCGCAGGTCGGTGTAGCCGTCTTTGAAGAACCGCACGGTGCCGTCGGCGAGCCGGGCGTAGACCTTCACATAGGCCTTCGACACCGCGCGGTCGTTGCCGCTGTCGCGCACCTCGATGCGGCCGTAGTTCTCGGCGAGCACGATCTTGAGCGTGTTGGCGTGGCAGGCATGGGTCTTGCGCAGGCCGGCTCCGACCACCTCGACGAGGACATTCGACTTCGCGAGGTCGGCGGGCAGCCCCGAAGAAACACCCCCGTCGATCAACGCTTCG
>CAZMUK010000125.1:0-5354 GCA_964569415.1 uncultured Luteolibacter sp. | reverse complement strand
AGGAACACCTCCGCTTCGGGGATCATGCAGGTGGGAGGCTGCACGCCGGCGACGGCGAAGGCCGTGCCGTGGGGCGGGTGCGCGTGGCAGCAGGCCTTGGCCTTCGGCTGGCGCTTCATGATCGCGAGGTGCGTCATGCATTCCGAAGTGCGCTTGAATCCCCCGGCGAGTTGCTTGCCTTCCATATCGACCAGGCAGATGTGCTCGACGGTCATGAATCCCTTGGAGACCAGCGTGGGCGTGCAGAGAACCAGATTGTCGCCGACGCGCACCGTGAGGTTGCCGCCGTTTCCGTCGGTGTATTCGCGAGCCCACATTCGTCGGCCGATATCGACCATCCGTTCCTTGATTGCGGTGATGGGAGCCGACTGGAAGAAGCGTGCGATTTCCTCCGGGGATTTCGCGTCCTTGCCCGGGGTCCAGTGGTATTCGAAGTCCGGCAGCACCGGCTCCGCGTAGGCCGAGGACTTTGCCGTGTTGCCCGCGCGCACAGGGCCGAGTCCGTCGCGCAGCACATCGCGCGCCGAGGGAGTGAGCACCGCGCCTGCAGGGATGTCCGCCGCGGTCTTGCCCGACTTGAGCAGGGATTCGATGTCGGCGGCGGTGTAGAGGTTCTTGCTCATGGGAAAGGATGGTTCAGCGAACAGGTTCGAAGTGCAGCGAATCGAAGATGGCCACCGTGATCGCATCGATCGGCATCGGGTGATCGAAGGGGGCCATTGCCTCGGCGCCTTCCACGATGCCCACGATGTCGCCTTCTCCGGCACCGAGCTTGTCGTAGGTCACCATCGAGGGCGCGGGCGAGAGCGGCGGCGGTGTGAGGCAGGCCGTGTTGAAGTCCGCCGTCTCCACCGGGCTGCAGAGCAGCCAGCGTCCGCCTTTGAAGGCCGGTTCGTGGAGGTTCAGGGTGATCCTGCCGATGACTTGTGCGACTCTCACGGATGATTGGACGGGAAAGGAGGATTCAGTCGATCACGCCTTGGATGAAATTGCGGACTGGCGAGGATTCATCGTGCACGATGTGGCGTGCGCCGACGCCGTCGGTGGAGACGAACACCTTCGAGTGCAGACCTGCGCCGAAGAGGTCGATCGCCACCATCGGCGCGCCCTCCGGGTTGCCGGCGGGGTTGAGTGCCTGGCAGAGCAGCATCTTGCAGCCCTTCAGTGAAGGGTGGCAGTGGCTGCTGACGGCGTGGCCGACGACTTGGGCCGGGATCATGGTGCGGGCGGGAGGTTCAGACGATGCGGAGGTTCTCCACCAGCACGCAGCGGCGGGTGCGGGTGAAGGTGCGTGGCGTGGAGATCCCCTCGCGGGGGGTGGTGGCGATCGAGTCGTAAAGGTAGCCCGCGCCGCCGCGGCCGAGGCCCGCCACCGAGGGGCCGTTTTTCACGAAGATGGTCGTATCCATCTCGCGGGCCATGTGCGTCATGTGGTCGACATCCTTCGTGTGGATGATCGCCGAGTGGCGGTAGTTGTGTTCCGCGCGTTTCGCTTCGCGCACTGCGGTTTCGAAATCCGGGCAGGACACCACCGGGAGCATCGGCATCATTTGTTCCTCCTGCACGAAGGGATGGTCCGCATCCGTTTCCGCGAAGAGCAGTTGCGTGCCGGCGGGCACCGAAGTTCCCGCGTGCTCTGCGAGCTTGGCGGGGTCGGCACCGACCAAGGCGCGGTTGACCGATGCGTGCGAGCAGCCGCCGCCCTCGCCGGGGCGGAAGGTGAAGGCCGCGGCGGTGAGTTTCTCGAGTTCCGCGGGGCTGATGCGGGCGGCTCCCGCTTTCGTGAACTCCTCGCAGAAGCGCTGGAACACCGATGCCACCACGAACACCGCCTTTTCGCCGATGCAGAGCAGGTTGTTGTCGAAGGCACCGCCCTCGATCACCGAGCGGGCCGCCTTGGCGAGGTCGGCCGTTTCATCCACCACCACCACCGGATTGCCGGGGCCGGCGCAGATTGCGCGTTTGCCTGATTTCATGGCCGCGCCGACCACTCCCGGTCCGCCCGTGACCGCGAGCAGCGGGATGAGCGGATGGCGGCAGATCGCGTCGAAGGACTCGAGGGTCGGTTGTTCGATGCTCGTGATCAGGTTATCGATGCCTGTTTCGCGGAAGATCGCCTCGTTGTAGGCGCGCACCGCCATGGCCGCGCTGCGTGCGCCGCCCGGGTGCGGGTTGAACACCACCGCGTTGCCGGCGGCGACCATGTTGATCACATTGCCGGTGAGTGTGGGTACCGAGTGGGTGACCGGCAGTACTGCGCCGATCACGCCGAAGGGAGCGTACTCCTCGAGGGTGATGCCGCCGTCGCCGCTCATCGCATCGGGGTGCAGCCATTCCGTGCCCGGCACATTCTTGGTGATGAGCAGTTTCGCGATCTTGTGGTCGAGCCGGCCGATCTTCGTTTCCTCGAATTCGAAGCGACCCCATGGTTCCGCGTTCGACACCGCGAGGTGTTTGACGATTTCGATCACCTTTGCGCGGCCCGCCACGCCGAGCTTGCGCAGTTTCAGGTGGGCCTGCTGAGCTGATTCCGCCGCCTTGTCGACGCAGGTGAAGACCCCGCGGTCGCCGGACTTGCCCGGGCAGCCGCAGCCGCAGCCGACGGGTTTCGGGGCACTTGGCGCGGCGGCAGGTGCCGATGCCGCGGGGCTTCCCTGTACCGGGGAAATCCGGGCAACGACCGACTCCACCACGGAGCGGAGCATTTCGGGATCGAGTGTCTTCATGGGTGATTGGGCGGGCGGGATGCGGGCGGGGCGTACGGTATGTGCAGCGGCGGGAAGTTCAGCTCATCTTGTAGAGCGTCTTGCCCTTCACCTCCACGCGGTCGACGATTGCCACGATAGCGGCATCGACCGGCACTTGTTTGAGGCCTTGGGCGGAGCGGGCCGAGCTGCCTTGGCAGAACATCACCAGTTCCCCTTCTCCGGCGCCGACCGTATCGACCGCAACGATCGTGTTGGATCCGTCCTTGAAGCGGGAGGGGTCCTTGTCGTCGACCAGTTTCGGGCGCAGCAGCAGCAGTTTGCGGCCGACCATTTGTTCGTCTTTCTTGGTGGCGACGACTTGTCCGATGACTTCCGCGAGGAACATGGCCGTGGGTGCTTGAGTGGGGAACGGGGTGCGGCTCGGTATGCCGCGCCCCGGATCCGTGGATTACTTGCGCGGCGCGCGGGCGGCGGCGTCCTTCGGCAGGACGGTTTCGATTGCCTCGTCCGGGCGTGCGATCACATGGGCGCTGATCACCTCGCCCGCTTCGGAGGCGGCGGCGGCGCCTGCATCGAGTGCGGCCTTCACGGCGGCGACATCGCCGGTGACGACGGCATTGCACATCGCGTTGCCGATTTGTTTCATTGGTCCGGCGAGTTCGACATTCGCGGACTTCAGCATTGCGTCGACGCCGACGACGAGGCAGGCGAGGCCGCGGGTTTCGAGGAGTCCTACTGCTTGTTTGGCCATGGTGGTATGTGGTTGTTGGTTCAGGTGGAGAGTTTGCGGAAGACCTCGCGGGCGAGCACGAGTTCCTCGTTGGCGGGGATCACCAGCACGCGCGCCTTCGCGCCGGACGCGGCGATGTCCGCCTCGGATCCCCGGCAGGCTTCATTGGCGGCGGGGTCGATGCTGATGCCGAACTCCGCGAGGTCCTTGCAGACCGCGGCGCGGATCTTCGGGTGGTTTTCGCCGATGCCGGCGGTGAAGACGAGCGCGTCGATGCCGCCCAGTTCGAGCAGGAAGGCGCCCACCCAGTGGCGGATCGAGTGGACGAGCGCATCGAGCGCGAGTTGTGCGTCCGGGTTGCCTTGTCCGGCGGCTTCGGTGATATCGCGGATGTCGTTGGAAACCCCGGAGAGGCCGAGCAGGCCGGATTCCTTCGAGAGTTGGCGTTCCGCTTCCTCGAGCGGGATGCCGAGGCTGCGCATCGCGTAGGGGAGTGCGCCCGAGTCGAGATCGCCGACGCGGTTGTTTTGCGGCATGCCGCTTTGCGGCGAGAAACCCATGCTGTTGCCGATGGCCACGCCGTTGCGGATCCCGGTGACCGAGCTTGAGCCGCCGATGTGACAGGAGATCACGCGCAGCGGTGTGCCGGGTGCTTGCGCGGGGCCGTCGATATAGAGCCGTTGTGCCGCGGTGGCGACATCGGTGCGGCCGAGCAGTTCGGCGGATCGTTCCGCGATGAACTTGTGGCTCGCGCCGTGGAAGCCGTAGCGGCGGATGCCCGCGTCGCGCCAGGTCCGGGGCAGCGCGTAGTGGCGCGACGCCTCCGGGGTCCACTGGTAGAACGCCGTCTCGAACAAAGCCACCAGCCGGGCCTGCGGCAGAGCCTTGCGGAACTGCCGGATGCCGTTGGCATAGGCCGGGTTGTGCGCGGGCGCGACCGCCGCGAACTCCTCGAGTGCGCGCACGGTCGCCTCGTCGGCATCGACGCAGCCGCTGAGGTTCTTTCCCAGCACCGTCTTGAAGCCCACCGCGTCGATCTCCTCCGGCCGCGAGACGATGCCCTGCGCCCGCAATTGCGCCAGCGCGTCGGCGATCGCCTCGCCGTGGTCGGTGACGCGTTCGTAGCCTCCCTTGGCCAGCATCGCCGCGCCGTTCCCCTCCATGCGGAAGAGCCGGTACTTGAACGAGGTCGAGCCCAGGTTGGCGACGAGGACGAGCATGAAGTCGCGAGGGTTCAGGAAATCCAGGGACCGAGCTTCGAGAGATCGTCGTGCGGGCGCGGGATCACTTGCACCGAGGAAACCGTGCCGACCGAGGAAGCGGCGGCGGCGGCTGCATCGAGTCCGGCCTTTACGGCGGCCACATCGCCGGCGAAGAAGCCGGTGACGAGGCCCGAGCCGATTTTTTCCCAGCCGGTCATGCGGATATCGGCGGCCTTGAGGGCGGCGTCCGAGGCTTCGAGGAGGGAGACGAGTCCCTTGGTTTCAATGATGCCGATGGCTTGTTTGGACATGGTCGTGTGTGGTTGGAGTGGAGGACCGGTGGGTACGCCTTAGATGCCGAACTGATTGAGGAGTTCCGGGTGGGGGCGTGCGATCACATGGGCCGAGACCAGTTCGCCGACGCGGCCGGCGGCTTCCGCTCCGGCGTCGACTGCCGCCTTGACGCTGCCGACATCGCCTTTCACCAAAACCGTGAGGAAGGCTCCTCCGATCTGGATCTGGCTGACGAGTTGCACGCTGGCGGCCTTGGCCATCGCGTCGGTGGCTTCGACGCTGCCGACGTAGCCTTTGGTTTCGATCATTCCGAGTGCGGTGTTCATGGTATTTGTTCTGGTGGGTGGATTGGGGTGCTTGGATGCGGGTGGTTTATTTCGTCAGTTCGCAGAAGGTATCGGGTCGCAGGCCGCAGGCGTT
>CAZMUK010000124.1:0-5366 GCA_964569415.1 uncultured Luteolibacter sp. | reverse complement strand
TTGCCGTCCACCAACCGGTGGTCGTAGCTCAGGGCGAGGTACATCATCGGGCGGATCTCCACCTTGCCGTTCACCGCCACCGGGCGCTGCTGTATGGTGTGCATGCCGAGGATGCCGCTCTGGGGCGGGTTGAGGATCGGGGTGCTGAGCAGCGAGCCGTAGGTGCCGCCGTTGGAGATGCTGAAGACCCCTCCTTGCATGTCCTCGATGGTGATGCGTCCCTCGCGGGCCTTGGCCGCGTAGTCGGCGATGTCCTTTTCGATCCCGGCAAAGGACTTCGCGTCGCAGTCGCGCAGCACCGGCACGAACAGCCCCTTGTCAGTGCCGATTGCCACGCCGATATCGTAGTAATGATTGTCAATGATATCATTTCCCTCGATCCGTGCGTTGATCGACGGGATGTCCCGCAGGGCCTGGACGACCGCCTTCACGAAGAACGACATGAAGCCGAGTTTCACCCCGTGTTTCCTGGTGAAATCGTCCTGCACCGCCTTGCGCAGTTCCATCACCGCGGACATGTCCACCTCGTTGAAGGTCGTGAGAATCGCGGCCGTTTGTTGGGCGCCGACGAGTTGCGCGGCGATCTTGCGGCGCAGCATCGACATCTTGCGGCGGGTGCTGCGGCCCTCCCGCACCGGGGCCGAGGGCGAGCGGTCGGCGGCGAGCGTGGTCTCCGGGGCTGGCGCGGGGGCAGGAGGCTGGACGGACGGAGGGGCTGTTTTGGGTGCCGTTGCGGGTGCCGGTGCCGCTGCGGGCGGTGCCGGCGGTGCCGGAGTCGCGGCTGTTTTGGCGCCGCTTGTGGGTAGGATTCGCGCGATCAGGGTTCCGATCGGGACTTCACTTCCCTCGGACACCAGCACTTCGAGGGTGCCTGCGGCCGGGGCCTCCAGTTCGTTCGAGACTTTGTCGGTTTCCAGCACTACCACCACATCGCCGGGGGCGACGGTTTCTCCGTCCTTTTTGCGCCATGCCGCGACCGTGGCCGAGGTGACCGATTCACCTGACGGCGGCACCTTGAGTTCCAGTGGCGCGCCCGGGGCGGCCGCGGCCGGAGGAGCAGGCGCAGGCGCAGGCGCAGGCGCGGGCGCGGTGCTTGCCGCCGCTGGCACGGCCGGCGGAGGGGTGACGCTCGTCTCTGCGCTGATGCGGGCGATCACGGAGCCGACCGGCACCTCCGATCCCTCTTGGGCGAGTACCTCCAAGGTTCCGTCGGCGGGTGCCTCGAGTTCCGTCGAGACCTTGTCGGTTTCGAGCGTGACGATCACCGTTCCCTTGCGGACGGAGGAGCCGTGCGGGGCGTGCCAGCGCGCGACATTCGCCGAGGTCACGGATTCGCCCGCTGCGGGGACTTTCACTTCGATGCTCATGGCGGGATCGGGGATGAGGATTGCGGCGGGTGCCGGCGTGGTTCAGAGCGAGAACGCTTGGGCGAGGAGCGCCTTTTGTTCGCGGTAGTGCACCGCCTTCGAACCGGCGGCGGGGCTGGAGGCAGCATCGCGTCCGGCGTAGCGCACGCGCGATCCTGTACATTGCTCGATGCGGGGCCAGATGTACGACCACGCGCCCATGTTGAGCGGTTCCTCCTGGCACCACACAAAGCTCGAGGCGTTGCGGTAGGGTCGCAGCAGCGCCTCCACCAGTTCGCGGTGGAACGGGTAGAGCTGCTCGATGCGGATCAAGGCGGTGTCCTGCGCGCCGGATTCCGCACGGTGGGCGGCCAGATCGTAAAACACCTTGCCGGTGCAGAACACCACGCGCGACACCGAGGCCGGATCGGCCGGGCCCGAGGGATCGGGCAAGGCCTCTTGGAAACAGGAGCCGCCGAGGAAATCCTCCTCGCGCGAAACCGCCTCCGCGCGGGTAAGCAGGCTTTTCGGGGTCATCAGCACCAGTGGTTTGCGGAAGGCGCGGTGCTTTTGCCGCCGCAGCGCGTGGAAGTACTGCGCCGGGGTGGTGAGGTTGGCCACGATCATGTTTTTCTCGGCGCAGAGCTGCAGGTAGCGCTCGAGCCGCGCGCTCGAGTGTTCCGGGCCCATCCCCTCGTAGCCGTGGGGCAGCAGCATCACCAGATCGGACGGCGTCTGCCACTTGGATTCGGCCGAGGAAATGAACTGGTCGATGATCACCTGGGCGCCGTTCGAGAAGTCGCCGAACTGCGCCTCCCAGATCCCGAGCATTTTCGGGTAGCAGAGGGAGTATCCGTAATCGAAGCCGAGCACCGCGAATTCCGAGAGCAGGGAATTGTGCACGCAGAACTTCGCTTGGTCGGGCGCGATGTGTTCGAGCGGCACGAAGCGTTGCTCCGTCTCGGTGTCGTGCATCACCACATGGCGTTGGGAAAAGGTGCCGCGTCCGCAGTCCTGTCCCGAGAGGCGCACCGGGAAGCCCTCGCGGAGCAGCGATCCGAAGGCCAGTGCCTCGGCGAAGGCCCAATCGTAGGGACCGCCGTTGGCAAGTGCCTCGACCCGCCGCGGCAGGAAGCGTTTGGCGAGGGTGGGGTGGACATGGAAGGTGTCCGGGACGCGGGTGAGGGCCCGGCCGGTGTCGAGCAGTCGCTCGCGGGTGACGCCGGTGGCCACCGGCGCGTGCGAGTAGGGTGCCTGCGCCACGCCCGTCGAGCCGCCGAATCCGGCGCGGTCGCCGGCCTCTTGGAGTTCCTCCATTTTGCGGTAGCCTTCCTCGAGACGGTCGAGGATCTTCCTTTCGATTTCCGCAATCTGTTCCGGCGTGAGCGCCCCCTCGCGCAGCACGCGTTCCTTGAACATGGTGCCGAAGGTCGGGCGTTGCGCGATCTGGCGCGCGATCGTCGGTTGTGTGAACGCCGCTTGGTCCGCCTCGTTGTGTCCTTGGCGGCGGTAGCAGTACATGTCGATGACGATGTCGCGGCCGAACTTTTGGCGGAATTCCAGCGCGAACAGCGCCGCCCAGCGCAGCTGCATCGGTTCCTCGCCGTTCACATGGAGCACCGGAGCGTCGATCATCTTGGCGACATCGGTCGCGTAGGCCGACGAGCGCGCGTCGGCCGGCACGGTGGTGAAGCCGATCTGGTTGTTGATGATGATGTGGATAGTGCCGCCGGTCCGGTAGCCGGGAAGTTGCGAGAGGTTGAGCACCTCGGCCACCGAGCCTTGGCCGGCGAAGGCCGCATCCCCGTGGAGCAGCAGCGGGAGCACTTGCGAGCGGTCGATTTCCCCGCCAGAGAGTTCGGCAAGCACCCGTTGGCGGGCGCGGGTCTTGCCCTCGACGATCGAGTTGACCGCCTCGAGGTGGGAGGGGTTCGCGGCGAGGCTGATGCGCACCTTTCCATCGGGCAGTTCGCGGATGCTTTCGTAGCCGAGGTGGTATTTCACATCGCCGTCGCCCGCGACGAGGTCCGGCTCGTAGTTCGGGGTGAACTCGTGGAGGACGGTGGTGATCGATTTGCGAACGAAATTGGCCAGCACATTCATGCGGCCGCGGTGGGACATGCCCATTTCGATTTCGCGCACGCCGGAGGACGGGCAGCCTTCGAGGATCGTGTTGAGGAGGATCATCGCGCCCTCGCCGCCTTCGTTGGAGAAGCGTTTTTCGCCGAGGAAGCGTTTCCCGAGGAAGGTTTCGAAGAGTTCCGCCTCGAGCACCCAGCGCAGCGAGCGGGCAAGCAGTTCCGGGGAAGATTCCGGCCTGCCCTCGAGCGCCTCGATTCGTTCCCGAACCCAGTGCCGCACCGGGGTGTGGTGGATGTGCATGAACTCGAAACCGATCTTGCCCGCGTAGGTGCGCTCGAGGGCGGCGATCATGTCGCGGAGCTTCATCCGTTCGCCGTGGCGGAAAAACGAATTCCAGGCCATCCGGTCGAGGTCGGCCGCGGAGAGCCCGAACTGTTCGAGCGCGAGGCGGGGGTTCTCCGCCGGCGGAGCCTCGAGCGGGTTGATGTGGGCCTGGGTGTGGCCGAGGGTGCGATAGTTGTAGATCAGGGCCACCACACGGCCGAAAAACACCAGATCGGCATCGGCACAGGGCTGGGCCACGGCACCATCCGTCGTGCTCGCGGCAGCGGCCGCTCCCCGCGGCGGCTGGGCCACGCCGAGTTCGAAGCCTTCGAAGAATGCAGACCAGGCTTCCCCCACCGAACGCGGGTCGGTGAGCCACTGCGCGTACTTTTCCTCGAGGAGGTCGGCATTCTGGCGGGCCGGAACCGTGGCGTTCATGGAGTGGGACCGTGGCAGGGTGGAGAGAGCGGCATTTCCCGCTTGGCCCGCCGCGCGGGGGCATTCATGTAGTGGGCACACCGCCCGCCGTCAACCGCGCAGGGCCGGGAATTTCCCCATGCCCCTCCCGTTCCGGCTCCCATGATCGAGGCCCGCCAACTCTGCAAACGCTACGGCCGCCGCGAAGCGGTCCGCGACCTCAGCTTCACGGTCGGCAAGGGCGAGATCGTCGGCTTCCTCGGCCCGAACGGCGCCGGCAAGACCAGCACCTTGCGGATGCTCACCGGCTACTCGCAGCCGACCTCCGGCAGCGCCAGCATCGACGGCTTCGACATCATCCGGGATTCGCTCAAGGCCCGTGCGCGGATCGGCTACATGCCGGAAAATGTCCCGCTCTACGAGGACATGCGGGTGCGCGAGTACCTTTCGTTTCGCGCCCGGCTCAAGGGCTTGTCGGGCCGTGATGCGCGGCAACGGGTGGGCGAGGTGGTGGAAATGTGCGGCATCGCCCCGGTGCGGCGCTGCGTCATCCGCACGCTTTCGAAGGGGTACCGTCAACGCGTGGGGCTCGCCGACGCCCTCGTGCACGACCCCGGGTTGCTCATCCTCGACGAGCCGACCAACGGCCTCGACCCCAACCAGATCCGCCAGGTGCGCGCGCTAATCCGCGGCCTGGCTGGCTCGCGGACGATTCTGCTCTCCACCCACATTCTTTCGGAGGTGGAAATGGTCTGCGACCGGGTGATCATCCTCGACAAGGGGCGGATGGCCGCCTCCGGAGTGCCGGCCGACCTCGCTGCGGATCTGCGCGCGGCCGGGCGCATCCGGGTGGAACTGCGCAGCGGGGACGGGGATGCGGCGGCTCGGATCGGGGCGCTCAAGCATGTCAGGAAAACCGTCTCCGAACCCATGGACGACGGATGGACGGCCCTCACGGTGTGGGTCGAGGCCGGCACCGATACCCGCGAGCGAATCGCGGCGCTGGCGGCAAGCGAGGGCTGGGCGCTGCGGACCCTGCTGCGCCACGAAGCCAGCCTCGAGGATGTGTTCGTCGAACTCACCCGGCACGACTGAGCCGCTGGCTGAAATTCCCCGAATCCGGGGTTGCCAAACGGTTTTTCCCGAATAGCAATGCGCCCCGGCCTGATTCCCGGCCGTTTCCACCCATCCCCGACT
>CAZMUK010000123.1:0-5836 GCA_964569415.1 uncultured Luteolibacter sp. | reverse complement strand
CCGCATCATGTCCGTTACCATCCGCCTCACCCGCAAGGGCACCAAGGACCGCCCCTACTACAAAATCGTGGCCATCGACAAACGCAAGCGCCGCGACGGCCGCTATTTGGAGCAACTCGGCACCTACGACCCACTCAAGGAGGGTACGAACTTTTCGATCGACCTCGCCCTTGCCGACAAGTGGCTCGCCGTGGGCGCCAAACCCTCGGAGACGGTCAACAGCATGATCCGCAAGGCACGCACCGCCGCCGCCAAGGGCTGAGCGTGCCTCAGACGATTTCCCGACCGACAAGACCGCGTCCCGCAAGGTGCGCGGTCTTTTCATGACCACGAATCCAGACTCGTGGGAAAGCACCGCGATCCCATGAATGAGGCGCATCCGGGAAACGAGCCCGCGCCCGAACGCTTCGATGCATTCATGGAACGGGCACTGTACGATCCGAAAACCGGCTACTACCAACGCCGAATCCGCGGGATCGGCCGCAGCGGGGATTTCACCACCATCCCCGCGCGATCCACCTCCCTCGCCCGCGCCATCGCCACTTGGGCGGCATCCGCCATGCGCGAAACGGGCATCCACCACCTGATCGAGATGGGCCCCGGCAGTGGCGACCTCTCCGCAGAGGTGCTCCGCCATCTGCCGGTCCTGCGCCGAATTCGCACAAAACTTCACTTGGTGGAAACCTCGCCCCGACTCACGGAACTCCAGAAATCGAAACTGGGAAACCGCGCCCGCTGGCACACCCACCCGGCCTCGGCACTACAGGCCTGCGGGGGCCGCGCGATCCTGTTCTCGAACGAACTGGTAGATGCCTTCCCGGTACGCCGCTTCCGTAAATCCGCAGGAACCTGGATCGAAACAGGAGTCGCACCGCGCCCCGACGGCTCGCACGAAGAACAAGACCTCGCCGAAACCCGCTTGCCGCCATCATCGTTGTTCTCCGTGGATTTCCCGGAAAACCAACGGATCGAGGTCCACGATTCCTATCGACGCTGGCTCGATTCCTGGATGCCGGAATGGCGCGCGGGACGGATGCTGACGATCGATTACGGAGATCGCGCGGAAACGGTATACCATCGCCGACCCCACGGAACGCTGCGGGCCTACCTGCTCCACCAACGCTTGGAAGGTGCCGAGGTGCTTCAGCATCCAGGGCGACAGGATCTCACGGCGGATGTGAACTTCAGCGATCTGATCGAGTGGACCTCGCCGCACTTGGAAACAAGGCGCCTGATGAGCCTTGCCGAATTTCTCGGAAAGGACGCACCAGCGGAATGCCTCGACCCGCACGGCGCAGGCGGCGCATTCAGGGTGCTCGAGCAATGGCGCCGCGGGCCACGGGAAACCAACCGAGCCTAAGGCCCGCCGCGACGACCGCGTCCGCCCCAGATCCCCCGACCATCGCGAATCCGCTGCTTCATGTCGTCGGAAATGACGCTGCTCTGATCAAGATAGGCCTTGGCTGCCGCGTCGTCCTCCCGCATCCAGCGCATCACGACAATGCCCACCGAACGATTTCTCGTACCCTCGTCATTGATGGTCTCGGCTGCCTTCACCACTTCCGCAGACGGCGCGGATGAGTTGGTCCAGACATACGATTGCAACGCACCATCCCGCTCCGCCCCCTGCGGAAGGGAATTGGCGAAGGACAACGCCGCGACCGGATCCTTGGCGGTCCAAGCGGGCATGAGTTGACGCGCCGCGTCGATCCGCGCTTCCTCGCCCGACTGACGCTTGAGAAACTCCCCGGCCGCCACCGGATCGGTCTTGGCAAGGTCTTCGATGACCTCCACCGCCACATCGTCCCTCGCATCCCCCGCAGGCAACCGCTCCCACTCGGCCATGGCCGCGCGCGGATCCTTGTTCGACAAACCGCCGATCGCCGCCGCAAGGGCCTCGGACCTGACCTCGGCAGGCAAGCCGTCAATCCATGATTTCGCCGCTTGGAAATCCTTGGCACCATACTCTCCCGCGACACTGCGATACAGGGAGGACTTGTCCTCAACCTGCGCGGCACCCGCAAGGGATCCGGCCTTCTCCGGATCCTTGCGCGCAATCTCGGAAACCACCGACGCAATGGCCTCGGTCTTGCCGTTGGCAAGCCCCCCCGCCCACTTGAGCGCCTCGTCGGGATTCTGCCGCGCCCACTCCCGCGCGATGATCGAAGCCGGACTACCTCCCGAACCGCGCCGGCCCATGCCTCCCATCATGCCCATCATGGCAAAATCCCGTTGGTTCTCCTCCAAATGCCGCGCAGCCCCCACCGGATCCACACTCGCCCAACTCTGCAAGACGGTGGGCTTGGCAAACATGCCCGCAAACCCCATCGAATCCGCAAAGGCCATCGCCGCCACCGGATCGGTCTCTCCCCACCGACCAAACAACAAAATCGACGCCATGATCCGCTCGTTGATCGGCAAAGACTCGAGCTTGCCGGCTTCCTCCTCAAATCGACCGGGAGCCAGACCTTCGTAAAATTTCATCAATGCCTCTGTCCGCGCACTGAAGCCAGCCATCGAGGCAAGGTCACCGGTGTCTTTTTTCGCCCGCGCCTGACGCGACCTGCCCGCAGCGCCGTCACGCCCGCCGTCTTCCCGCAAGGAGGAATGGCGCTGACGCACCCCAACCTCGTCTCCGGTTCCTTCCTTTTCCACCCCGGACCGGGAACCGCGCCCGGCAAGATAGCCGCTCAACACCCCGACCACCAGAGCGGCCGCAGGAAGATACCATTGGGTCTTCATACGGATACCTTGTGGGCTGCCGAACCCGGATGCAACCGCGGAAACCAAGGACCTCACGCCCGCTGCTTGCGAAGCCCGGCGGGGAATGATAGGCGGATCCCCGTTGATACACCGTCTCACATTCCTGATCCCGGCGCTGGTCTGCGGCACCCTCTCGGCCGGACCGCAAACCGCTCCTCCCAAAGGACCGCTCCGCGTTCTGCTGGTGCATTCCTTCGGACGCGACTTCGCCCCGTTCTCGGAGGTTTCAAAGGGGTTTCGCAGCGAACTCTCCCTGATCAGCCCGCGACCGGTGGAATTCCTCGAAGTGTCGCTTGAAATGACGATGCCGGACGAAAAGGGAAAGACAGACCCGCTCGTGGCCTACCTGCAGGCGGCCTGCGGCAAGTACCGCCCCGACCTCGTGGTGCCCTTCGGCGCTCCGGCAGTGGGCTTTTGCATCACCCATCGCGACCATCTGTTTCCAAACACCCCGCTGCTGGCCACCGGCGCGGACAAACGCCGGATGGCAGGCTGGGGAAACCCGCCATGGCTCAGCTCGGTCCACTTCGAACTGAACCTGCCTGCAATCGCACGCGACATGCACCGACTGCTGCCGGATCTCCGCCACCTGGCAGTAGTGCTTGGAACCTCGCCAGTGGAACAATTCTGGGAAAGCGAACTCCGCAAGGAATGGCCGCCGCTGCTTCCCGGCGTCGAAATCCATTGGATGAGCGACAAACCGCTCGCGGATATCGAACGGGAAATCGCCCGCCTGCCGCCGGACTCGGCGGTCTTCCACGGAATCATGGCCCGCGATGCCGGAGGCAGCCCCCACGAATACGAAAACGCACTCGCCCGCGTCGCGACGGCAAGCAATGCACCGGTATTCGGGTACTCGCTGGAACAACTCGGCGCGGGCATCGTGGGCGGACCACTCGTAAGCATGAGGGAATGCGGCAAACGCGCCGCCGCGGTGGCGCTGCGCCTCCTCAATGGCGAAACTCCCGCAAACATCCGGACCCCCGCGGTCCACCCGGAGCCGCCCACCTACGACTGGAGGGAACTCCGGCGCTGGAACATCCCGCAATCCCGCATCCCGCGCACGGCAAGCATCGTTCACAAACCTCCCGGCCTCTGGCAAAGCCACCGCGGCACCGTACTCGCCGCCGGAGCCGCCCTGCTCGTTGAGGCGTTCCTGATCACCATGCTCGCCACGGCACGCAAGCGCGCGCGCGAGAGCACCCACGGCCTCAACCTCGCCACCGAAGCCGCCCAAGCCGGACTCTGGAGCCACGATACCCAAGACCCGGACCTGATCGAGGCCTCACCGGAATGGCGCGCACTTTTCGACCTGCCCGCCAAGGGACCGATCCGCAAGGAGATGGTGCTCGCACGCATCCATCCGGAGGACCGCATTCTGGTCTCACGAGCATGGGAACGCGCCGCAACCGCGGAGTCGGATTACGAACTGGAACACCGCATCATGCGGCAAACCGGGGAAATCCGCTGGATCTCCTCACGCGGAAAAACCGCGCAACACCCCAAGAATGGATCGCGCACCCGCGGCCTTTCGATGGACATCACCCGCCGCAAACAAACGGAAACGGAACTCGAAACAAAACGCCGCGAACTCCACCACCTCGGCCGCGTCACCTCGCTCGGCGAAATGTCGGGTGCCCTCGCCCACGAACTGAACCAACCACTCGGCGCGATCCTCAGCAACGCGGAGGCAGCCATCAGGCTGACCTCGAAACCGCAGGCGAACCCGGCGGAAATCCGCGAAATCCTCGGCGATATCGTCAACCAAAACCGCCGCGCCGCGGATGTGATCCAGCGCCTCCGCAATCTGCTGGAACACGGCAAACACACCCCCCAGGCCACCGATGTCCGCGAAATGACGGAAACCGTGCTGTCCCTCCTCACCACGGAACTGCGCCAACGCGGCATTTCCATCCGACGCGAATTCGCGGAGGATAGCCCTCCGGCCCACGCCGATCCGGTGCAACTCCAACAAGTGCTGCTCAACCTCCTCAACAACGCCTGCGACGCTACCGAATCACTACCCCGCGGCGAACGCTCGATCACCATCGCCACCACCCACGCCAGCGGAAAAATCACCACCGAAATCCGCGACAACGGATCGGGCTTCACCTCGCCCCCGGAAACCTGCATGCTGCCTTTCCACACCACAAAGGAAAGGGGCCTCGGCATGGGCCTCGCGATCTGCCGCTCGATCATCACCGCCCACGGCGGATCCCTCTCCGCACGCTCCCTGCCTGCCGGAGGCGCCTGCGTTTCCTTTACCCTGCCGACCACAACAACCCCATGAACCCGACCCCGACCATCGGCATCATCGATGACGACGCGGCCATGCTGCGCGCGCTCGAACGCTTGGTCTCGGGAGCAGGCTACTCAGTGACGTGCTGGAACTCGGCGGAATCATTCCTCGCAACCCGCTACGCCCAAACGCCGGATTGCCTCATCCTCGATGTGAGCATGCCCCACACCACCGGCCTCGACCTCCAACAACAACTCGCGGAAAAACCAGCCCCCATTCCGCTGGTCTTCCTCACGGGCAAGGGCGATATCCCGATGAGCGTCCGGGCAATGAAAGCGGGCGCGGTGGACTTCCTCACAAAACCGGTATCGGAAAAAGACCTCTTCGCAGCAGTCGAAACCGGAATCCGCATCAGTTCCACCCGCCGGGCGGCCCTCGCCCGCTTCCAGTCCCTCACCCCCCGCGAGAAAGAGGTGTTCTCCCATGTGATCAGCGGCCGACCCAACAAACGGATCGCCGCCGATCTGGGAACAAGCGAACAGACAGTCAAAATCCACCGAATGCGCCTGATGGACAAACTCGCGGAAACCTCGCTGGCTGGCCTCGTGCGCCTCGCGAATCTCCTCGGCCTGGAACCGGCACCCGCAAAGTAATCGACTGGTAAACGAAAGTTTACTGGCATCCGCACACACAAGCTGCAAATCTCACCCGCACATCAGGTCGTCCCCACCGGAAAGTGGAACAACCCATCCCAACAAAACCATTCGCACCATGACCCGACGAAGCCTCGCTCCCATCCTGGCACTCGCCACAGCCCTCGCGGCATCGGCTCCG
>CAZMUK010000122.1:0-5950 GCA_964569415.1 uncultured Luteolibacter sp. | reverse complement strand
TCGGCTTCCACACCACCAGTCCGCCCGAGGGGCCGATCTACGAAGGCCGGATCCTCACCCACCGGATCCGCATCGCCCCGTTGATCCATGTCGACTGGGTCACCGAAATCAAAGCGGTGGATCCCGGCCGTTCGTTCGTCGATGAGCAACGCGCGGGGCCCTACCGCATGTGGCACCACCGGCACCTGCTCGAGGCCTGCCCGGAGGGAACCCGCGTGAACGATCTGGTCCACTACGCGCTCCCCTTCGGCCCCTGCGGCGCAATCGCCCATACGCTGTTCGTCCGCAGCAAGATCGCTTCGATCTTCGCAACCCGCCGCCACATGCTCGAAAAACATTTCGGCAAGGCGTGAACGCCCTCCGGATCCCTCACTCGTGGCGCAGCGCCTCGATCGGATCCAGCGAAGCCGCCCGCCGCGCGGGAATGAAACCGAACAGCACTCCGATCGCACCGGAAAAAAGGAAGGCAACGAGATTGATCCCGGGATAGAAGCGCGCCTTGGCACCCACCAGATCCTCGAGCCGCCCGCACAGCACATAGGCGAGCAACAGGCCGGCCACGCCGCCGATGAACGAGAGGGTCACCGCCTCGACAAGAAACTGCAGCATCACCTCGCGCGCGCGCGCACCGGTGGCCATCCGGATGCCAATCTCCCGCGTCCGCTCGGTCACCGAGACGAGCATGATGTTCATGATGCCGATGCCGCCCACCAACAAACTCACGCCGGCCACCGCACCCAACAACGAGGTCATCACCCGCGTGGTGGCACTCACGATCTCCGCCACCTGCTGGGCGTCGAAGACCGAGAAATCGTTGTCCTCGTTGGGCGCGAGACTGCGCCGCTCGCGCATCAAGGCACCGACATCGGACACCACGAGTGCCGAGGGATAGCCTTCTTCAGCCGAGATCATGATGCGGTTGAGAACCCTGCCGTCCCCCTTCGCCACCATCCTGCCCAACACGCAGGTGTAGGGCACGATCACATTGTCGTCGAGATCCTCGCCGCCGCCGAACTGGCCCTTGGGCAGGGTGAGCCCCACCACCTCGAGCGACAGCGGACCCACCCGGATCCGCGCACCCACGGGATCCACCCCCGGGCCGAACAACTCGTTGCGCACCGTTTCCCCGATCACACATACCGCGGAACCATCCGTCACCTCCTCGTCGGTGAAGAAACGGCCGGACGCCAACTCCCAATTCGACATCGCAAAGAAACCGACAATCGTGCCCTGGATGTCGCTGCTGAAGTCATTCTCGCCGAATACGACGGTCTCCTTGCGGAAAACCACCGGCGCCACCCGCGCAACCCCGGGAATTTGGACGCCGATGGCCTCCATATCCCGCATCGAGAACAACGGCGCCTCACCCGAACTCCACCAGCGCTGGCCGGCGCTCAGGACCAGGAGGTTGTCGCCCAACCGCGAGATCTGCTTCTTGACCGCCTCGGTCGCGCTCCGCCCGAGCGTGACCATCGTCACCACCGAGGCCACGCCGATGACGATGCCGATGACGGTGAGAAAGGAGCGCGTGAGGTTGCGCCGGATCTCCCGCAAGGCGATGAGAAACGCGTTGCCGATCATGATCCACCTCCCGCCGCAACCGGAACACCGGGCTTGAGAACCACATCCTCCGCAATCAACCCGTCCCGCACCCGGATGATGCGCCGCGCACAAGCGGCGACCTCGTCCTCGTGGGTGACCATCACCAGTGTGATGCCCCGCTCCTCGTTGAGGCGGCGCAGCAACTCCATGATGTCGCGCGTCGTTTTCGAATCAAGGTTGCCCGTGGGCTCGTCGGCAAAGAGAACCTCCGGCCGCGTCACCAAGGCCCGCGCGATCGCCACCCGCTGCTGCTGGCCGCCGGACATTTCGGAGGGGGCGTTGCTCAGCTTGCTGCCGAGTCCCACGCTTTCCAAGGCCTCGCGCGCCGCGGCGGAACGCTCCCGATGGCGGATCGAACGGTACAACAAGGGAAGCTCCACATTCTCCAACGCGGAAGTGCGCGCCAGCAGATTGAATCCCTGGAAAATGAAACCAAGCGCATGACGCCGCAGCAAGGCCCGCTGGTCCTTGTCGAGGGCGCGCACCTCGATACCGCGGAAGCGATACGAACCACCGTCGGGGCTGTCCAAACAGCCGAGGATGTTCATGAGCGTCGACTTTCCCGATCCGCTCGGGCCCATCACCGCCACGAACTCGCCGCGGCGGATCCGCAGATCGACCCCGCGCAACGCGGTGAAGGAGGCCTCGCCCGACCCGTAGGTCTTGGTGATGCCCTCCATTTCGATCACGGGCGGATCACTCATCCTTCACCTCGGGTTTGACGCTCACGATCACCGCCGTCCCCTCCTTGAGGTCGCCGCCGGTGATCTCGGTCACATAGCCGTCGGTCACCCCCGTCTTGATGGAAATTTCCGACGGTTGCCCGTCCCGCAGGGTCCACACCCGCGAACCGATTTCGCGCAACGAGGAACCTCCACCCATCATCGACCGCCAGCGACGCCCTGACCCAAGGCTGTCGACGAGACTCGAGTTTCCGGGTCTGGGCTTCAAGGCATCCTCGACGGCCGCCGGATCAAAACGCAGCGCGGTATTGGGAACCACCAGAATGCCCTCGCGCTCGATGATCGAAATGTCGACCGTCGCGGTCATTCCCGGACGCAGGGAAAGGTCGTCATTGGCCACCTCGATCTCCGCGCTGTAGGTCACCACTCCGGAGGAACCACCTCCACCCTGCCCGCCACCTCCGCCTCCACCACCGCCCCCCTGCTTTTCCTCCCCGGTACCGTCGGCACCGAAGGCAACCTTGGCGACCTTGCCCTCGTACACCCGCTGCGGCCATGCATCGACGGTGAACCGCGCGGCTTGCCCGACCGCCACCTTGCCGATGTCGGCCTCGGTCACCTTCACCTTGAGTTCCATCTTGCGGAGATCCTCCGCGATGGTGAAGAGGTTCGGGGAATTGAAGGATGCGGCCACGGTCTGCCCGGTCTCGGCCATCCGGGCGAGCACGACACCATCGACCGGGGAACGGATGACACACTTTTCCAAATCCCGCTCAAAGGCGCGCACCTCGGCCTCCGCCCCGACCACCGCGGCACGCGCGCTCGCGAGGTCGGCCTCGGAACGCGAGACACTCGCACGCGAATTCTCCATCGTGGCACGCGAGGGAGTGCGCCCGCCGCTGAGCCGGTGAAGCTCCTCCTGCCGCGCCAGCGCCGCACGATCCTCCGCGAGCGTGGCCTCGGCCTGACCCACCTTCGCCCGCGCCACCAGCAGCGCGGCACGGCTCCGCTCGGTCTGCTGGTTGAGCTTGGACGGATCGAGCCGCGCCAGCGGTTGTTCCTTGGTCACCGGATCATTGGTGTCGACCAACACCTCGACGATCGTCCCCGAAAGCTCGGAACCGATCACCACTTCGTTGGTGGGCGCGAGACTTCCCGCCGCGGTGACCACCACCGAAATCCCGCCTTTGCCCGCGAGCTCGGTCTCGAAGCTCCGCCCCTCCGCAGGCTTGTTCCAGCGCTGGATCCCCCACCATCCGCCCCAAGCGAGCAAGGCGAGAAAAACCAGGCGCCGCAGCCATTTGAAAAACGGACGCGGCGCGTTGCGCCGGATGATCCGGTCGAGATCTTGCGACGGATCGTTCTGCGGGCCTGCTGCGGATTTCATGTGGTTCATGTGTCGGATGCCCACCCCCCGCCGAGGGACTGGTACAGGCGGATGAATGCGTTGCTGCGGTCGGTGCGGGTGGCGAGCAATTGATCCTCGAGCGCGAGCAGACTGCGCTGGGAGTCGAGAACCTCAAGGAAATCGATCTCCCCGGCCTCGTACCGGCGCCGCGCAAGCTCGTCGGCATCGCGCGCAAGGCGCACCGCCTTGTCGAGACCGGCAAGCCGCTCTCCCGAACGACGGCACGCGATCAAGGCATTCTCGGTCTCCGCCAAGGAATTGACCACGACCGACCGATACCCGGCCACCGCCTGATCCTCCGCGGCCTTGCTGGCCTCCTCCCGCGCGCGAATCCGTCCGGCATCCCACACCGGCGATGTGATCCCGGCCAACAGGCTCGCTGCCGCCCTCTCGGGATCGAGAAACCGGTCGGCATCGCCACTCCGCAAGCCCAAAGTCCCGTCGAGCCGCAAGGAAGGATAGCGCTCGGCACTCACCGATCGGGTCCGTGCCGCCGCGGCAAGCACCCGCAACCCGGCTTCCCGGACATCCGGCCGCCGCCTCATCGCATCCGCCGGAATCCCCACCGCCAGCGAATCCGGCGGAACCGGAATCCGACCCGCTCCACGCTCCAAAATGGGGTCCAGACTGCCGGGAGCACGACCCGCGAGCGCCGAAAGGCGGTGCCGTCCTTGGGCAATCGCCTCCTGCAAAGCAGGCACCCCGGCTCGCGCGGATTCCAAACTGCTGGCGGCGCGCGAAGACTCAAGGGCATCGGTCTCGCCAGCCTTGTATCTCCACCCGGCCAATTCCGCCGTCTGCTCGCGCGTCCGCACGGTTTCGCGCAAAACCGCCAGCCGGGCCTCGTTGGCGCGCAACACGACATACGCCGCGGCAGCCTCCGCGGCGAGAGAGGCCCGGGCATTCGAAAGCAACTCCTGTTGCGCGCCGAGATCGGCCGCCGCAGCCTCCACGAGGCCCTGCCGCCTGCCGAATAGGTCAAGCTCCCACGAGGCATCCAAGCCCGCAGAATAGGAGTTTACAGATCCATCCCCGCCCCGGTCCCGCCAAACGCGCGAGTTGACGGCATCACCACCCAGATCAAGCCGCGGAAACAAACCGGCGAACTCGGCGTCCCGCTGTGCACGCGCCTCACGCACCCGCGCACGCGCCGTCTCCAAATCCGGATTCCCCGCCAGCACGGCCTCAACCACCGCCACCAACCCGGCATCCCCGAACCGTCCCCACCACCGGGAAAGATCCCGCTCCGGGGAAACCGTCGGAAATCCGGCCGACTCCCGCCACTCGCCCGGAACCAACACCGGACCACGCTCTCCCGTGACCGTCCCGGAACAACCGCACAAGGCACCGCACGCCGCCACCAAACACGGAAGCAGCCCCACAAATCTTGATCTGCTCTCCCGGATTTCCCGCACGCGGCTGATCCCACTCTACGCGGATTCCACCCAGGTCCTTTCGGCGGAAAATGGCCACATACCGCACAGGAAACCCAAGGACTGCGGTTTTGATTGCATCCCGGGGAATCGGCCCGAACAATGGGCCTCCGGGGTTGTCCCGTCCCTTCCGCCCATGCAAGTCATCGCAGTTGCCAACCAGAAGGGAGGCGTGGGCAAAACCACCACCGCCGTCAACCTCGCCGCGGCCCTCGCGACGCGGGGACATCCGGTGCTGCTGGCCGACCTCGATCCACAGGCGAACTGCACCAGCGGTCTCGGCGTGGAGGCTCCGCCGAACACAAGCCTCTACCCGGTGCTGATGCAGTCGATGCCGATCCAAGACGCAATCATCCCCACCGGCCGCGATCACCTCTGGCTGATCCCGTCGGAAACGGACCTCGCCGGAGCGGAGATCGAATTGGCGCGCGCCGATGACCACCTGACACGCCTGCGGTCGGTTCTCGCGGTTGCGAAACAGGACCAACGCTTCGCGTTTTGCATCATCGATACCCCGCCCTCACTCGGAGTCCTCATGACCTCGGCACTGGCCGCGGCCGACGAATTGCTCATCCCGCTGCAGTGCGAGTGGTTCGGCCTCGAGGGACTCGCGAAAATCGTCCATGTCGTGGATCGCATCCGCGACTCGGGAGCCAACCCGCAACTGAAACTCGAGGGAATCGTGATGACCATGCACGACAACCGCACCCTGCTCTCACGCCAAGTCGTCGAGGAAGTGGGCAACTATTTCCCGGAGCAGATCTACCGCACCACGATCCCGCGCACGATCCGCATCGGCGAGGCACCCAGCCACGGCAAAACCA
>CAZMUK010000121.1:0-6037 GCA_964569415.1 uncultured Luteolibacter sp. | reverse complement strand
CCTCCTTGACTTCTTCAAGCTTGAACGGTTTGATGATCGCTTCGATTTTTTTCATGATTGAGTGTGGTTTGGTCGTGGGAGAAATTAAGCACGAGCCGTGCCAACTTCAGGAATTGGGGAAATTTCGGGAAAATTCCTCACGGAATCGGGTTCAGCGCTGCTTGAGGAGGTCGCGGATTTCGGCGAGCAGCTTTTCTTCCGCGCTGGGTGCCGGCGCCGGGGCGGCTTGGGCTCCCGCCAGCGCCTTGGCCTTGTTGATGGCCTTCACCACGAGAAACATGACGAAGGCGACAATCAGGAAATTGATCGCCACTGAGATGAATTCCCCGTAAGCGAGCACCGCCCCCTGCTTTTTGGCCTCGGCGAGGCTGGTGGCGGTGATCTTGTTCGAAAGGGGGAAAAACAGGTTGCTGAAATCGGCGCCGCCGGAGACCAGGCCCACCCAGGGCATCACCAGTCCCTCGATGAACGCGGTGGAGAGTTTGGTGAAGGCGGCCCCCATGACGAAGGCCACCGCCATGTCGATGAGGTTCCCTTTGAGAGCGAACTCGCGAAATTCCTTGAACATCGTCGTATCGGATTTGTTGCGAGCGCATCCAAGACGCCCCGGATGTCCCCGCCAAGCATTTTCCCGCGTAGGCCCCGCGACCCGCGGATTTTGCTGTGCATGCGCGCAATTTCCGCCTCAAAATCCGCCCCAGCCAATCGCACCCATGCCGGATCAGTATCTTCCCGTGTTCCTCCAAGTGCTGGTGGCCATCGGCTTCGCAGCCTCGGTCCTGATTGCCAGCGTGGTCTTCGGGCGATCGGCCCGCAAAACCGCTACCAAGGACATCCCCTACGAGTGCGGAATGCTCCCGGTCGGGGAAGGCGCCCCGCGCTTCCCGGTGAAATTCCACCTCATCGCGATGCTGTTCGTGCTTTTCGATATCGAAGTGGTGTTCATGTATCCGTGGGCGGTCCAGTTCCGCGACCTGATCACGCAGGGTCCGGCGGTGCTGGCGAGCATGGCGGGATTCGCTGGAATCCTCCTGGTGGCCTACCTCTACGCGCTGCGCAAGGGCGCCTTGGAATGGCGGCGCTGATCCGTCGCCGCTGAAACCTCCGCCGCGCGGGCCTTGCGGCGCAGTCCCCCGCGTGCTACCCCCTCGGCCATGGGCCTCTACGATCGGGACTACGCGCGCGGATCGGCCGGAGCCCCGTCGCACAAGCCGTTCCGCCTCACGCCGGTGGTGAAGTGGTTGCTCATCGCAAACGCGGCGCTGTTCCTGATCGACTACCTGGTGCTGCCTCTGGCCACGGGCCGCGCCGAAGGGGCGCCGCCGCTGCTCGTGGAGTGGGGTGCCTTCGTCCCGCAAGAGGCGATGGCGGGACTTCGGCTCTGGCAGTTCCTCAGCTTCCAGTTTCTCCACGACAGCCTCGGACATCTTCTTTTCAACGGCATCGGGCTGTTCTTCTTCGGCCCGTGGATCGAACGCTGGTGGGGTTCGCGCCGCTTCACGGTCTTCTACCTGCTCTGCGGCATCGGCGGAGCCTTGCTGTATTCGCTGCTTTCCGCGACCGGAGTGGTCCCGGGCGGAGGTCACACGGGCCTCATCGGCGCCTCGGCAGGCATCTACGGAATCTTCATCGCCGTGGCGGTGGTGGCGCCCGACATGCGGGTGATGCTGCTGATCCCTCCGATCGAACTCTCGATGCGCCAACTCGCCATCGGACTGCTCGCGATTTCAGCGGGCCTCATCCTGACCCGCCTCGGAGGCAACGAGGGAGGCGAAGCCGGACACCTCGGCGGGGCGGTGGCGGGCTTCCTGCTGATGAAGTTCCCGGGACTGCTCAGCCGCATCCCGGCGGCAAGGGCCCAGCGCGCGCCCGCGAACACACCCGCCCTCTCACGCACCCAGACTGCGAAGGAAGTGGACCGCATCCTCGACAAGATCTCAGCCCACGGATTCCAAAGCCTCACCGAGGGGGAAAAGGACACGCTCAAACACGCGGCGAAGCACGACAAGTCACCCTTATGAACGACGAAGAGATGGTTTCTCCCGGACCCGATGCCGATCAGATCGGACGCTTGCGCGCGATCATGCACCGGCTCCGCGCTCCCGGCGGCTGCCCTTGGGATGCGGAACAATCCCACGAGTCGCTCATTGCAAACCTTGTGGAGGAGACCTACGAAACGATCGATGCGATCCGCAGTGGCGACACTTCCCATCTCTGCGAGGAACTCGGGGACCTCCTGCTTCAGGTGGTATTCCATGCCGAACTCGCCGGCGAGGCGGGCCGTTTCACACTTGATGATGTGGCACGCGGCATTTCTGACAAACTGGTGCGCCGCCACCCGCATGTGTTCGGCAATGCCGATGCGGCCGACCCGGATGCGGTGCTGCGCCGCTGGGACGAGATCAAGCGCGCCGAAAGAGGCGATTCACAGCAACCCTTTCTCCACGGCGTAGGCAAGGGCCTCCCGGCACTTCCGCGAGCGGCGAAACTGCAGAAGAAGGCGGCCAAGGCGGGCTTCGACTGGCCCGATGAGGCGGGCGTGCTGGCGAAGGTGCGCGAGGAACTCGCGGAGGTGGAGGCCGCCGCGGCCGATGGAGACCCGGACGCGTTCTTCGAGGAACTGGGCGACTTGCTGTTCTCGATCGTCAACCTCGCCCGCTTCCGCAAGATCGATCCGGAAGTACTGATGGCGGCTGCCAATGCGAAATTCGAACACCGCTTCCACGCGATGGAACGACGACTCGATGCCGACGGCACTCCGCTCGGAACCGCCGACCTCTCACGAATGGAGGCAGCCTGGCAGGCGGCGAAATCAGGCGGAGTCCCCTCCTGACCGGCCCTGCAAAAAGCGTCCGAGGATCGGCCGCAAATTCCCGACCGTTTGCTCCGGCCACAGCGCGGGATCGGTGTAGATCGCCCCGTCAAGCGAACCATGCGCCGCACTGCCGGGCACCTCAGGCACCATCGCCACCGCCCGCTTCAGCACCCGCTTGGCGAGATCGGTATTGCGCGCGAGATTGGCAATGACCTCGCCGGCATCCACCGGTTTCTGATCGGTCTTCCAGCAATCGTAATCCGTCACCAAGGCCAAGGTGGCCGCCGCGATCTCCGCCTCCCGCGCAAGGCGCGCCTCGGGTGCGTTGGTCATGCCGATGACCGCGGCATCGGTGGATGCCCGATGCATCGCCGCCTCCGCCCTCGTGGAAAAGGCAGGACCATTCATGCACAAGTAGGCTCCCCCGTCGTGCACCGCCCCGGCCTCCTCGCGCGCGGCTTCCACCAACACACGCCGCAGGTCGGAGCAATACGGATCGGCAAATCCGACATGAGCCGCAATGCCGTTTCCGAAAAAGGTATGCTTGGCCCCGGTGCCGGTGCGGTCGATCAATTGGTCGGGCACAAGGAGATCCAAGGGCCGGATCCACTCCCGCAGACTCCCCACCGCGGAAACGGAAATGAGCCACCTCACCCCAAGCGACCGCAAGGCCCATAGATTGGCGCGATGATTGATCTCGTGCGGCAACATGCGGTGACCACCGCCATGCCGCGGCAGAAAACACACGCGCCTGCCCTCCAAAACGCCCACCACCACCGGATCGGACGGATCTCCGAAAGGAGTGGTTACGGCAACGGAGCGCGCGTCCTCGAGGCCCTCGATCCGGTAGAGTCCGCTGCCGCCGATGATTCCTACCGCCGCACGACCATCCTCGCGTTCCATGGCTGCGAGCTAAGGGAAAACGCGCAACGCCTGCAAGCCCGCGGCGAAGGATGACAAACCGCGGCGCCGCTCAATCGCCCTCCCCGGGGAAGCGCCCGCGCAAGCGCACGAATTCCGGCGGACGAACCTTGAACGAGCCCCCCTCCGCCGTCCGGCGCTCGCCACAGGCAAGGGATACCAACCCGAGTCGCAACCCGGAGCCGACACCGCCGCGCCCCGGCTCCACCCGCATCAGGACCGCGGCATCCACCGAGCGCGACACACGCAACATCGATCCCTCGCGAAAGGGAATCGGACCTCGCGCACCGGGAAACACCAAATCGATCCGCACCGGATACGGCACCGCCTCGGCGGAACCCTCGGGAAGCAACATCGCGGTGGCGCCCACCAAAAAACCCTCGGGCACGAAGTCCCCCTCGCCGAGCAACCGCACCGCATCGACGCGGAAGTCGCCCTCGACATACCGGGTCAGGGCTGTGTCGTCGAAGCCCTTGAGGTAGTTTCTCACCAGCAAGCGGTTCAAGCCGGCCGCGCCCTCCGCTCCCATCGAACCGTAGCGCTCCAACAATTGCCGCGGACCCGACACCTCGCCGCGCGGAGCCGTCACCGCCGTATAGGACTCCATCACCGGCCTGCGCCCGATCCGCGCAAGGATGTCGTAGTTCGCAGGCAACTCGGGCCGACCGAACACATGAAGACATCCCACCCAACTCAACACCGCGAAGGACAAGGCCAGCGCGTTGGCCAAGATGCCCCAAAACAAGCTGGACCGCCTCGGTGCCGGAGTCTCGGTTTCCCGCATCACGACAGCTTTGTTCCACTCAGGGACGCTCCGCGGCGGACTCCTCGAACGAGGTGCCGCAACCACAGGAACGAACCGCCTTGGGGTTGTTCACGCGGAACCCGGAATCGGCCAAACCATCCGCATAGTCGATCTCACAACCCTCCAGCCGCGCAACGCTGTCGGCCGCGACAATCACCCGCACCCCGCGGTGGTCCACCACCAAGTCACCCTCCTCGGCCAAGGCCACCCCCATCTCGTACTGCCAACCGGCACAACCGCCCCGCCGCACGGCCAGTCGCAGCCCCTTGCCGGCCTCCCGCGCCGCGGGATCCAGCATGCCCGCCAACGCCTCCGCAGCCCTGTCGCTCACCGTTACCATCGCCGACCCACCCTACGCCGGATCCACGAAAGGGAAATCCCGAAATCCCTGCGGTTTATGACGGGAAAAGGACTTGACGCCCCGCAGCCCCTCCCTTTGATTCCGCCCGCCTTCGGTTCGTCCGTTGCGCCCACAGGATAGGGGAAATATACCCTTTCCCCTGACCACAGCACCCAGTCCACCTCATGGCCAAAGCGAAAACGCCGTCCAAACCAAGCTCCGCGAAACGGAGTCCGCAACCGAAGAGCGCACCCAAGGCCAAGGCCGGCGGGAAACCGGGAAAACCATCCCCAAGCCCGAAGACCACCGCGAAATCGCCCGCAAAATCCCCCGCGAAATCGCCACCAAAACCATCTGCAAAATCGGGCCCGAAACCCCCGGCCAAACCCACAGCCAAGGCACCGGCCCCGAAAACCCCGGCCAAACCCACAGCCAAGGCACCGGCCCCGAAGGCACCAGCCAAAACCCCGGCCAAGACAGTTTCCACCCCAAGCACGAAGTCCCCGGCCAAACCGGCCGCCAAGGCTCCGGTTGCGAAAGCGCCAACTCCAAAGACCGCCCCGAAGGAAACCCCGAGGGCAACAGCAAAGCCCGAAGCGAAGTCGAAGGGAACGCCGGCCGCCGCACCCTCCAAACCGCAGGCTGCCACCCCTCCCGGAAAGAAGGACGCCTCCCCAGGCAAGACCCCCGCAGCAAAGGCCACCACTTCCAAACAAACTCCGCAAACCGCCAACCCCAAGGAAAAGGCAAAGCAGGTACCGGCCAAGGGAGGAACCACTCCCGCCGCAGGCGACCAGACGAAATCCGCCCAAAAGACCGCCGCCAAGGAACCCGCGCCCCAGCCCGGCAAGGGAGGCAAATCAGGCGGCCGCGCGGACTCCGCGAGACGCCGCATCGATACACCGGAAATCCAGGAGAAAATCCGCGAACTCATCAAACTCGCCAAGGAACAGGAGTCCCTGACCTTCGACTACATCAACGATGTGCTGCCCAACGACCTCGTCGATCCCGACGATGTCGCGGCCATCATGGAACGGCTCCGCAACATGGAGTTCGACATCATCGACGCCTCGGAGGTCGATCGCTTCAAGGACAAGACGCGCGACGAGGACAGCGGCGACGAGGAGGACATGAAGGCCGACCAGAAGCTCGATAT
>CAZMUK010000120.1:0-6094 GCA_964569415.1 uncultured Luteolibacter sp. | reverse complement strand
GCTGGTATCGGCCTCCTGCTTCGATGTGTTCCGCGATCCTGCGGGTGGAAAACTTCCTGCCGACCGCAAGTCACTGGCATATCGCTTCCTGTATCGTGCCGCCGACCGCACCCTCACCTCGGCCGAAGTGGATGCCGCGCACGGCCGGGTACTGGAAGCCCTTGGCCGCGGGCTCGACCTCAGCTTCCGGTAATGTCTCCCGCCGGGGCCTTGCCCACGGATGCAAGGATCGCGCGCACTGCTGCGACATGGGCGGCACAACGCCGCGCCATTTCCGCCGAGCCCGGCGTTTCCAAGGTGAAGGAAAGCGGACAACCTGCCTTTGCAAGATGGATCGCCTCCGGCCAACCTTCCGGAAGATCCGGCTCGGGGGCATGGAAAATCCAGCCGGGTCCGCGGGTCTCATGGCCGTCGATCACGCCGTGCGGCTCCGCGGTGAACCACGGCTCCACCGCGCGCAGCACCGATTCCACACGCGTCGGATCGTCGGCACCGAGATTGATCTCGTAGAGGTAAAATCCAGCGGCATCGACATCCTCGTGGAGCGAAATGAACAGCACCGGCACCGGACGGCTGGCCAGCCAGCGCTTGTGCGCCGCGATTTCGCGGGAGGTGCATATCGAATAATCACGGTTCAAATCGGTGCCATCGATGTTTTCGCGCGTCGCGGCCGCCAGTCCGGTGGGATTGAGCGCCGGGCAGATCCGCCAGTCAAAACGGCCGTCGAAGAAGCCCTCTCTCATCATTGCCAGCAGGGCGAGTGGGCCTGCCGCTTCATCGCCGTGGATCCCGGCCGAGAGATAGACCGTCGGTCTGCCGGGGCAGGGGCGCTCCCATGCCATCAGTGGTCCGGCCGGCGTGCTTGTCAGTTCGGTACCGCGGAACCCCGCCGCGCGCGCCGCTGCGTCGAATACCGCCGGATAGGTGTTCCAGAGATCCTTCATCGTGGCGGAGCCACCATGGCCTGCTTTTGCGCCTGCTGCAACGCGGGGCGACCGGAATCGGCCGCTCCCCGTCAAACATGCCTTGCATCGCCGCGCGCCGCGGCTATTTCCTTCCCGCATGTCCTCGCTTCCCGCCGCTGACCTCCTGGCGCTCGATCTGGACGGCCTCAAGAGCCGCCTGTCGAAGCTCAGGAGGTATCTTTGACATCCCCGCGCTCGAAAACCGCATTCAGACGCTTGAGGAGGCGATGGGCACCCCGGATTTCTGGGATCATGCCGAGCGTGCCCGCGACATCTCCTCGCAGGCGGCCGGGTTGAAGAAAAAACTCGGCGCCTTCATCGCACTCGAGGGCCGCTGCGACGATGTCGTCGAGGGCGTGTCGCTCGCCAAGGAATACGAGGATGCCGAACTCGCCGCCGAGGCGATGGAGAATTGCCGCAGCCTCGAGGCGGATCTCCGTTCCTTCGAGTTGCTCACCTTGCTCAACCAACCCAACGACTCATCATCCTGCTATCTGGTCATCCAGGCCGGCGCGGGCGGCACCGAGGCGTGTGATTGGGCGCAAATGCTGCAGCGAATGTATGTCCGCTGGGCCGAGCGCAAGGGCTTTGCCGTCGAGACTCTCGACTGGCAGGAGGGCGACGAGGCCGGCCTGCGTTCCGCCACGCTCAAGATTTCCGGGGAGAACGCCTACGGCTTTCTCAAGAACGAACGGGGGGTGCACCGGTTGGTGCGGATTTCCCCCTTCGATGCCGCTGCCAAGAGACACACCTCGTTCGCGGCGATCGACGCCACCCCGGAGGTTTCCCGCGAGATCCGCATCGAAATCCCGGAAAAGGATGTGGAGATCACCACCACCCGCTCCGGCGGCAAGGGCGGGCAGAATGTGAACAAGGTCGAGACCGCGGTGCTGCTGCGCCACCTTCCCACCGGCATCCTGATCCGCTCCACCGGCGCGCGCACGCAGGGCCAGAACCGGGAACTCGCCTACGAGATCCTCAAGGCGAAGTTGATGCAGATCGAAGAGGACAAGCAAAAGGCCGAGTCCGAGCGCGCTTACGGCGAGAAGGGCGATGTGGCGTGGGGAAACCAGATCCGGTCCTATGTGTTCCAGCCCTATCAAAAAGTGCTCGATCTGCGCACGGGAGAGGAGACCAACAACATCCAGTCGGTGATGGACGGCGACATCGACGCTTTTATCGAGGCGAAACTGCGCGGCAAGGTGCGGGTCAAGGGCGCGCGCGACGAGGACGAGTGAGCCGTGTGGCGCGATCGCGCGGGGAGGCCCCTCCGATGCGGGATCGTGGTTGCCAGAGGCGGGGAGTCCGGCGATGCTGCCCGCGCCGTCGGGATGCGGCGGCAGAAGATTCATGAAACCGACCCTTCTTGTGTTGGCCGCGGGCATGGGCAGCCGCTATGGCGGGCTCAAGCAGCTCGATCCGATGGGTCCGCACGGCGAGACCGTGCTCGACTATTCCGTGTACGATGCCCTGCTGGCCGGCTTCGGCCGGGTGGTGTTTGTGATCCGCGAGGAGTTCGCCGGTGCGTTCCGCGAAGGGATCGGCGCAAGGTTCGCGGGCCGCATTGAGGTGGGCTACGCGTTCCAACGCCCTGACGATCTTCCTTCCGGGTTTTCCGCGCCCGAGGGAAGGGTCAAACCCTGGGGCACCGCTCATGCGGTGCGTGCCGCACGAGACGAGGTGGATGGCCCGTTTGCGGTGATCAATGCCGATGATTTTTACGGTCGCGACGCATACCGGCGTGCCGCTGCGTTCCTGGCCTCGTGTGGCGACGGGTCGCGGATGGCCTTGGTGGGCTACCCGCTCGGCAACACCCTTTCCGAGCATGGCAAGGTCAACCGCGGCATTTGCCGCTTCGATGCGGCGGGGGGCTTGGAAAGCGTTGCAGAGTTTCTCGAGATCGGCACTGACGAGGATGGTGTCCTGCGCGGGACGGGCCCGGACGGCACCCGGAGCGTATTGGATGCCGCCGCACCTGTCTCGATGAACCTCTGGGCTTTCCCGCACGCGTTTTTCTCGCAGATGGAGGACGCCTTCGTGCGCTTCCTGCGGGAAATCCCCGATCCGCTCAAGTCCGAGTGCTACATCCCCACGGTGGTCGATGATTTGATCCGCTCCGGGGTCTCGCGTTGCGAGGTACTGACCACCACCAGCCGTTGGTTCGGCATGACCTATCCCGGAGACAAACCTTTCGTGGTCGAGTCCGTCCGGGCGTTGATCGAGTCCGGGGAATATCCCTCGCCCCTTGTTTGCGCGCCATGAGAATCCTTGTCACCGGAGGGGCGGGCTTCATCGGTTCGCACATCGTCGCCCGCTATCTCGGGCGGGGCTGCGAGGTGCGGGTGCTCGACAACCTGCGCACCGGACGCCTTTCCAATCTGGAAGGACTCGCATGCGAGGTCGTCCACGGATCGGTGACCGATCCCGCCGTGGTGCGCGAGGCCGTGCGCGGTATGGATCTGGTCTTTCACATGGCCGCCTTGGTCAGCGTGCCTGAATCGGTGGAGCGTCCCTTGGAGTGCGTCGAAATCAATGTAAACGGTTTGTTGCATGTTCTCGAGGCCGCGGTGGAGGCCGGAGTGCGCAAGGTGGTGTTTGCTTCTTCGGCAGCGGTGTACGGCGATTCGCCGGAGGTGCCCAAGACCGAGACCATGCTTCCGGAGCCGCGAAGTCCTTACGCGGTGACCAAGCTCGACGGGGAGCATTATCTCGCCATGTACAGGCGCGAGCATGGATTGGCGACCGCTGCCCTGCGTTTCTTCAATGTGTTTGGTCCGCGGCAGGATCCCAAGGGCGCGTATGCCGCCGCGGTGCCGATCTTCATCGAGCGGGCGCTGCGCGGGGAGGACATCGTCATCTACGGCGATGGCGGACAGACCCGCGACTTCATCCATGTCGAGGACATCGTCGGCGCGCTCGCGTTCGCGGCCGAGACGCCGGAACTCGGTGGGGTGTTCAACGCCGGATACGGCGCGCAAATCACGATCAACGACCTTGCCGAACGCATCATCGCGCTCACCGGATCGTCCTCGCGCGTAGTCCGTCAACCGCCGCGTGCGGGGGATGTGCGGCATTCGCGGGCCAGTCCCGCCAAGCTGTTGTCCGCAGGATGGCAGCCGCAGTGGAATCTGGAGGAAGGGCTGCGCCGCACCATCGAGGACTGCCGCGCGGGTGCCTGAACTGCCTGAGGCCGGATCCCGCCCAGGCACCATGCGTCAGGGTGCGGACCTCAGGAGTTCCTCCACGATCGGGATATCCGCGGCTGCCCAGGCGAGCGCGGGGAGCTCCTCTCGCCCGACCCAGCGCACCTCGGCGTGTTCAAGGGCGGCGGGTGTCCCGGTGTCGATGAGGCACAGGTAAGGATGGAGGCGGATCCACCGGCTGCCGTAGTCCCAGAGAACCGGCGTGAGCGCCTCCCGCACGATGATGCGGATCGAGAGCTCCTCCAGCAATTCGCGTTCGAGGGCCTCGGCGTGGTTTTCGCCGTCCTCGACCTTGCCGCCGGGAAATTCCCAACAACCGCCAAGGTGCTTCCCGGCTGGCCGCAGGCAGGCGAGAAACTCGCCGACCTCGTTGCGGATGACCCCGCACACCACTGCGATGATCGGGTGCGGGTCGGTCGAGGAAGGAATGGGAGCCATCACCGGAAAAGGAAAAGGCCGCCACCGGCGGCCTTTTCAGGGAAACGCATCGAGCGCAGCAACTCAGGCGAGGGAACCTTCCTTCTTTTCCTTGTCGCACTTCTTCTCGCAGTCGCCGCAATCGGCGAGGGTGCCTTCGCTCTTGTCGCACTTTTTCTCGCAGTCGCCGCAATCGGCGAGGGTGCCCTCGCTCTTGTCGGACTTCTTGTCGTCGTCGCACTCCTTGTCGCACTTGCCGGCGAGGGAACCTTCCTTCTTCTCCTTGTCGCACTTCTTCTCGCAGTCGCCGCAATCGGCAAGGGTGTTTTCGGAGCACTTCTTGCAGTCGGCGCACTTGTCGGCCTTGCAGGACCCCTTGCATTCGCAAGGATCGCAGGTGGCGGCGAGGGTGCCTTCCTTCTTCTCGTCGCAGCCGCCTTTCTTGCAGTCGTCAGCGAAAGCCAGCGGGCAGAGGAGCAGGCCGGCGAACAGGGTGTGGAGCAGTGATTTCATGGTTTGTTTTCGGGTGAGTGCTGCCACCTTCCGCGATTTTCCGCGATCCGCCAGCGGAAATTTCGACTTTCCCGAAAATTTTCCGGTCGGCGGACGATCCGGCCTGCGCGGCCTTTCCCGGATTCCCCTTGGCCGGGGAGGCGGGATCCTTTAGGTCGTGCCTCCCGTGTCCTTCACCCTGCTCCAGACCGACCCTGCCAGTGCCGCCCGCCTGGGCAGGCTGGAGCTTCCGCACGGGGTGGTCGAGACACCGATGTTCATGCCGGTGGGCACGCAGGGAACGGTCAAGACCCTGCACCCGGACGAACTTGAGGCCCTCGGGGCCCGGATCCTGTTGGGAAACACCTACCATCTCTGGTTGCGTCCAGGCCATGAGGTGATCCGCGAACTCGGAGGACTGCACCGCTTCGCCAACTGGCGGCGGCCCCTCCTCACCGACTCCGGCGGGTTTCAGGTCTGGTCGTTGGCAAAACTCCGGAAAATCAGCGAGGAAGGGGTGCGATTCCAGAGCCACTTGGACGGCACCCCGCTGCTGCTCACCCCCGAGTTGAGCATGGAGATTCAGGGCGCGCTGGGGTCGGACATCGCGATGCTCTTCGACGAGTGCCCGCCCTATCCATGCGAGGAGAGGTACGCCGAGGAGTCCTTGGCGCTGACCAGCCGTTGGGCGCGGCGCTGCAAGGACTGGATTTCCCGGCACGAACCGCGGTCGGGCCCCGGCAGGCAGTCGCATTTCGCGATCGTGCAGGGTTCGGTCTACGCCGGATTGCGCGAGCGCTCCGCGCGGGAACTGGTGGAACTGGAGTTCGACGGCTACGCAATCGGCGGCGTCTCGGTGGGCGAACCCGAGGAGGAAATGATCCGGGCGGTGGAAAACACCGTGCCCTTCCTGCCCGCCGACAAGCCCCGCTATGCGATGGGACTCGGCACGCCGGGGCAGATTCTCGAGATGATCGGGCGCGGAGTGGATTTGTTCGACTTCGTGATGCCCACCCG
>CAZMUK010000119.1:0-6176 GCA_964569415.1 uncultured Luteolibacter sp. | reverse complement strand
CGGCAATGCCGGCATCCGCCAGCAAGTCGGCACGCGGGTAGGGGTGAGTTACCTGATAGTCTTCGACTGCAAACCGCGCCGGGACGGCACCACCACCGCCGCCGACAGCAACTTCGAGGTCAAGGCCGATGGTGTCCGCATCGCGGAAGTGAATTTCACGAGCAAGACCGGATGGGAGACAAGGTCGGCGAGCTTCCGCGCCACCCGCACCATCACCGAAATCTCCTTCGTGCCCATCGGTACCTCCCCCGACAACGCCCGGGGGGCGATGCTGGATGAGGTGAGCCTCCTCTCCATTGAGGTAGTCGTCAGAAAGAAGACGGAAGCCACGGCTCCAGAAACGGGTTTGTTAGTCAAGAAAGGCGATGTCGTTACCTTTGACATCAACGAATCAGCACCAGCGAGCGCGTTCCCGCTGCCGCCTGAATCTGTGAAGTGGAAGACTCGACAGCTCAAGCATGACGGCACAACAACAGCGTGGGCTGAAGTTGCAGGCCAAGGCGCTGAACTTGATTTCACCACCAATGAAAGTGGTGTCTTTGAGGCAAAAGTCATTGTCACGCCTCAAGGTGGACAAGCCTCGGAGTATCCGCTTACGCGAAAAAAAGACGCTCTACACGCCGACAGTAGCCAAGGCCAAGTGCAGGACTTTCACAAAGCAGGTGCTGTAGATTACTTTGGTGTGGCAGATCAGCAGTGGCAGATTGACGTGCGAAACAAGGCGTTGAAAAACCTTGGCAGCGAATACTACAAGAATCAGGGCGAGTGCGTGGTGCAGGGAAGCACGGTGGCTCCAAATCCAAGCAACAAGTGCAATATCTTCATCTATCACAAGTGCAGCGATGCAGGTGCGCCAGTCCCGCTCACAAGAGGTGGACTACCAGGCTTCCGAACTGGCCCTCCTTTGGCGATAGATTGGTGGAACGACAACAGTGGCAGAACGGACAATGCCGGGCGCACAATAACGAGTTTTGATATCCCAAACTGGAGCCGGTTGGCCGATGGAACGATGCCTCAGCCCGGCTTGGTGGTCGCACATCCAAACTTAGCGGGAGAGCCTGATCAATACTCGTCGCACGTCGGCATCTTTGATTACGACGGGAGTTGGATATCCGCCGGGTTTGCCAAAGTGAACAAATACTACCACCCGAAGACGAGTGGTTATCAGCCGCAAGGCTATCGCAAATACACAGGAGACAACTAAAATGAAATATTTTCCTCTATTCCTGTTCCCCTTCATTATGGCATTCGCCCTACCTACAGTCGCTCAACTTTCTCAGCCGATGATTGACGCACTTAGCCGATCTCAACTTGGGGCAAATGCAGAACTCCTAGCGACCCCGGAGGATAGAAAAACAATCTCTGATTGTGTCAAAACACACCTGAGCCCACCGTGGGAGGAACTCAAAGCATTGCCGCCAAATCAGCAGATGATCCTGCTGCAAGCAGGCATTGAGCAAAAGACCGGACAAGACTACCTGGATTTAGCTATTGCCGTCGTTCAAGGCGTTGCTGATGGGGGGCTTTCCAAGCAGCACGCGCAGATGGTGTTGAGTCCCGCCGCTTCGGACAAAGAGGGCTTCCTAGCAGTGAACTTTGGTGATGAAAAACTGGCGGCAGCTCTACGCAAACTTGTCCCCTTGTATGCCGATGCACCAGAACGGGTGGCTTTCATTGAGAAGGTGCTTTCGGGCAAAGCCAGAGATGAATATTTGAAGTGGTCTTCATTGCAAGGAGTCCAACCGATCCAGCCGGTCACAGATGTCAGTGCAACAAGCCAGAAACAGTCACCATCAATAGGCACGAACGGCCCAATAACTCCTTCGCCAAAACGCAAATCAGCCGACTCCAAGCCCACATTAACACCGAGTGAGGAATCCGCTTCATCAATACCGTGGAGTATCATCGTGGTGTTGATCGTCGCGGCAACTGGCCTGCTTTGGTTGCTGCTCAAGCAACGTTCGTGAGCGTGGGGCGAGTGGCAACGTCTCTCCTGCCCGCAACGCTTCTGCCAGCATTCAAAGTGCCAGACAAATTGAAAGGAGCTCTTATTCCACAAAGCATTCCCGGCGTGGATTGTGAAAAAAGCCTCCGTCCCCCCCCGGCTAAACTCCCTCCCTAAAGATCGTCGCTCCGCACCGGCAAACATCCCACTGGCGTTGCTCTGTCTTTGCGGTTGGGTTCTCATTGAGATCCTCGGGGATTCGTTGGAGCCCCCGAAGTCGTCCGGTCCTGCATTGCCGGCGGGCGATGCAAGAACCGGGGGATCACTGCCCAAGGATTCGGACGAAATCCGCCCGAGGGCCGGTCGACAGGGGAAAGAGCGGAAGAGCGGGTTCCGGTTCACGGCGATTGCACTGGCCATTCCCCCGGATGATGCCGATGCCGTGGTGGATCCGCTGTATCGGATGGGAGGTTCCGGGACCCGTGGGGCAATCAGGGACCGGGCAGGAAATGAGATCTGGCGTGCCACCAAGGATCATCCGGCATACTCGATCGCGGTAATTCCGGATGACGGCAGAATTGCAGTGGGTGCGGGGGATGGGAACGCGTATATCATTACGAGCGAGGGGGAAAAGATTGCCGATTTACCCCGGTTTCCTCCCGGCAGAAACATGCTTGGGATGGGCAACTGGGTTTGGCTCGATAACGATCGGCTTCTGGGAGAATCCGGAGTCGAGAAGGTTGATGACCGCGGCAAGCCGGTCGGCTGTTGCGAGGGACACGGCATGTCCGAAAGCCGCTTTTTCATTTATGATATCAGAACGGGACGAATGGGCGGATTGAAACTTCCTGAAGACCTGCAGGGGAAGGTGGTGAGCATCGGCAAGGTTTTGAAGACGGGGGAATTCCATCTCGGGCACGAGGGCGATGACTTTGGATGGTACCTGGCGGCCGATCTCGGTGCGACGCCCTGAGGCCGGGCCCATGCCAAGTCGCTGGAGTCTGCCGGGGAGTCGGGATCGCTATCGCAACCGGAAACCCGTGGCCACGCGACTCGAATCGCCGCGAAGCTTCCTTCGCCGCTTCGTCAGCCTCCGAGCGGTGTGACTCCTTTTTTCAGGAGAATGTTTCCGTACTTTGCCGTTTCCCCGGTCATCACCACGGCGAACGCTTTGGCGGCCCGATCGTAGAAGGCGAAGCGGTCGATGCGCGCGACGGGCGGGGCAGTCGGGGCGTGGCGGTGCACCGGGACGAGATAGGATGCCTCCACCGCGGGATCCAGGGCATCGCCGGGGACGGCCGCCATCATCACCAGCGGCGCGTCCACATACGAGTCGAGTTCGAACAAGGGCAGGATGCCGTCGAGGAGGGCCGGGATGCGCAGGCCGTCGGCACGCAACAAGCGCGGGTTGAGCGATTCGCCCGGGAAATGTGCGTCAGCCAGCACGATCTCGTCACCGTGGCCCATGCGGCAGAGCACCGAGATCAGTTCGGGCGAGAGTAGCGGCGAAATGCCTTTGAGCATGATTCAGGAACCGAGGACGCCGGAGTTTCCCTCCACCGAAGGCCGATGGCCAGCGAAATCGCGGCATCGATGATTCGGCGCGGTTTGACCGCAAGGTCCGCCTTCCCCTCAGCGCGGGTCATTGACCCGCCCGAGGAAGAGGCAGGCGCCCGACTGCCGGTACTGGATGGCGAAGGCGAAGGGTCGGTCGACGCGCAGTTCGATGGGCTGCTCTTCCTCGATGGCCATGGTGGCCCGCATCATCACCACCGCTGTGGCGGCGGCGGCCTCGGTGCCGTATTCATCGACTGCGATGAAGGCCTTGTGGACCACATCGCCGATGAACAGATACTCATCCGGCCGCCGCGGGGCCATGCGCGAGAAGTCGGCGCTGCGGCGCGGCTCGTCGAAGGCCTTGCGCATGCCCATGGCGGTGAGATGATTCTTCAGGCGCACGCTCTCCGGCTCGAGTCGGAACGAAGGCATGGTGAGCCGCACCTTGCGCGACGGCATCGCCGCCGCCTGCTGCAGCACCGCCGCGTCGAGGCCGGACATTTCCTTCCCCTCATCCGGGAGAATGATGACGAATTGCAGTGACGGGTCAGAGTACGGCACGGCCGCGAGGGTGAAACCGGGCACCTTGAGATACCCGAGATCCTTGGTAATGGCGAGCCCCGGCACCTTCACCGGTGTTCCCGCCACGCGAAAAGGAAGGTCGGCCTGTTTGGCAAACTCCTCCGCCCACGGTGCCTTGAGATAAACCGCGTTGGCAAGGACCAGCCCTGTGTCCTCAGTGATCACTCCTTTGGGGATCAGGTCCTTGATGCGGTCGCGGGTTTGCTGTTCCACCCATGCATTGATGTGAGTGCGGCATCGCTCCGGGTTCTTTTCGAAATCGAGCCGCTCGAGCGGTGCGCGGTAGGTGGTCTCGGTGAGTTCGAGGAAGGGGGCCTCGAACGCGTATCCCTCTTGGCCGAAGAGTCGGTTGGCCACCTGGATTTCCACCGGCGTGTTCGGCCCGCCGTGGCGCTTGGCGTCATTCACCTGTTCCTTGCTGCGGGCGGCGATCGCCTCAAGCTCGCGGGTCAGTTGCGCGAAGCCGCCGTGGATGCCCGGCTCGGCACCCGGTTCCGCCGGAAGGTCGAGCACCTTGGCCATTTCCTCGCGGGTGTCTCCGGCCGCACCGGCAAGGGTCATCGCCAGCGCGCTCTGGATCGACCATGGCGAGAAGACCGTCCCCTTGCCCTTGTCGCCGAGGCGTTCGAAGAGCCGCAGGCCGAAGGAGTTGATGCTCCCGCCCGGATCCGGGAAACGCGAGGCTTCCACGGACAGCGCCGAGGCAGGGATCGTGGTCGCAGCGAGCAGGGAGAGGAGGTGTTTCATGGCGGGGTGGTTCATGGGTGGGGCTTGGTTGTGGAGCACCCCTCTATCCGGCCTTTCGGGGATTCCTTACAAAAAAATCGCGGAGAGGGTGCCGGTCCCGCCGCCGGCCCTGCATTCCGCCAACCCCCGCACGGAAACTTGCCCGCCGGGCTCTCGAGGCGATCAAGTGACCGCCGGCCGCTGCGTGCGGGCGGCCACCCTCACTTGAGCAAGCGCAGGATCACCGGATAGCGGAAGTCCTCGCCGTTGCTGGCCTTCACCGCCCCAAGGATCATGAAGATCAACCACGCCACGAACAGCAGCGGCAGGACGAGGAAGCCGACGAGGACGAGGCACAGGCCCGCGCCCACTGCAAACGCGATGGCGTAGGTGATCTGGAAGTTGATGACCTCCTTGCCGACCCGCTCCAGCAGCGGACTTTCATGGCGCTTCAACAGCCACAGCACGAGCGGGCCGATGATGTTCGAGCCGGGAAAAGGCATCAACAGCCCGGCGAGGCCCAGAAGGTGCATGATGACGGCAAACGAGTTCTCGGAGCTGGGCGCGACGAGTTTCGGCAGCGGCGGGACGGACTGCGGCGTGACGGGCGGAGGGGTTTCCATGGTGATTGTGAATCCGGTGTTTGAGGTGGGGGCGAATCCCGATCGACGGGGAACCTCGAAAAATACCATTACTTTCGCTGCTCCGCCATTGGAATTCCGGGCATCTTTTCCAAGCGGCGTCCGCAGGGCTGCGGTCATTCGTCCCCGAAGTGGATCCCCACCGACCGCGCGGCGGCAACCGTCTCGGAATCGGGCGGAACGGTGCGCAGCTTGCTGACGGCCTTGGCGATGGAAACCCCGCCCACCGCGTAGTTGAGGTAGGTGACCATCTGCCCGAATTTTCCCTCGGCGATGAGGCGCACCGCGCCGACCCCGAAGCGGGTGGCGAGGATGCGGTCGAGCGCGCTGGGCGTGCCGCCGCGCTGAAGATGGCCGAGGGTGACGCAGCGGGTCTCTTGGCCGGTGCGTTCCTCGAGCTCGGCAGCGAGTTGCTCGCCGATCCCGCCCAGCCGCAGCTCACCGGCCCCGCGCAGTTTTGCCTGCTTGGTGATCAGTTGCCGCCCCGCCTCCTTGGCTCCCTCCGCCACGACGATCATCGTGCTGTCGAAGCCGTCCGCGCGCCGCCGTTTCACATGCTGAATCACCGACGATTTGCGGAACGGAATCTCGGGGATGAGGATCACATCCGCCCCGCCTCCGAGTCCGCCGTGAAGCGCGATCCACCCGGCATGGCGCCCCATCACCTCGACCACCATGATCCGCTTGTGGCTGCGCGCCGTGGTGTGCAGGCGGTCGAGCGCGTC
>CAZMUK010000118.1:0-6382 GCA_964569415.1 uncultured Luteolibacter sp. | reverse complement strand
CTGAAACCGCTCGATCTCACCCTTGCGGTCCTTGGTCTGGCCGGTGAGGTAATGGTACGGCCGGCTCTCCAGCTCCAGCCGCGCCTTGATCAGATCGAGCATCGAGACGAACTGCGAGAACACCAGCACCTTGTGCCCCTCCTCGTGAAGCTGGTCGAGGAGGTAGAAAAGGGACTCCATCTTGGCGGACTCCTCCTTGAGGTACTTGGGATCGATCAGGCCAGGATGGCAGCAAATCTGGCGCAAACGCATCAGACCCTGGAGAATCGCAAACGAGTTCTTCTTCACCGCCTCGTCGGAATCCAGACCGAGCAAAGCCTTCTGGATCCGCTTGAGCTCGGCCTTGTAGAGGTCGAGCTGCACCCCCTCCATCTTGGAGTACACCTCCTCCTCGGTCCGCGGCGGAAGATCCTGGGCGACCTGCAGCTTGGTGCGACGAAGCAGGAACGGCCGCAGCCGGGAGGCAAGCCGGCTCTGGCTCAGGGGATCCTTGCGCTTGTCGAAACGCTTCTTGAAATACGCCCGCGATCCGAGCACGCCGGGCATCGCGAAAGCCATCAGGGACCACATGTCGAGCAGGCGGTTCTCGATCGGCGTGCCGGTGAGCACCAAGCGGTTCGCGGCGTCCAGTTCCCGTGCGCACTTGGCGGCCTTGGAATCGGGATTCTTGATCTGCTGACCCTCGTCGAGAATGACGGTCAACCACTTGACCGCCGAAAGCTCCTCGCCGCACACCCGCAGCTGGGCGTAGTTGAGCACGAGCAAATCGATGTGGTTCTGAATGCGGTCCACATCGATGTCGTCGCGGTTTTTCAAAATCCGGACCACCAGCCCCGGCGCGAACTTCTGCGCCTCGCTCGCCCATACATCGAGCACCGACTTGGGACAAACGACAAGCGCCGGACGCTTCGGCGCGTTGGCACGCTGCTGCTCCTCGATGAGCCAGAGCAAGTAGGTGAGCGACTGAATGGTTTTGCCGAGCCCCATGTCGTCCGCGAGAATGCCGCCGAAGCGGTTGACGGCAAGATAGGCGAGGAACTTGAAGCCATCGACCTGATAAGGACGCAACGTGGCGTTGAGCGAGGCGGGAACATCCGGGTTCACCTCGAGCTGTATGTCGCCCGCACGGTTGCGGATGCGTTCCCAGGCCTTGGGATCGAATACCTCCGCCGCCTTGGGGTCGGCCAACTGGAGTGCATGCATCCGGTGCGTCTCACCGGAAAGATCGAAGGGATCCAAACCAAGCCGGGTCACCGCCTCGCGCTGGTCGGCATCCAGCTTGATCTCCAAACGCATCCACGAACCGTCCTCCATCCGCACATAGCCGCCCCGTGCCGCGACCAACTGCCGGATCTGCGCCTTGGAAAGATTCACACCTTGGACGTCGATGACGATACGCAGGTCGAACCAGTCGATGTCCTGGCCCACGACCTCGAAGCGCACCGCGGCCGTCACCGGATCGGCCAGAATCGACTTGAGCCGCAGATCGATCTCCAACTCGATCTCCGGCGGCAGCGCGCGGACCCACTCCGCGAACTTCTCCGGAAATTGCTTGGTGATGCGGGCCTTGAAAGAGGCAAGCTTTTCATCATAGGAAAGCCCCATCTCCTCGAGAATCGGCGGCACCGGATGCAGCGCCTCGCGCGCGAATCGCAGGAGCTGCTTGCCCTTGACCGGATGCTGCTCGACGAGCTCCCAGCCGTCCTTGGCAAGGCGCTCGGTGCGCCGGCCCTTGGTCTCCACGGCGGTGACATCCACCACGAGATGCTCGGTCTCGGCGGCGGTCAGACCGGCCACAAGGTTTAGTTCGAACTTCGGACGCAACTCGAGATCCACCACCCGCTTGCGCAGGGACTCCGGCAGCGTGGCGCCGATCTTGCGGAGGAACTCGACACCCTCCAGCGAATCGATCACCCGCTTGGGAATGAGGTAGCGCGGCATTACCTCGGTTTCCTCGAGCCAGCGCGGAGGTCCGGGGAACACGGTTTCGTCGGACTGGTACAACTCCTTGCGCCCGGGAAGCATCCGCACCGAATGGGAAACATTTTCTCCCGCCGCCGTCACCAGCTGGAGCGCGAAACTCTTGGCATCGTACGGGTCGTCCTCGCACTGCCAGCACAGGGCCTCGGTCACGACCTTGAAATCGCGCTCGTCGAGGTTGACGATGTAGCCCTTGAGAGCCGGTTGCCGGAACACGCGGTTCATGAAGCGGCAGGACTCCTCCTGATCGAAGTCGAGCGTGGTGTCGCCGTGCTTGCGATGGAACGCGAGGAAATGCTCCCACAGGGTCTGGCTGGGCGCGTCCATCAGCAGGGCACCCTCGTGATGGAGCGCCACATAGTGCTCAATCTCGTGCTTTTCACGCAACTGGATCCACGGCGCACCCTCGCGCTCGCGGACCTCAAGCCTCGCCTCGTTGATGGTGGCAACAAGGCGGAACACCACCGTCAGCGGCGCCTCCTGCGGCGGACGCTCGTTGACCTTCTCGATCCGCTCGTACCAGGAAGCAACCTCCCTCTCCTGCTCCCAGTCCGCCATCCGCCGCTGCACCGAACCGAGATCGGTGATGACGCTCATGAACTCGGGATAGGGCAGCTTGCGCTTGTAAAAAGCGTAGGCGATGTAGTTCCAGAACTCGAGGATGTCCCCCGGCGGCATCGGCCACAACTCAAGGGGCTCGTAGGTGGTGATCTCCCACCGCGGACTGATCCTCACCATGTCGTGGTCGTGCAATTCGCCCTCGATCACATAGCGCCGGTACCGCTTCTCGATCTTGGAAACGAAGTCGGCCTCCTTGTCGTCCAACTCTCGCCCGAGCTTCTCCTCAATGATGTCGAGTACCGGGGTGTCGTCGAGCTCGTTGGGCGACTCCGGCAGATCCTCTCCGCGATGCATCCGCTCCAGCATGGTCGCATACTGGCAGGCCCCGGCCACGATCTCGTCCTCTGCCGTGCATGATCCGAACCAACGATTCCCCTGCAAACGCAGGCTCGTGCGGAAAACCCCGCTCTCGTCCTCGACCCGCCCCTGGATGAACAAATGGTTGCCGAAAATCTGGGTGACCGCGCCGTCCTTCTGGAGCATCTCGCCCCGCTTGCGGGCTTCCTCCGGGAAACTGTTCAGGAAATTGAGCGTGGCGCGATCCGGGTTCATGTCTGTTAGATCATGGCACCAACCGGGCTCCTTGATGTGACCCGCCGTCCATGGCGAGGCATCCTAAAGCCCCTTCCACGAAACGGGCAACCAAAAGATGAACGGTGGCCCGAAGGACTACCCGCCGCTGCAAACCATTGAGTAGCCTTCCTGAGTACAAACCCGCCAACCCTCGGCGCGGACACCTCCCCACCCAAGCCGCTCGCCGCTCCGACCACATCGCGGCGTCCGGGATGCCCCGAGGGCAACCGATGCTCCGGAGACCGACGACGAACCCACGGATCCGGGCAAACCGCGAATTTCTTTCGGAATTGCTGATTTCTTATTGACACAAATTGTTTTTTTTGAAAGAAGCCGACTCATGAAGGCCCTGCTCTTCGGAATGTGCCTGTTCTCGCTGCTCCTCCAGTGGCTGCCCGGAGCCAATCCTCCAGCGGACCCGCCCGGCCCTGCAGAGGCGGTGCACCGGATCGCGAGAGGCGATACCTTCGCCCTTCTTGCGAAGCGCTACGGCATCCCGCTCGAGGAACTCCTCAAGCTGAATCCGGACTGCAAACCCCAGTCCCTGCAGGTCGGGCAAATCATCCGACTCGGTGCCCGACAGGGGCCGGATGCCGTACCGGAACCCACCGCACCGGCAGGGAAACCCGAGACCTCGCCCGTCAAACCCAGTCCCGCCCCCGCCGCGGCGGATCAAGGCAAGGACGCGCCCGCCACCGTTCCGGAAACCCCGTCCTCGGAGACATCACCCGCGACCCGCGCAGCCCAGACGGTCACGCTGGGGACAAGCATGACCTTCGGCGATTTCGCCGAACTCCACGGCACCGATCCCCGCAGGCTCAACCAACTCAATGGACTGGACCTCACGGACGCGGTCCTGCTGGCGAAGGGAACCGAACTCTATGTGCCGCTCCGCCACTGAAGCGGCTCTCGAAGAATCCGGACCGGAGAAAGCCCTGATCAAGCAACAAGCGAGCGCCCCCTCTGGATCCGAATCCGGACAAGGCCCCAGGCTCTTTTTGGAGCCTCAGGAACCCGAAGATCCGTCCTGGTTCTCTTCACAACCCGCAACCGGGGACGCGCAACCACTTTCCCCTTTGCGCCCTTCCTGTTCTTTGCGGTTTCCCTTCCTCCTCTTCCCTACCCCCTCGCCTCTTCCTCGACGCGGATGAAGCGCTTGAGGAAAAGCAAGCCCAGCGGGGCAACCAACACCATCGACCCGATGATCAGCCACATCATTCCGGAATCGCGCGGACCCTCGGCCGGACAGTAGCGGTCGAGCAAGGTCGAGAAGGACAGGCCGGTCGCGACCTTGCCGATCAGCAAGGGAATGTAGGACAACGAGGAATACGAGGCCTCCCTCCCGGGCGGAGCGATGGACGCGGCATACTCGTAGACCCGTGGCGAATAGAAGGCCTCTCCCACCGAAAACACGACCTGCCACAGGAACATCATGACGAAGTACGGGTGCACCTCACCGAGAATCCCCAGATAACCGTTGCCCACCGCCCGCCCGAGCCACCCCCCGGCCAGACCCTCGAAGGCGGAGGTCGGCATCGCCATGAACAGAAATGACGCGGCCGTGATGAAACCGCCGAGAATGACCATCGTGTACGAAGCGTATTTTCGCGTCAGCAGACCCACCACCGGCGCGAGCACGAGAATGAGAATGCTGTTGGTGGCGTTGAGCCTGCCCACCTTGCTCACCGCGTCCGGACCGATCTCCCGCTCGGTAAACGGGGTGAGGACATAGTCCATGAGATTGAAAACAATCTTGAGAAGACCGATCATCAGGAGAAACACCAGCAGCTTGGAAAAACCCGGCGAGCGGAAGAGTCCCGCCAACATCCCCGCCGTCTCCCGCGCCGCGGCGGAGATCGAGGCCAAGGCACGACCAAAGACCGTACCTCCCTCCGTGCAGGCCGATCCATGGGACGGAAGAGCGACGAAACCCTCCTCTGTCATCTGCACCCCGGGACGGAGCAGACGCACCAGGGGAAACATAAGTAGGTCGATGCCCATGCTCGCAAGAATCAGCATGCCGTACATCGATACCTCGGTGCCCGTCCCGGGCAGTGTGACCGTCCCACCGTCCTTCATGCGTCCGGTGATGCCGTCCGAGATGAAATAGCCGAACATGAACCCGAAGTTCATGAGCCCGTAAAAAAGCGAGAACGCCACGGTCCGCTGCGAGGGCTTGGAATACAGCCTCAGCGCGGCCACCAGCACGGGGGTGCAAAGGGCCTCCCCCACCGCCAGCGGAATGAGCCCCAGCAACAAGGCGATGTAGGGATGCGGACCCAACGCCATCACCAACCGCGTGACGACACACACACTCACTCCAAACAAAAGGGTCTTGCGCAATCCCAACACATCGGTGAGCGAACCACTCACGATGGTGGCCACACTCATGAACACCCCCCAGACGACAATGATCATCCCCGCCGAAGCCTCGCTGAAGCCGAGGTCGCGGATGAGCCACATCGATACGGAGAAATTCAGGATCTTGTAGGCGGTCACGCTCAGGAACTTGAGCCCGAAGGTGAATCCCATCTCCCGCGGCGACCCCCGCAACTTGAGCATCGAAAACAAGCCGACCCCGAAGATGCTCAGACCGAGCACCACGGCCGCAACGGGCCCGATGCGGAGTTTGGCATCGGAAACAAAGGCCACCAATGCGGAAAAGGCCAGCAAACCCACAACCTTGGCGGCGAACACGAACGGACTCTCGGGCTTGCTCAACGGGCGTTCCATGGCTTCCTCGGTCAAAGAATCCCGCTCGTCCCTCTCAGCCTTCCTCGCCCCGGGCCGCCATTTCCGCCTCCTCCTCGTGGGAGTGAATCAGCAAGGTCGCCTGCACCCCCTCGCGCTCGGCAGCGGCTTTGAGAACCCCGCGGATCGCCGATGCGGTGAAGCCGTTGCGCCCGATCAAGACCGCGACATCCGCCTTGGACAGGATGAGCTTGAACCGCACTTTCTTCGGTCCCAACTCGGCGACCTTGAGCTGGGCCTGCGAGGGATCATCGATCAACCGCACCGCCACATACTCGAGGAACTTCCTCATCCGCTCGGTCGCCACCTGCATGGCGGAACATTGGACCGGAAAATCAGCGACGGCAAGCAAACGCGACCCGGAAACAGCCCGATCCCCGGAAAGGTTTCGTTGGGAAAAGCGTCGGGGCGGCCAGATTCGAACTGACGACTTCCTGCTCCCAAAGCAGGCGCTCTA
>CAZMUK010000117.1:0-6456 GCA_964569415.1 uncultured Luteolibacter sp. | reverse complement strand
GAATCCGCCGGATTTTCCCGGGTGGAAAGCGAGGAAAATTCCCGGGATGCCGCGCGTGTTCCGTCCGGGGCTATCTCAGCCTCCCTGCGGCCAGCGCAGGAGAGAGAGGCAGATTTCCACCAGGATGAGGATCACGATGTACCATTCCACGCGCAGTGCGCGGCGGGCTTGGATCAGGTCGATGGCGGTGCGCAGGGAGCGGTCGATGAGGGAAAGTTTTGCCTCCGCGTTTTGCGAGCGACCGGTGATTTCGAACTCGTCCATGGTGCGTGCGTAGAGTCGTTCCAGTTCCGGGTGGTCCCAGAGGATGTCGGGTTTGTCGGCCACGGCGATGCGGCCTGCCATTTCCTGGCGGTCGAGCAATGTGCCGGCGAGTCGCTGGAGGAGTTGGGCGTGGTGGCGGCGGGTGAGGCGTCCGGCTCCGAGGCGGTTGGCGATGGGTTGGAGGGATTCGAACGCGTGGTCGATGCCTCGTTCGAAGCGTTCCAGCACGACCGAGCGGGCCAGCACTTCGGCGACCACTTGCTGCACTTGCGGGGAAAAGTCCGGGACGGTCAGCGTGCCCGGGTGGTCCGCGGGATCCGACGAGGGCAGTCTCAATTCGATGTCCTCGGCCATCGGTTGTGGTTCTGGGGAGCGGACAGCGTGCAGGATTTGGTCGAGGAAGGGTCCCTGTTCCTCCGGGGACACATCGAAGAGCACCACAGCCCCGTAGCGGAACAGCAGGGCTTGGCCGGATTTCCCGGCGGGGAGGGTGAGGGGCGGGATGTTTCCGCCGCGGGGTTTGCGGAGGCTGCGGAGGTCGATTTCCGTTCCGATGCAGAGCGAGCGTGCGTTTGAGTTTGTGCGGGTTCTTGGTGGCGGGGCCTGGGGCGGGTTCATGTGCGGGGTTGCGGCATCCTCTCGCCGGTCAGGACCGTGTTCAAGGGGTGGGCCGCTTACGCGAGCGCGCAGGTTCCGCTCGCCGTGGCGGGCTTTGGCGTGTTTGGCTGCGGCGTGGGCAGGTCCGGGAAGCCGTTGCGCGATTTGCCGCCGTTGGGGCGGCCGGAGGAGTTCCGCGATGCCCTTACCGCGTGGTTTCGCGAGTGTGGGAAAGAGTATCCGTGGCGGCGCACGCGCGATCCGTACCGGGTGCTTGTTTCCGAGATCATGTTGCAGCAGACGCGGATCTCCACGGTGATCGAGGGCAGGTACTTCGAGCGTTTTCTCGAGGTGTTTCCCGATGTCGGGTCTCTGGCTGGGGCAGCCGACGGCCCCTTGCTCAAGGCCTGGGAAGGCCTCGGGTATTACCGCAGGGTGCGGATGTTGCGCGAGACCGCGCGGGCGGTGGTGGCGGATCATGGCGGTTGTTTCCCGTCCGACGAATGCGAATTGCTGCGCTTGCCCGGGATCGGTCCCTATACGGCCGCCGCGTTGCGGGCCTTTGCCTTCGGTCTGTCGGCGGTGGTGGTGGATGGCAATGTGGCGAGGGTGCTTGCGCGGATCATGGATTGGCGCGAGTCGGTGGATGGCGGCGAGGGGATGCGGCGGGTGAAGGGCTGGGCTGCGCGGCTCGCCGATCCGGTGAAGCCCTGGGAGTACCACTCCGCATTGATGGAATTGGGGCAGACCCATTGCCGGCCGGCGGTGGTCGAATGCGGGGTGTGCCCTGTCGCCCGGTTTTGCAAGACGAGGGCGCCGCTCTCCCTGCCGGTCAAGGTCGCCAGGCCGCGTCCCGAGCGGATCGAGGAGCATGCCCTGTGGGTGAGGGACCGCTCCGGGCGGGTCTTGCTGCATTGTGAGGCGGGCGCGAGACGCACCGGTTTGTGGAAGCTTCCCCTTCGGGATGCGAGCGACCTCGGCGGGGTTCCGGTGGTGTACGAGGCCTCGTATGGGATCACCCGCTTCCGGGTCTCGCTCGCGGTGTACGGGGTGGATGCGGGCGTTGTGCCGGAGCTTCGCGAGGGTGATGCCTGGATTTCAGTGGAGGACTTGCCCGGGTTGGCGATGGCGGCACCATTCCGCAGAGCCGTCGAGCGGCTTTTGGCGTCTACGGCAAAAGGGATGTGACGGCGGTTGCGCGTTGTGCTTCCTTGCGGTCGGGATGCCGCGAGGTCGTTCATGGATGTTGGTCGTGGTTTGCGGCGCGCTTGCGGTGTCCTGCGCGGCTCCGCCTGCGGTTGATTCCCGCTTGCCCGGGCGCGAAGTGCGGGTGCATGTGGCCCGGCGGGTGGCAGCGGTGGTGGTGACCGACGAGTCCGATTTGCGGCGCTGGGTGCGGGGAGGATTTGATCTCGACCACGCGCCGGACGATGCCGATGGGGGATCGGCCACTCCGATTTCCGGCGACGGGTATTTCCTTACGGCCGATCATGTGCTTGAGCGTGTGGAGGGCAGGAATGTCTTCGTGCTGTTTGCCGGGAGCGGTGGCTGGGTGAGTGCGGCGGCGCGGATTGTCTGGCGTTCGCCGCGGGCCGATCTCGCGCTGCTGCATGTGGCGGTGCCGACCCCGCGGCATTATCGGTGGACCACGCCGGGTCGGTGGTTGCCAGCCGGCACCGGGGTGATGCACGGCGGGATCGCCACCGGCATGAGTTCCGACAGCGGGCGGCTCGAGAGCGCCATTCCGCCCGAGCATTTCCTCGGCGGGTACCGGAGGTTCAAAATCGACATCCCTTTGCAGCCCGGCGACAGCGGCGGCCCGGTGGTGGATGCGGACGGCGACCTGGTCGGCATCAACTCGGCGGTGGAGTTTCTCGTTCCGATGGAGACCGCGTTTTTCATCGACTCCGAGGCCAATCGCCCGCATCTCGGGTCCCTGGCATCGGTGATCTCCGCCGATCGAAGGCGGCGCGGAGTCGTGCCGCCATGAAGCGTTCCCGCTCGAAGCCCTTGTATCGACTCATCGCAGTGGCGCTGTCGGCTGCGGCTGCATCCTGTGCCTCCTACGAACAGTCCGGGCTGCCCGGGAGTGCCTCCTCCATGGCGCGCGACCGCATTATGCAGGTGCGCCGCGAGCCATTGTCCTTTGGTTTAATCCGTCTCAGTTCGCTCGAGCGTTCCCACCCGGAATTGCGTCAATTTCTCGCGGTCAAAGGAATGCCTGATTACCTCGCCGAGACTTCCAACAGCGGCCGATCCTACTACATCCTCTACTATTTGGTTCCGCGTCAGGCTTTCGCGGTGCGGACCAAGCCGGGTGGACGCGGGCTTGAGTTTGCCGGACCCTATCCGGTCACGGAGGGGGAGGTAAGCACCCTCGGCGGAATCGGCCGGCCGGCGGAATGAGGCATGCGATTTTTTCCTTGTGGACCCCGAAATCCGATCCAAGCTTCTCTTTAGGTTGAACGGGTTGGTCCGTTCTTCCTCATAGAAACGGGCGATTGCCCACCATAGACGAAAACAAACCCCGAAACGAAAAACGCCATGAACCCAAAGCGAAACAACAACCGCGGCTTCACCTTGGTGGAGCTTCTCGTCGTGATTGCCATCATCGTCACCCTCGCAGGGGTGGGAGCTCCCGTGATCCTCGGGCAAAAGAAGAAAGCCGACCTCAACCAGGCCGTGCAGAACTCCAAGCAGATCGGCTTGGCGATGCAGGGCTTCAATGATGACTACGGCAGCTTCCCGGATGATGCCTCGGCTGAAGAGGTCGAGGAGAACAATCCGGATGCTACCTACACCTACACCGGCGGCGACTCCAATGCCTACTTCCGCCAGTTGATCGGTGCGGGCCTCATCGACCAGGAAGGGCCCTTCTACGCCAAGGCCCCCTACACCAAGAAGCCCGATGGTTCGATTGACGGGGCTGACGCGATCGACGCCGGCGAGTGCGGTTTCGCATACATCATGGACGGAACCGATGCCATCCCTACGGGCAACTCGGCCCGTCCTTTGATCGTTGCGGCCGTCGAAGAAAACAAGACCGATGGATCCTTTGATGTCGAGGTCTACGGCAAGAAGGCGGTGGTGTACCGCTTGGACAACAGTGCCGCAGAGGTAACGGTTCGCACTTCGGACAAGAAGGCGCTGCTTGGCGGTGGCAAGACCCTCACCGACACCGGAGCCGACACCGTTTGGGGCACCGACATCACCCCGACGATCAAGGCTCCCGAGCCGAAGTGAGTCGAGGTTGACCAGATTCAAGCCGGGTTCCGCGAGGGGCCCGGCTTTTTTCTTGCCCGCATCGTCCGAATCGGCGACCGATGGCTCGCGATGGAGGGGCGAGCGGATGAGGAGTTGTTCGGGGAGGTGCCGGATGCCGGGGAGGCGCCCGGTTCCCGCGCGTTTTTGCCATACCCTGTTTCCACGCTGAGCCCGCCGATCATTCCCAACGATCTCACCTCGTTCAAGAGCCGGGGGATTTCCGAGGTCGAGCGCGATCTCCAGCAAAAGCTCACCGAGATCCGCGAGGAGTACCTGCGGGTGGTCGATCACTTCAACTGGAACAAGCTCGTGTACGAGTCCGAGATCCGGTTCGAGCCGATTGTCGGCGGGACCTACCACCTTTACGAGATGCGCGGTGGGCGGGCCTTGTCGATGATTTCCCCGGAGCAGTGGCCGCACCGGCACTTGGCCACCGTGCGGCTGAATGTCGATCGCCAGTGGTTGGTGGTAAGCACCGGCAAGGATGTCGATCCGCGGCGTTTGTTCGGGGCCTGAGCCGGGCGGATGCGGCGCGCCCTGCGCGATGGCTTGCAAGGGGGGCGGGGGCGCGTAGGCTGCGGGGCGTGGAAGCCAGTGCAGGAGAGTCTCCGCCGCGGGCCTGGGCCGAGGTGGACCTCGGAGCCTTGGAGGCGAATTTCGGGGTGGTGCGTGGCTTGTGTGGCGATGCGGGGATCATGGCGGTGGTCAAGGCCGGAGCCTACGGGCACGGCATGGAGCAGGTTGCGCGGGTGTTCGAGGCTTGCGGAGCCGCGTTCATCGGTGTTGCCAACGCCGGGGAGGCGCGGCGCTTGGCCGGGGCCGGGATTCGCTCGCGCTTGTACCTGCTGGGGGCGACTTGGCGTGCCGAGCGTGCCGAGGTGGTGGCGCGGGGTTGGACGCCGTGCATTTCCACCCTCGAGGAGGCGGCCGACTTCGATCGCCTGGCGGCGTCTGCCGGTGTGCGTCTTCGGGTTCATCTCGCGGTGGATACCGGCATGGGACGCGGCGGGTTTTTGCGGGATCAGGTTCCGGGCTTGATGGAGAAACTCTCCCGCTTCGGGCATCTCGAAATCGAGGGCATCGGATCCCATCTTCCGAGCGCCGACGAGGACGAGCAATTCACCCGCGGGCAGATCGCCGTGTTCCATGAGGTGGTCGGCATGCTCGGTGGCGCGGACCGTTTTCGTTGGAGGCACTTGCTCAACAGCGCGGGCATCCGGGGTTATGACGGCGGCCTGTGCAATCTCGTGCGGCCGGGCCTCATGTTGTACGGTGCGGCGGAGTCCGGCGCGGTGGAGCGGCATCGCTTACTGCCGGCGATGTCGCTCAAGTCGCGTGTCACCTTGGTGCGCACTCTGCCTGCCGGGCACGGGGTTTCCTACGGCAGGGACTACATCACCACCCGTCCCACGCGTGTCGCCACGGTGGGGATCGGCTATGGCGACGGCTACCCGCGGCATGTTTCGGGGAACGGGGCCGAGGTTTCGATCTGCGGCGCACGGTTTCCGGTGATCGGGCGGGTGACGATGGACCAGACGATGGTCGATGTCACCGCCGATCCGGCGATCGTGGAAGGCGACGAGGTGGAGATGTTCGGTGCCCGGATCCCGGTCACGGAGGTGGCCGGGTGGGCAGGCACCATTTCCTGGGAGGTCTTCACGGGCATCACGCCGCGGGTGGTGCGCTGTTACCTTCCGGAGGTCGGGTGAAGCGGGCGAACCCGTGCTTGCAACGCCGCGGATCCGTGGTACGCAGATGCCCGAGAGCCATGCCGACCTACGATTACGAATGTGGCAAATGCGGGAACCGCTTCGAGGTGTTCCAGAGCATGAAGGATCCCAAGCTCACCGACTGTCCCTCGGACGCATGCGACGGGCAAGTGAAGCGCCTGCTTGGGACCGGCGGCGGGATTCTGTTCAAGGGATCGGGCTTTTATCAAACCGACTATCGTTCCCAATCGTATCAGGCGGGCGCCAAGGCCGATGGGCCCGCCAAGTCCGAGGCCAAGGCGGATTCCGGTTCCGCCACATCGTCGGCGGCTTCCTCGGCGCCGGGCTCCGCGTCCTCTTCTTCCTCCTCGAGCGGCGGGGCTTCCGCCTCGTCCGGCAGTTGAGGCCTGCACGCCTGTGCAATGGCGCGCTTCAATTCTTCTGGCGCAGCAGCAGGCTTGAGCCGGTCATTTCCGCGGGTTTCGCAATCCCCATCATATCGAGCAGGGTGGGGGCCACATCGGCGAGGATGCCGTCGCGGAGCTTCACCTTGTCCGCGTCCGCCGCGACATAGACCACATCCACCAGATTCGTCGTGTGGGCCGTGTGTGGCGAGCCGTCC
>CAZMUK010000116.1:0-6582 GCA_964569415.1 uncultured Luteolibacter sp. | reverse complement strand
GCAATTGCAACCTCACCTCGCTGATCCCGCTGCTCCAACTCAAGCTCGGCCTGGCGGTGGTGCCCGACCTCTCCCAACTACGAGATTTATCGTACTTCGTCGACGATGTGTCGAACAACCCCCATTTCGCGCGTGCCCCCTTCGTAGGCCGCACCGCCTTCGCCCACAAGGGCGGCATGCATGTCAATGCGGTGCGCAAGCTCGCCCGCTCCTACGAGCACATCCCGCCCGAAAGCGTCGGCAACCACCAGAACATCCTCGTCTCGGAACTCAGCGGCCAGGACAATGTGCTGCTCAAGGCCGCACAACTCGGCATCCCGCTCGAAAAAGGCTCCGCCGCCGCCAAGGCGGTCCTCAAACGCGTCAAGGAACTCGAGAACGCCGGCTACTCGTTCGAGGCGGCCTCGGGCTCGCTCGAACTGCTGATCCGCCGCGAGACCGGCCGCTACACCAAGCCCTTCACGCTCACCGAATACCACACCGGCTTCCGCCAGTACCGCGACGGCCACGCCCCGGTCTGCGAGGCGACCGTGAAACTGGCGGTCGACGGCACCCCGGAATTGACCGTCGCCGAAGGCCGCGGGGTGGTCAACTCGCTCGACCTCGCCCTGCGCAAGGCCCTGCTGGCCTTCTACCCGGAAATCGCGGCGGTGTCGCTCGTCGATTACAAGGTGCGCATCCTCGACGGCCACGAGGCAACCGCCGCCAAGACCCGCGTGCTGATCGTCTCAACCGACGGCAAGGAAACCTGGGGCACGGTCGGCGTTTCGGAAAACATCATCGAGGCAAGCTGGCTGGCCTTGGTCGACGGGATCGATCTCTTTTTGCAGCGCCGCCGCCCGGCAAGCGCGGACCCCGCCTGAAGCCGCACCGCACCCACCATGAGCGACGCACCGTTTTATTATCAAGATCCGTTTCCGCTCGGACCGGACTCCACCGAATACGAACTGCTCACCCGCAATCATGTGTCGGTGGCGGATTTCGAGGGGCGCGCAATGCTCAAGGTGGCGCCGGAGGGTCTCACGCTGCTCGCCGCCGAGGCGATCAAGGCGGTGAACTTCATGCTGCGCCCGGCCCACCTCGCGCAGGTGGCGGCGATCCTCGACGATCCGGAGGCGACCGAAAACGACCGGATGGTGGCGCTGATGCTTTTGCGCAACGCGGAGATCGCGGCACACGGGATCCTGCCCTTCTGCCAGGACACCGGCACCGCCACGATCGTCGGCAAGAAGGGCCAACAGGTCTGGACCGGCTGCGATGACGCGGAATGGTTCTCGAAGGGGATCTGGGAAACCTACCGTCGCGAGAACCTGCGCTATTCGCAAACCGCGCCGATGACGATGTACGAGGAGGTGAACACCCGCACCAACCTTCCCGCCCAGATCGACCTGCAGGCGGTGCCCGGCGACGAATACCGGCTGCTGTTCGTCAGCAAGGGCGGCGGCTCGGCCAACAAGACCTTCCTCTATCAGGAAACCAAGGCACTCCTGCAACCGGAGCGCCTCCGGCGCTTCTGCATGGAGAAAATGCTCTCGCTGGGCACCGCGGCCTGCCCGCCCTACCACCTGGTCTTCGTCATCGGCGGCACCTCCGCGGAACAATGCCTCAAGACGGTGAAACTGGCGTCGACCAAGTATCTCGACACCCTCCCGGATTCCGGCAACGAACACGGCCGCGCCTTTCGCGACAAGGCATTGGAGGAGGAACTGCTCGCCCTCGCCCGCGAGACCGGTATCGGCGCGCAGTTCGGCGGGAAATGGTTCGCCCTCGATGTGCGCGTGGTGCGCCTCCCGCGCCACGGGGCCTCTTGCCCGGTGGGCATCGGGGTCTCATGCTCGGCAGACCGCCAGGCGAAGGCGAAGATCACACGCGAGGGGATCTTCATCGAGAAACTCGAAAAGAACCCGGGACGCTTCATCCCCGCCGCCAAGGCCGACTGGAAGTTCAAAGGCGTGCCGGTGAACCTCGACCTCGGCATGGAGGAAACCCTCCGCACACTCGACAAATACCCGGTCACCACGGCCCTCGCGCTCAGCGGCACGATCATCGTCGCACGCGACATCGCCCACGCGAAACTCAAGGAAATCCTCGAGAAGGAGGGCGACCTGCCCGATTACTTCAAACGGTTCCCGGTCTATTACGCCGGACCCGCCAAAACCCCGCATGGATTGCCCACCGGCTCCTTCGGCCCCACCACCGCCGGCCGCATGGATTCCTATGTGGATCTCTTCCAGTCGCACGGCGGGTCGATGGTGATGCTGGCCAAGGGCAACCGCTCGCAGGCGGTCACCGACGCCTGCCGCAAGCACGGCGGCTTCTACCTGGGTTCGGCCGGCGGTCCCGCCGCCCTGCTGGCCCAGGAACACATCCGCTCCCAGGAAGTGGTGGCCTTCCCGGAACTGGGCATGGAGGCGGTCTGGAAAATCACGGTGGAGAATTTCCCGGCATTCATCCTCATCGACAACAAGGGCAACGACTTCTTCACCAAACTCAATACCTGCCCGGTCTGCGAGTGAGCGGCATCGCGCCGCGGAAACTGCGCCAGCCAATTGCGGATTGACCCTCCCCGCCCCCGCCGTAGGCTCGCAGGAGCTTGATCAAGTCCCTCCCCATCCTTCTTCTCGCGGCAGCCTCCCTCCCGGCGGCGGAGAAGGAACCCGGCTCTTCCGGGGTATCCTCCCTCCTGCCCGACGGCAGCCAGCTCGAAGGAGTGATCCTGCCACGCTACGACGAAGAACGCAATCTGGTCGCCGCCCTGCGCGCAGACACGATGGAACTGGTCGATGACCGCACGATCGCCGGACACACGGTGCTCATCGATTGGTTCGGCCCCGACCAACGCCCGCGCGGCCGGTTCCGCGCCGCGGAACTCTCGCTCACCGACTTCAACGGAACGGAGGAATCCGGATTGCTCAAGGCGCGCGAGGTGGATATCGGTGCCGAAGGGTTCCACATCAAGGGACGCTCGCTGACCGCCCCGCTCGGAAAGGAAGCGGACTTCGAAGGCTTCCTGGCCGGGCCCGCCACCACCCGCGCAAGCCTCGCAAATCAAACCACGGCAGGCACCGACCAAACCGGCGGAACATCCGCCGCCGCCAACACTGCCGCCGCCGCCAACCAGGCCCCGGAGGCCGCCGCCGCGGAGCCTGCGGATGCATCCGCACCGAAGGCCGACCTCTCCGCTGCCTTGGAGGCATCCGATGCGGCCAACCGCGCCGCACGGCAGTTCCTCGAGGAATCCGGACTCGGCTCGCTCACTGCCGGGACCACCACCTTCGCCGCGCCGACCCAGCCCCATCCGTTCCAAAAACAGGATGGCGACATGGTGGTGTCCTGCGACGGCGGGATGTACTTCAACCGCAAGGAAGGAGTACTGGTCTACCTCGGCAATGTCCGCGTCAACCACCCGGATTTCACCATGACGGGCGCCAACGAACTCAAGATCTTCGTGAAGGAAATCCCCAAGGAATCCAAGAATCCGATGAACGCCGATGCCAAGGCGAAAGCGGAGACAAAGATCGAGGTGCAACGCATCACCGCATCCGGCGCGGTGCTCGTCGAACAGCAGGCCGGATCGAAACCATCCGACAAGGACCCGATCCGCGCCAGCGGGGCGCTGCTGGTCTACGACCGCAACAACGACCTGCTCACCATCAGCGGCGGCTACCCTTGGGTGGTGCAGGGCGGCCTCGCCCTGCGGGCGAAACAACCGAACCTCACCCTGCGCATCCACCCGGAGCAACGCCGCTTCGAAACCCAGGGCGCCTGGGATACCATCGTCCCGGTCAAGGAACTCGGCGGAGACAATCGCTGAGCCCACGCCACAGCACATGCACGACCCGGGCTCCACCTGCGACCACATCGACACCGCGGTGCTCTATGCCCGGGGCCTGCGGAAAACCTACGGCGGCCGCGCGGTGGTCGACGGCGTGTCGATCACGGTCCAACCCCGCGAAATCGTCGGCCTCCTCGGCCCCAACGGCGCGGGCAAAACCACCTCTTTCTACATGATCGCCGGCCTGATCCCCGCCGATGCGGGATCGGTCCGCTTCCAAGGACACGACATCTCGCGCCTTCCAATGCACCGCCGCGCGCGGATCGGCCTCGGCTACCTGCCGCAGGAGGAATCGGTCTTCCGCAAACTCAGCGTGATGGACAACCTGCTTGCCATCCTCGAGACCCGCCCCGGCCTCGACCGCAAGGCGCGGCAGCAACGGGCCGCGGAACTCCTCGAACGCTTCGGCATTGCCCGCTTGGCCAAGTCGCTGGCCATCACCCTCTCCGGCGGGGAAAAACGCCGGCTCGCCATCGCCCGCTCGCTCTGCTCCGACCCGAAATTGCTGATGCTCGACGAACCATTCGCCGGCATCGACCCGATTGCCGTCGAGGACATCCAGCGCATCGTGCGCGAACTCCGCGAACGAGACGGCCTGAGCATCCTCATCACCGACCACTCGGTGCGCGAAACCCTCTCGATCACCGACCGCGCCTTCCTCATCCACGACGGCCGCGTCATCCTCGAAGGCGCCTCCCGCGAACTCGTCGACGACCCCATCGCCCGCAAACACTACCTCGGCGACGACTTCCGGATGTGAAGAAGCCGGAAGCGCGGCGCGCGTCGGAGCCGCCCTCGCCCCCGCAACGCGTTCCGCGGGTCCCGTTCCCCCGTTTTCCGGGTATTGATATGAGAATGTATTATGAAAAAAGCCCCGCCGCGCGAGGACTCTGCCTTACTCGTCGCTCCAGCGCTGCAGTGCGGAGGCGAGGGCCTCGGAGCGGCGGACCCGGCATTCGTCGCCGGCGGCGATCGTGACGCGGCCTCCCCTGCCGTCATGGAAGTGCAGCAGGACGGGGGATTTCCCCGGATGCGCCCGCAGCACGGCGAGGATCTCGTCGAGGTCGCGCGTGCTGTGGCGGATCGTCGAGAGCTCGAGTTCCAGCGCGCCCTTGCCCGATGCCGCGGAACGCGGCGGCTTGAGCGCCTCCAGTTCGTAACCCGTGAGGCGGCGTCCGCCGGTGCGGTCGTCGGCCTGCACGGCGCATTTCATCCGCAGGATGCTGCCGGGCTCCAGCAGCCCCGCATCGCGCGCGGGCACGAAGGTTTCCCCCCACAGCATGATTTCCGCGCTGCCGGTGAAATCCTCGAGCACAAGCACCCCGAAAGGCTTGCCCGAGCGGGTCACCTTCGCGTCGAGCGAGCGGACCATCCCGGCGAAGGGAAAGCGTTCACGCGGATTGGAAATGTCGAGATCCTCGACAAGCCCGAGCCTGCGGAAGCGGTCTGTTTCGATCACCATGCGGAAGCGGTCGAGCGGGTGGCCGGTGACATAGAAGCCGAGCAGTTCGCGTTCGTGGGCGAGCCGTTCCTCCTTGGGCCATTCCTCCGCCACCGCCGCGGCGGCGGCCGGGCGCGCCGCGGCGCCGAGGTCCTCGTCTCCGAACAGCGAAACCTGTCCCGCGGCGCGGTCGCGGTGGGCGGAGGCTACGGATGCGGTCACTTGTTCGAGGCGTTGGGCCATGGCCGCGCGGGTTTCTCCGGTCCAGTCGAAGGCTCCGGCCTTCACGAGATTCTCGAGGATGCGTTTGTTGATCACCCGCGGATCGAGGCGGGAGGCGAAGTCCTCGAGCGAACGGAAGGGGCCGTTCGCATCGCGTTCCGCGACGGCCGCGGCCATCGCGCCCTCGCCGCAATTCTTGATCGCGGCCAGTCCGTAGCGGATGGCCATCCCGCCGCCCTCGCGCGCCTCCGGCGCGAAGCGCAGGCGCGACGCATTGAGATCGGGCGCGAGGATGGCGATGCCCATGCGGTGGCATTCCGAGACGAACACGCCGATCTTGTCGGTATCGTGGATCTCGTTGGATAGCAGCGCGGCCATGAACTCGACCGGGTGGTTCGCCTTGAGCCAGGCCGTCCAGTAGGAAATGTGGGCGTAGCAGGCCGAGTGGGATTTGTTGAACCCGTAGTCGGCGAACATCTGGATCTTGTCGAAGATCCTGCCGGCGAGATCCGGGGCGATGTCGTTGACCTTGGCGGCGCCCTCGATGAAGCGGCCGCGTTCCTCGGCCATTTTCTTCTGGTCCTTCTTTCCCATCGCGCGGCGCAGAAGGTCGGCGCCGCCCAGCGTGTAGCCTGCAAGGAGTTTCGCCGCGTTCTGCACCTGTTCCTGGTAAATCATCACCCCGTAGGTGTTGCCGCAGACGGTTTCCAGCAAGGGGTGCTCGTAGACCGCCTTGCGCCGGCCCTTCTTCACCTCGATCATGCGGTCGATGAACTGCATCGCACCCGGACGATAGAGAGCGAGCAGGTCGGTGATGTCGTCGATCGACCCGATCTGGTACTTGCGGCAGGTCTCCACCATCCCGCCGGACTCCAGCTGGAATACCCCCATGGTTTCCCCGCGGTTGAGCAGTGCGAAGGTGCGCTGGTCGTCATCGGGCACCTTCTCCACATCGAAGTCCGGGATGGTGGCGCGCAGGTGGCCCTCGGCTTCGCGGATCACCGTGAGGTTGCGCAGGCCGAGGAAATCCATCTTGAGCAGGCCCACCTCGGTGATCGCGCCCATGTCGAACTGGGTGACCACC
>CAZMUK010000115.1:0-7209 GCA_964569415.1 uncultured Luteolibacter sp. | reverse complement strand
AAGGCAATGTTCGTCGACATCGGCTTCGAGAAAAACGCCTTCCTCCACTTCTGGGACGCGCTGCCCGCCGCGCTCGACTCGGGCCTCGAGGAAATCAAACGCGAAGGGAAATCCGGAAAACAAACCAGCAAAATCAGCTCGAAGGACATCCCCGACATCTACCCGGTCGGCTCCGAAATCGTGATCCAGGTCTCGAAAGGCCCCATCGGCACCAAGGGCCCGCGCGTCACCACCAATATCTCCCTCGCCGGACGATACCTCGTGCTGATGCCCTACACGGAACAATTCGGCATCTCCCGCAAAATCGAAGACCCGAAGGAACGCACCCGCCTGCGCAAAATCATCCAGAAACTCTCGGTCCCGGAAGGCATGGGCGTGATCATGCGCACCGTCGCCCAGGGAACCCGCGCCCGCCACTTCGTGCGCGACCTGGCGATGCTGCTGGAGCAATGGGACGATATCGAGGCACGCCGCGCCGCCAACCCGGCCCCGGCCTGCATCTTCCAGGAACCGGGCCTCGTGGAAAGGACCGCCCGTGATTTTCTCACCGAGGAAATCAACCAGGTCATCTGCGACGACGAAACGGTCACCGCCCACATCCGCGACATCGCCGGGAAAATCTCCCGCCGCGCGAAACGCCGCGTCCACCACATGCCGCTGTCCTCGGAACCGATCTTCGAACGCATCGGCATCCAGAAACAAATCGACGAGGCGCTGATCTCCATCGATGTGAACACGGGCCGCAACCGCGGCTCGAAGGATGTCGACAAGATGATCCTCGAAACCAACCTGGAGGCGGCCCGCGAAGTGGCGCGCCAACTCCGGTTGCGCAACATCGGCGGACTGGTGGTGATCGACTTCATCGACATGCGCCACCGCAAGGACCAGCAGGCGGTCTACAAGGCGATCAAGGACCGACTCAAGAAGGACAAGGCCAAGACCCAGGTGCTCCAGATCTCGCCGATCGGCCTCATGGAGATGACCCGCCAGCGCCTCAACGAATCGCTCCGGGACTCGATGTACGAGCCCTGCCCCTACTGCCAGGGACGCGCGCGGGTGAAAACCCCGATGACGATGTCGGTGGAAATCCAACGCCGCCTCAACTCGGTGATCCGCAAACACCGCGACTCGGTCGGCGACCTGATCGTGATCGTCAACAGCGAGGTGCTCAACCGCTTCAAGAGCGAGGATGCGAAACTGCTCATGGAATTGGAACGTTCCCACTCGGGACGCCTCATCTTCCGCTCGGACCCGGCCCTGAACCGCGAACGCTTCGCCATCATCGACGCGAAATCGGAAAAGACGCTCGACCAAGGCTGAACCGGAAAAGGGCAAGGCAGGGGAAACCCTGCCGCCTGCCGGCCGGGACCCGGCCCATGCTCCCGCCCGAACGAAGGCGAAAAAAATCACAGGCGGAGCCGCGGACACCTCTGGCCCAAGCCGCACTGGCGCCTGACCCAGGGGACACTCAGCAGAAAAGTGGCGTTTTTAGGGAAAATCCTTGATACAACTTCCCGAAGCTATACTTCGGAGTAATCCAAGAGCGATTGAACAACCCATGACCAACTACGCGAACGCACTTCTCGCATGCTCCGCCCTATGCATGCTTTGCTCCCCCTCGGCGCAGGCAGCGTCAACGACCTACACCCTCGGCAAGAAGGGAGCGATCGAAGCCGTGTCCGTCTTCTCGGGCGATGCATCCGGCAACAGCAAAGGTGTAGAGGGATCCGTCTCCACGGTCTTGAGACTGAAGATCGCCTCAAAGGACTACGATGTGATGGGGCTGGAATCAGAAGCGGAGTTGGCGGGGGTCGGGAAAGGAACGGCTGTGGTGAAGGGGGAAGTTTTCGGGGTAAAACGGATCTTTCTCAAATACCCGGACAAGGAATCGGAGGATAAGAAGGGGAAGATCGGATTTCCCTATTACGCAACCGATTTCAACCTGCCTCAGGCCCGGTTTCTGGTCGGCGTGGTTCCTTTCAAGCTGCAACCGAATGTCACCTTGAAGATCGACGGGACGGTGAAGTCTGAAATCACCCGTTCCGCAGACGGAGGAGGCAAAGCGTCACTGACCTTCCAGCCGATCAGGGCGACCGCGGAGGTGGGTTTCGATTTCGGTGTCGGCGTGAAAGTGGTTGAGGCCGCGCTGCGGGGCGAGGTGACGCTCGGGCTTTCCGCGAATATCAACGGAAGCTATTTCAAGAAAAGCGACTGCTCCGGAGGAGGATCCTACCGCGTCTTTGGCGGAATCGACGGCCCGGAAGGCAAGGTCTCATTCGTGGCTGAATTCGAGACTGGAATAGGGAAGAAAAAGAAGTACGAGGTCGAAAAGGAATTGTGGAAACTCCCGAACCCCAAAAATGACGAAGACAATAATGTGGATTTTGTTCTGACGAAAGGAGAGTTTGATTTCTCCAATCTGTACGACTTCAAATCTGAGGTTGTCGCAGTCAGCAACGGGGCTCTGTATCAGTTGAAAAGGGGCGACGGATCGATACCAACGATGCAATCAATCAGGGAAGATTTCGTTGGACAGACCTTTGAGGAAAGCATGCCGATCTGCGTTGACTGGGATGATCCGAATCCGTCTTTCATACTCGATGAAGTCGTTCACAAGATCAGCGGCAGCGGAACCATCAGGCAAATCACCGCTTTCGACAAGACGCCGAGAGAGGTGGTGCAGTCTGGTGGTGGCGTCATTTACTACGGAGTGTGGACCCTCAAGGGCCAAGGGACCTTCAATACGAAAACCGGGGAGATCAGACTCACCTATGAAGATGTCTTTGATCTGTCGTGGAACCTGTCCGGGGCGGTTTCCACCTCGAGGGTCAAGGAGGTCTGGGTGGGCAAGCCCCAGCCCCCGCCCGCGCCCTGAACCGGATTGCAGCGAGGCTGCGGCACCCGAATCGTGCCACGAAAATGTTCTCGAGTCGGCTCACGATCGACAACTGTCTCCTTGCGCAGCGTCCGGGGTGCTGTGCGAGCGGGGCCCTGACAGCGGCGAGGTCGGCGGCCCGTAGCCACTGACAACCTGCCGTCCAGGCTCAATCGCCCGAGAGGAAGCTCTTCAGCGCACCGAGCAGACCATCGGCGGCGCTACCATCGCGAACGGGCTTCGCAGACAGGGATTGCCCCGGTTGCTCCAACTGCCGGACCAATGACTCGAAGGCTGGCTTGATGGACGGATGGGTATCCCGCAGTCCGTCGAGCCTGAAGGCAATATGGCAACGCAAATCCTCCGAGCGGGCGCTGTCGTTGAGCAAACCAAGCATCAATCCGACCGATTCCTCGTCAACCTGCTCGCGATTCGCAAGTGCATCCACCCCCGCACGCTGGATCTCCTCGCGGCTTTCCCCCAGAGCGTTCTTCGCAAGACGAAGGTGTTTGTCATCCGTGCCGAGATACTCCAATGCGCAGACCCGAAGTCCGACATCGGGGGAACGCTCAAAAAGATCCTTTGCCAGCTCCTCCAACCGCGGATCCTTGATCGCACCGTTCTCCATCGACATCAGCGCGGTCATTTTCCGCGATACCATCGAAGGGTCGTCCACGGAGAGGATCCGGTGGAATTCGTCGGCAAGAGCCTTCCGCATTTCGGGAAAGAATTTCGACAAGATGCCGAGAGACAGCACGCTGTTGTCCCGGGCGCGATCGAGACGGGCATCAATTTCCCCGAAGGCGAGTCGGAACAGGTTGTTCATCAAGGCCTCGTCCCGAACTTCACCAAGCCCGCCCGCAGCGAAGGCGGCCTGGGCGACCATCTGTTCGTTGAAGCGCTCCAACTTGAAATCGCCGGCAATGGCGGCAAGGACCTGCTGGCTCTCCGGGTTGCCCCCGGAGAGCTCGAGCGCATGAATCAGGGCGGCGGAGATCCGGGGACTGATTTCCGGATTGTCGCCGAGAACCTTGAGCACCTCGAACGCGTGCTGTGGCTGTTTGCGCAGAAGCCTCGCAAGCTCCTTGATGGCCGCGATGTCCCGGCCGCTGTCATCGTCTGCCGCGAGCGCATCACGGATTGCCTTCATCGCGTCGCCGAAAGACAAACCGGATGCATCGTCCCCTTCGGTCAGACGCCTGGCTATCGACGAAACGCTTTCCGCACCTGCCTCACGGATGATCGGGGGCGAGTCCCCTCCCAGATGGGCGATCACCTGCTCTGCGGACATTCCCTTCAACGCCTTCAAAGCGGGAGGCAGCGGCTGCCCGGAATCCAGCTTCTCCATCGAAATATTATGGCGAATCCCGAATACTTCCGCACCACCGGCACTGTAGGAGATCGTCTCACCACCCGTGTAGCGGTCGATCCAGCATGACCCCAGCCGGACATCAAAGCTGGATTCCCGGAACGCAATGTCGCTCGGGCTCTCCACCCCCATGATCTCGAGCTTGGTGTAGCGGAGCCTTTGTTTCCGTAGGGTTCCCGGACCGGTCAGCGTGTACGCGACGGCAACTTCGCCGTTCTCGTCGGCCTCCTCGGTTTGCCACTTGCTGCTCCTGCGTCCGGGCAACACCGCCTGGGTGCTGTTCAACCCGCGCAACATAGCGGCATCCTCGCCCTTGATGTATTGCGGTAGGATGATCCGGCGGATTCTTCCGGACCGATCGAATTCAATCAAACAGGGGACTTGTTCAAAGAGGTCTTCCAGAGGGCCCGCCCGCCGATTGGGCAAGCGGTATTCCGCATCCGTGAGGATCGTGACCATGTGGATCCGCCCGGAGTCGTCCGGATCGTCCAGTACGAGCGTGTGATAGGTCGCGCGGATGACGGTTTGCGAATCTCCGCGCTGCTCAAGGATGGCCTCGGTGGAAAACTCGAGACCATACGCACAGTGCGTGCCGGGAGGCCAGTTGAACGCGAGTCTTCCGGCAGGGATGCCTGACCGCCCGGCCTGACCGCCGGCAGGAACCGGAGAAGAGGCCGGATTGCCTCCGTTCGCAGGAACCTGACGCCGGTTGAACCAGAGAGCGGTTGTGACAAAAAGGAACAACCCGCCGACCAAAAACCATCTGCCGGTTTGCCTCCTCATCAGGGTTTTCCGTGACAATGCTTCACTGTCGAATTCCGGGGTTCGTCAGTCGATGATTCAGGGGACCCGAGGCTGAACATCCGGGCTTCTTTGACAAGATGATTCCGAAGGGCGACTTCGGGCGGATGAGCTTCACGGCAACCGTGATCCGAGGGAATTGATTTCATCCGTCGTGGATTGGGAAGCACCCCGTGCCCGGATGCCGGGCTTGGGGCGCTGACCCCGGTGAAACGGCCTCTTGACTGTCTTTTCGCGCTCTGGCAGTCACACGCGTGAACTGGAAGACCTCCGCTTCACGCTCCGGGCCACTGCCCCGGGGGCGGAGGGCAATTTCCCGAAAACCCACACCATGCGCTTCGGACTCAACTCATTCCTCTACACCAGTCCCTTCACCACCGACCAGGCGCCAGCGCTCCTGCGCAAATTCGCCCGCTGGGGCTTCGATTCGGCAGAGATCGCAATCGAGGATCCGTCCCACACGGACCCTGCTGCCCTCCGCGCCGCCGCCGACAAGGCCGGTATCGCCATCGGATCGATCTGCGCCGCCATGGGCCCCGGCCGGGATTTCCGCGGCACCGCCGCGGAACAACGCACCGCCCAACGCTACCTCCGGGCACTGGTCGACCAGGCTGCGGCCGTCGGTGCAGCCCGCATCGTCGGACCAATCTACTCGGTGGTCGGTCGCATCGGAGCCCATGATGCGTCAACAAAGGCCCGTCATTTCCGACTGGTCGTCCACAACCTGAAATCTCTCGGCGCTTACGCCGGCACGCGCGGCATCGAACTGTGCGTCGAACCGCTCAACCGCTTCGAGACCGATTTTCTCAACACGGTCGACCAAGGCCTGCGACTCATCAAGGCGGTCGGACTTCCGAATGTGAAGCTCCACATCGACACCTTCCACATGAACATCGAGGAAAAAGACCAAGTTGCCGCCATCCGAAAGGCCGGGCGCCACATCGGCCATGTCCACGCCTGCGGAACCGACCGCGGCACTCCCGGCGCAGACTCACTCAATTGGAAGGCGATCGCCGCCGCCCTGAAGGCGGTGGGCTACCAAGGCGATATCGTCATCGAGTCCTTCACTCCCGATGTGAAGGTGATCGCCCGCGCCGCCGCCATCTGGCGCAACATTGAACCCCGCAGGGACGACATCCCCGTCAAAGGCCTCGCAAACCTCCGCAAGGCCTTCGGCCGCCGCTGATGTTCCAACCGGAAACCCGGTGGCAAATGCGGTCGGCCCGCCATGCAACGGGCCCGCTGCGCGCAAACGCCGCTTGTCCGCGGGCGACTCCTTCGGCACTTTCCCGATCTGCGCTCGTTCCATGGCCGTCCACCGACCTCCACCACCTCTCGGGAAATCCCAGGCGCGGATCTGCGCGCTGATGAACCTGTTCGGAACGCCCGGCATCGGAACGATGATGGCGGGTCGCTTCCTCACCGGCGCGCTGCAGTTCGTGGTGTTCCTTGCCGGATTCTGCCTCTTCGTGGCGTGGTCGATCGATATGGGAAGGCACTGGCACGCCCTCCTCTTCGACCGACCCATGATCGCAGTGCGTCACGGCCTGCTGTGGCCAGCGGCCGCCTCGATGCTCGCAGCGTGGATCTGGGCCCTCGGATCAAGCCTCCGTATCCTGCGCGACGCGAAATCCGCGCAAACCGCGTGTAATCCGGATAGATGAACACAAGTCTTGAATCGCGTAGTTCCCTTGTGCACCATTCCGGCGCACCTTGAACCGGTCAGGCGTCCTCCACACGGAGCGCTCCCGGTCCCTCACGCCGGCCTGCAACACCCCGCCCCGCCCACATCATGTACCACGTCCAAGGAGGAGACCATCGCGAATACGGACCGCTCGATGCCGATCAGGTGCGCCAATGGATCCGGGAGCACCGTCTCGACCGTAGTTCTCCGGCACGCCGTGCGGATGCAACCGAATGGCAGACACTCGGGGCCTTCGCCGAATTTTCCGCGGATCTCTCCGGCGCTGGGCTCGTGGCCTCGGTGCCTCCCCAACCGGATGCGGCCCCCAACGGACGCGAGCAGGCACTGGCCTCCGTGAAGGCACCCGCCATTGCAATGCTCGTCACCGGGATCCTCAACGCGCTGTTCACACTGCCGAACCTTTTCAGGGATGCCGCCGCCCAACAACAGGAGGTACTGGAGGAATTCGAGAGGCTCAAA
>CAZMUK010000114.1:0-7503 GCA_964569415.1 uncultured Luteolibacter sp. | reverse complement strand
TGCCTGCCTTGCGGATGCGGGTGAGCTCGCGGCCGAGGCGGTGGGCGAACATGATCGGCGCCGGCATCAACTCGGGCGTCTCGTCGCAGGCATAGCCGAACATGATCCCTTGGTCGCCCGCGCCCTGTTCGGCGGTCTTCTTGCCGTCCGCCTTCCTCGCATCCACACCCTGCGCGATGTCCGGCGACTGAGTGGTGAGGTAGTTGTTGATGAAGAGCCGATCGGCGTGAAACACATCGTCATCGTTCACATAGCCGATCCCGCGGACCGCGTCGCGAACGACCTTCTCGAGGTTGATCACCGAGCCGACGGGTTTCTGCCCGATCTTCGGAACCGTGATTTCGCCGCCGATCACCACCATGTTGCTCTTCACGAAGGTCTCGCAGGCCACGCGGCTCTTGGGATCGACGCTCAGGCATGCGTCGAGCACGGCGTCGGAAATCGTGTCGCACACCTTGTCGGGATGGCCTTCGCCAACGGATTCGGAGGAAAAAATGAAGTTGCTCATGGGGTTGCTTGTTTTTCGTATCGTCAAATCGGGATGCGTTGATAGGATCCTCCGGGCATGGCGTCAATCCTCAAATCCCTGAAACTGTTGTCAGACAGCACGAGGTTGCGGATTTTGCTGCTTTTGGAGACGGAATCCCTGTCGGTTGCAGACATGCAGGAGATCCTCGGGATGGGGCAGAGCCGCATTTCCACCCAGCTTTCCCTCCTGAAGGCCGCCGGATTGGTCTCGGACGAGCGGAGCGGAAAGCACAATGTGTATTCCGGCACGGCGGATGCCGACCTGCGGCAGGTCGCCCGCCTTGCCGCCGCGGAGGTGACCGAGGCGGCCCGGGACCGCTCGGCCCTGCGCCACCTGCTGCGCAAGCGCAAGGACCGTTCCCGCGCGTACTTCGATGAACTCGCCGGCCGCTTCGGCAAGGACTATGTGCCGGGCCGCTCGTGGAAGGGGCTCGCCGAGGCCCTGCTGAAGATCCAGAACCACCGGGTCGTGGCCGATCTGGGTGCGGGCGAGGGCACCTTGGCCCAACTGCTCGCCCAGCGCGCGGAGCGGGTGATCGCCGTCGACCTCTCCCCGAAGATGGCCGAGTACGGGCAACGGGTCGCCGCGGAAAACGGCCTCACGAATGTCGAATACCGCATCGGCGACATCGAACAACCGCCGATCGAGCCCGGCACGCTCGACCTCGCCGTGCTCAGCCAAGCCCTGCACCACGCGGAAAACCCCCAGCGTGCGGTCGATGCGGCCTTCGCCTGCCTCAAGCCCGGCGGACGCCTGATCGTGCTCGATCTGGTCCAGCACCAGTTCGAGCAGGCCCGCGAGTTGTACGCCGACCAATGGCTGGGCTTCGCCGAGAGCCACTTGGCGGAAATGCTCGAGAGCGCCGGCTTCGAGGCGATCGAGACCATCGTGGCCGACCGCGAGACGGCTCCGCCGTATTTTCAAACCCTGCTCGGCATCGGGGTGAGGCCGCGCTGAGCATAGCCCGCATTCGGCTCAGGTCGCCGCGGCGACCCGTTGCAGGAGCCGCCCCGCAAACCACGCGAGAAAGGGCACCGCCAGCACCGTGGCCGCGGAAACCACCCCGGCGCCTGGGGAGAACCGAAATACAACAAATGGTGCAAGCACAGCCGCATCCGCGAGGGGCAGGCCGGCGAGCATTGCCGAGACGCGCCGCCGGATTGCGGGAGAACCCGCCTCGTGCCGCGCCCACAGGGAAAGCGCCACCACCCACGCCGCGAGCAGCACCGAGAGCAGCCAGAGAGCCGGTATGTTCCGCAAGGCGAGGCCGGATACCGCCGCACCACCCAGCCACGGCAGCAAGGCGCGGCACAGGGCGATCCATCCCACCGACCAAGGCGCGGACTTGTGAATCCAGGTGTAGACGAGTGCCGATCCCGCGATGAGCGAGGCGATCGCGCCCGCGCGGATCGAGAGCGCAAAGGACGCGCCGATACCGGTTGCCGCGGCGGCGAGGCCCATGCCCAGGAGGACGCCGGGACGCCACGCGCCCGACGGCAAGGCGCGTTGCGGGTACCGCAGTGCGTCCCAAGCGCGATCGCGCCAATCATTGAGAAGGTTTCCCGAAACCAACAAGAGACATCCCGCCGCTGCCGCGACCAGCACCCGCGCCCATGGCATGGCGGAATCGGCAGCCGACCAGCCTGCGAGTACCGCGCCCGCCGCGACATGGCTCACGACCGAAGGCGCATTGGCCACGCGTGCCGATGCGAGCAGCTTGCGGGTTCTTTCCCGTCGCGTCACGGCACCGCCACCTCCGCGGCAAAGTGCGATTTCGAAAAGGCGATCTTGTCCCACTTGGCCGCCTCGGGATGCAACAGGTGCTCATCGACCACCGGCTCGAGGCGCTTGAGCAAACCAACCCCGTTGGCCATCTGGATCGCCAGTCCGGGCCGTGCATTGACCTCGATCATCATCGGACCGCATTCCTCGTCGACCATCAGGTCCACGCCGAGATACCCGAGGCCGGTCATTTCCTGACAGGTGGCCGCGATCCCGAGAATCCGGTCCCAGCCCGGCACCCGCACGCCGACCAAGGGCACGCCCGAATCCGGATGATGGGTGATTTCCCTGCCCCGGAGCACCGCCCGCACCGTGATCCCGGTGGCGATGTCGATGCCGATGCCCACCGCTCCCTGATGGAGATTGGCCCTGCCGTCCGACTCGCGGGTGGCCGCCCGCAGCATCGCCATCACCGGATACCCGTGCAACAATACGATGCGGATGTCCGGCGCACCCTGGTAGCTTGTCTCCATCAGCACCCGCGCCGGCCTCACCCGCTGCTCGACGATCGCGCGGTCCCGCTGACCGCCGAGACTGAACAGGCCCGCCAGGATGTTGTCCACGTGCAGCCGCATCTCCTGAGGGGTAACCCGCGCGCCGCTCACCTTCACGAAGTCCGCGCCCTCCCTGCGGTCGATCACCAGCACTCCCTTGCCGCCGGACCCGCGGGCAGGCTTGACCACAAACGAGGAGAGACCCGCAAGGCGGTCGGGCAGGCCCGCCGCCTCGCGCGCGGTCTCGACCACCGCGTGCGTCTCGGGCACCGCGATCCCTTCCCGCACCGCGAGCGCCTTGGTCTGCAACTTGTCGTCCACCAACCGGTAGAGCCTGCGCGGATTGTTCGGCAGCAGGTAGCGCGCGTTGCGCATGTTGATGCCCGCCACGCCGAGCGCATCGAGTTCGCGCGGCGTGATCAGCCACCGCCGCCACCAGCGCCGGGAAGAACCACTCATCATCCGGGGAATTCTCTGAACCGGAACAACTCACTGAGCCGGTAGCCCGTGTAACGACCCAGCAAAAGGATGCCCGCCAGCAGCACCAGCAGCAACTCGGGGAAATAAAACACCCAGTGCTGAAGCTGGCCGTTCTTCATGATGAGAAACGCCAGCACCGCCACCGCCACCGATCCGCCCACCTGGGTCAAAGCACTGCGGCTGCCTTCCTCCTCCCAGATCAACGACATCCGTTCGATCGTCCAAGCCAGGATGATCATCGGGAACAGCGTGATCTGCGTGCCTCCGGCCATGCCGAGCCGATGGCCCACCACCCCCATCAGGATCATCAGCACGCAGACAATCACCACGCAGGCCGCCACCCGCGGCACCACCAGAAGGTTGAGCCTCGACAAAAGGAAGCGGAACCACAGGCCGAGGCCGACGAGGATGCCGAACATCATCAGCCCCGTGGCCGGGGGCATCTCCAGCAGCGCGAGCGCAAGCAGCACCGGCATGAAGGTGCCGAGCGTGGGAACCCCGACGAGGTTGCGCATCAGCACCACCACCAAGGCGCCCACCGGAATCAGCACGATGTAACGAAACACCGCCTGCTCGGCCAAGGGCAGACCGAGGATGGTGGAAACGAGAAACGGCGAATCACTCAGATCGGTGAGCTTGCTCAAGGGCACCCGGTCCTTCGTCGATGTGAAGACAACGCGCGAGTTCTCCCCGCCCACGATATCCAGCAAGGGTCCTCCTCCGCGGTGCCAGACAAACAGCGAACGGCCGTCGGGCACCGCCGCCGCATCCGCCGGATCGCGCACTTTCCATGCGGCACCATCGTAGTACTCCACCAACGGGAGCGGCGCCTGGCCGCCCGCATCCTCATTGAGCCGCACCGCATAGGCCATCCGCGCCGGCACCCCCGCGGCCCGCATGAGGTCGATGCCCATCCGCACCATCGTGTGCGTGCGGTACTCGCGCTCGTACTGCCTTTTGAGCAACAGGAACTCCTGCGCGCCCTGCTCCTGCGCCATCCATCCGAACAACAGCACGAACAAGGAATCGGGGTCCCCACCCGCTTCACCGAGCCGACCGACCACCGCATCGCGAGCGGCCGCCGCGGCACCCGACCAACCTGCCGTCGCGCCGTCGTCCAGCCCGTCATCCTCCGGCGTGCCCGCAGCAACCGGCTCCACGCTCTCCCGCAAACCTTCCGGAAACCGCACCCGGTAGTAGAGAGCCTGATTGCCGTCCCGCTCGGCCGCCGCCCACACCGCCACCGGCCCCGCGGGCGTGCGGTCGACATGGAAATGATACCCCAGCGATCCAGACTCGCTCGAAACTCCGCGCGCGCTGCCGAGGTCGGGCAGCGACAGGCGCGCGTTGACCTTGCCGCCGGTGGCGAGAAAGGAAACCCGGGCCTCCACCTGCCAGTCGTGCGCGCCACCGCCGCGCCAGAAGGGAACCCCCAGCCGGTTCGTCTTGTAGGCCGCGATGCCGCTGCCGGTGGCGACCAGCACAATCACGGCGGCGATCAGTTTGCTGCGGGAACTCATGGATCCTCCGGTCTCCGGCCGCATGCGGTCACCGCATCAGTTTCTGCTCCGCCAGAAACACCCGCCCGCAGTCCACCCAGCCGAGCTCTTTGATCACCGAACGGCCGATCAAGACCGGGGCGAGCATGTTCTTGCGATTGTTGAGGGTGAACTCTCCGGAAAGCTTCCGCTCGCCGATGCGGAAGGAAAGGCGCACCACTTCCCGCGCCACCGACTGGCCGCCCGGCTCCTTGATCTTGGCAATCCGCACCAAGGGCGCCTCCAGCCGCGTGCGCACCGGACGCTCCGCCGCAGGATCACAAGCAAGGAAGCGCACCCATTTCCTGCCGTCCCTTTCGAACAACTCCACATCCTCCGCATGCAAGGAACTGGTCCGCGCCCCGGTGTCCAGCTTGGCCACCATGCGGTCCTTGATCTTGTCGAGATGGATGTGCTCCTTCCAGCCGTACAACTGCACCGGATCGGGATCCACCGGCCGGGCCACCGCCGCCTCCTCGGCCTCGACCTGCTCGAGGGAACGCACATCATCGGGATCCACCGCCTTGGCAGCCGGTTCCGCGGCCTTCGCCTCCGCGCCGCCAGCCGTGCCGGTGGCGATCCCGGACGCAACTTGCGGGGGAGCGGTCTCCGCTGCCTTGGCAGGGGAGGGCGCCACAGCCTGGCCGCAGGCCCACCCGGCGGCGACCAGCATGGCTGCCGCCCACCCGGAAACTCCCCCGAACCAACCGTTGCCGTTTCGCGGACGCACGCGGGGGAACGATCAACACCGGCCACGCCGGAATGCAAGGGCAATCCCCATCCGCCCGGCTCGCGAAACACTCGGCTCCCCCCCCTCATTCAGCACTTGGCACACCCGTCTGCGAAGGAAACACTCCCGCCCATGCACACTGCATCGTTCCTCCGCGATCTGTTTGACCTGTCCGGGAAAACCGCCGTCGTCATCGGCGGCACCGGCGAACTCTGCGGCACCATGGCCGTCGGCCTCGCCCGCGCAGGTGCCGAAGTGGTCCTCGGCGGCCGCATCCCGGAAAAAGCCGAAGCCCGCCTCGCGGAAATCGAATCCCACGGCGGCAGAGGCTATTTCGTGCCGGTGGATGTGACCTCGCGCGAGTCCCTCGAAAACCTGCTCGACGCCACCCTCGCACGCTCCGGCCAAGTGGACATCCTCATCAATGGCGCGGGCACCAACTCGCCCACACCCTTCCTCGACATCCAGGAAGACGAATACGAGCGCATCATGGCCACCAACCTCTCGGCCGTGGTCCGCGCCTGCCAGGTCTTCGGCCGCTATTTCATCGCCGAAAGCCGCCAGGCATCGATCATCAACCTCGGCTCGATCTCGGGACTCAACCCGCTCTCCCGCGTCTTCACCTACTCGATGTCGAAGGCCGCCGTCCACAACCTCACCCGCAACCTCGCCCGGGAATGGGCCGACAAGGATGTGCGGGTCAATACCCTCGTGCCGGGCTTCTTCCCGGCGGAACAAAACCGCAAGATCCTCGACGAATCCCGCGTCCTCGACATCCTCCGCCAGACCCCCGCGTCGCGCTTCGGCAACGCGGAGGAACTCATCGGCGCCACCCTCCTGCTGGCCTCCTCCAAGGCCGGATCCTTCATCACCGGCATCGAAATGATCGTCGACGGCGGCTTCAACGCGATGCGGATCTGAGCCCGGCCACGCACCCCGCCCCCTGCCGCCCGCACTTGCGCGCTCCGGCTCCCGGGTGTATCTCGCCGCCCGCACCGACACCCCCGCCCGGACCGCACCCTTCCCATGATCAAGTGGATCCTCCAGAAAATCGTCGGCAGCAAGAACCAGCGCGAACTGCGCAGGATCCGCCCGATCGTCGCACGCATCAATGAAATCGAGGAGGCACTCCAACGCGAACCGGTCGGGAAACTCCAGGAACTGACCCGCTCCTGGCAGGCACATCTGGCCCGCTACCACGCGCTCGACGCTCCCCCGAAACCCGCCGTGGAACGGATGTCGGCCGCCGAACTGGCACCGGTCGCCGCCTCCCTCCAAGCACGCCTCGACGCTCTCCGCGCGGAATTCCCCGAACTCCCGGCAACCGTGGAGGCCTCCCCGGCCTCGGTCGAGGCGGCCAAAGCCGCATTCCACGAACTCGAACCCCGCTTCCCCAAGGCCCGCGCCCGCTACCTCGAACAAATCCTGCCGGAAGCCTACGCCACCGTCAAAAACGCGGCCCGCCGGATGTGCGGATCCACCATCCAGGTCAACGACCACCCGGTGCTCTGGGAAATGGTCCACTTCGATGTCCAATCGGTCGGCGGCATCGCCCTCCACCGCGGGATGATCGCGGAAATGCAAACCGGCGAAGGCAAAACCCTCGTCGCCACCCTGCCGGTCTACCTCAACGCCCTCACCGGCTTGGGCGTGCACATCGTCACGGTCAACGACTACCTCGCCCGCCGCGACGCGGACTGGATGGGCGCACTCTACCGCTTCCTCGGCCTCAGCGTCGGCTGCATCCAGAACCAGATGCCCCCATGGGAACGGCGCAAGGAATACGGCTGCGACATCACCTACGGCACCAACGCGGAATTCGGCTTCGATTACCTCCGCGACAACGGAATGGCCTCGGCCAAAGACGAACAAGTCCAGCGCGGACACTACTTCGCGGTGATCGACGAGGTGGACTCGATCCTCATCGACGAGGCCCGCACGCCGCTGATC
>CAZMUK010000113.1:0-7978 GCA_964569415.1 uncultured Luteolibacter sp. | reverse complement strand
GCGAGCGGAAGGTGTAGTTGCGCGGGTTGATTTCGTTGCGGAAGGCTTTGCCGATTTGCGCGATGCCGAAGGGGAGTTTCACGCGGTTCGAGTCGAGCACGTTCTTGTACTGCACGAAGATCGACTGGGCGGTTTCCGGGCGCAGGTAGGCCACCGCGCGCGGGTCGTTGTCGTCCGCCAGCGCGCCGAGGCGGGTCGAGAGCATCAGGTCGAAGGAGCGCGGTTCGGAGAGGCGCACCCCGTTGTCGGGATTGTAGAGTGCGCCTTCGACCGGCCCCGGTTTGCTTTCGCGGCGGGCGGGGTCGAGCTCCGGTTTGGCATCCTTGCCGAGCAATTCGCGGTAGAATTGCAGTGCGAGTTTCTCGGCGCTGCGTTCCGGATCCTGCCTGCCCTCGGCAACGAGGACCGCGAAGGGTTTGTCGGTTGTTTTTCCGGTGGAGGGGTCGGTTGCGCCGTGGAAGGTGTACTCGGTGCCCTTGGCGGCGGGTGGAACTTGGTCTGCGCGCATCCGCACCTTCGTGAGCGGGCATTCGCTCATCGGGTCGTTGAAGCTGTCGACATGGCCGCTGGCCTTGAGCACATCCTGATGGGTGAGGATCGAGCCGTCCATGCCGAGCACATCGTCGCGCTCTTGGACGGTCTTGCGCCACCAGTGGTCCTTGAGGTTGCGTTTCAGTTCCGCGCCGAGCGGGCCGTAGTCCCAGACTCCGTTGAGTCCGCCGTAGAGTTCGGCCGACTGGAAGATGAAGCCGCGGCGTTTGCAGAGGGAGACGATTTTCTCCATCCGGGCGGGGTCGGTGTGGTCCTTGTTGGCCATGGGGAAGGGGCGGGGATGGAAGCAGGGCCGCTGCCGCCGGGCAAGAGGGGATTGTCCGGCGGCAGTTGCCGGGTCAGGGCGCGACGATTTGGATGTCGTCGATGGACGAGGCCTCGATGAGCACGAAGCCACGCTTATTTGGCGGTAGGAAGGTTCCAAGAATGCGGACTTTCGGACGGTCCCGGTTGATGCGGGCGACCAGTGCCTCCATGCGTTTCTCCAGTTCCTCATCCTGTTCCTGTACGCGCAGCAGGCCCTGCAGGCGTTGTTTTTGGTCGGCCGAGTCGCAGAAAATCCGGAGCACCTTGTGCGGAGCGCCCGGCCGATTGGAGACCGGGGACCCAAAGCTCGCCTTCACCATTGTCCATTCCCATGCCACCTTTTGACCGTATTCCGCCTTTTTTCGCAGCGTTGCCGCATTCGTTCCCCGGAATAGGATTTCATCTCCGCCGGTTCGCGGTTCGGCAGGATCGGCGGTTGCCGTTTCGCTGGAAGGTTCGGGTGCCGTTTCCTGTTGAGACAGTGCACCGAGGCGTTTTCCGATTTCCATGCGGTGCTGGTCGTTCGGTCCGGTCTTGAGAGCGGCTTGGTACCACTCGCGGGCCTTTGCGGGATCGGAGAGATTCTCGAGGCAAAGGTCTCCGAGCAGCATTTGGGCATAGGCCTTGCCGTGCGTTTGTTGGCGGCCGATCGAGTTGACCGCGTCCTCCATGTCTTTCAGCGCCTGGTCCTTCCTTCCCACCAATGCAAGAAGGGTCGAGCGGTATTTGCGATCGGCCACCGCCCGCGACGGATCCGTGTCCGGGGTGATTTCCGGAGCGCCCACGCCGGGATCGAACTCGAGCGCACGGCAAAGCAGTCGATCGAGGTCCTTCAATTCGGCACGCATCCCGTCCTCGTTGTTCCCGTTCTCTGCTCCTCTGTATTTCTCGTAGGTTCGCACCACCTCGTCGTACTCCTTGCGTGCCTTTTCCCGGTTTTCCGGAGAAACACCCGCAGTCGGGGATGACTCGGGAACCGCGGGGCCTGCCCCAATCGGCCGGGATTCCCGCGCGGTCGGCGGAGGTGCGTCATCGGGTTCGTCCCATTCCTCCTCCGACGGAGACAGCGGGACGGTCTGAGATTTCCGGAGCGCGGCAAGTTCCTCGGCCTTGCGCCTGATCCGTTCCGCCTCGGTGAGTGATGCGTTGGCTTGCGGGGCCGCGGCAGCTTGATCCGCGGGCGGGTGTTTCCGTGAAGAAACCCACGCGATGGTTCCGCCGGCGAGCACGAGGAAACAAGTGATGATGATCAGGGCGGCCTTCGCGGATTTTTTTGCGGGACGCACGGTTGTCTGCAGTCCGGGCCGGCTTGCGGCGAGTGGCGGGATGGTTCCTCCGGTACCGATCATCGCCCCGGGTGGCCGGGCGCGGGCCGAATTTGGCGAGTGTTCGGGTCTTTTGGGCGGGGTTCCGGTGCCGCCGCGAAGAGCCAGCAGGCGTTCGAGTGCCTCCGATGGATCCGCATTCGCGCCTGCGGAGCGGACCCATTTCACCCAACCGCCCAAGCCCTCTCCCGTCTGATCGCCGATCATCCGGCCTTTCCAACGCATGGCCGACTGCGCCAAGGTGGCGAGGCAGGCATTGTCCGGAGCCTCGGCCCCGATGATCCGCAGCGGATGAATCGCAAAACGGAAGCTCCCTCGCCCGCGCAGTACCGAGGCCGGGTCGGTATCGATCCAGATCCCCGGGTGGTTCAGAACCTCCGAGAGTGCGGAGGACAACTCCAGCGCGGCGCGCAGCATGTCGAATGCTTCGGGGGCGGGCAGCGGTGCGGCGCTCTCCTCCAGAGTTTCCCCGTCGCAGGGTTCCACCACCACGAACGGAACCCCGTCCACCGGGTCGCACGCGCCGGCGAGCACTTTTCGCAAGGATGGATGTTCGAAAGAACGCAAGCGGCCGATGCTGCCGAGATAGGCCTCCTGTTCCTTCGGGGAGAGCCCCTCTTCCTGACCCGAGCCGAACGGAAGGAAGCGGATCAACTCCACGGTTTTCCCGGACTCATGATCAAGGGCCCGGAAGCGGACCAGTTCCCGCGTCTGGGAAAGGACTTCCTCGATCTCGAATCGTTGGATCAGCGCCTCACTCATCGGCTTGGATTTCGCTAAGCGGATGCCCGCCCGTCATCACGACCATTCCACTCCCTCCCCGAGTCTCAAGGTCGGGAACGCCTTGGGGCGGTGGTAGTCGGGGGCTCCTCCGCCGAGGTCATGGACCGTGAGAAAACGCTGGCCGGGAGTTTCCAGGATCATCGCGACATTCGCCCGGGCTCCGGGGCCGAAGCCGATCAATTCGCGCAAGCCGGCCACTGGAATCGAGAGCGCGACGCGCCACGAACCGTCCGGGTGGGTGATCGCGTGCGACTTCGCCCCGGCGAAGGCGATCTCCTCTCCGGTGGCGCGAACCCGCGGCGCGACATACTCACATGACCACCACCCGCCGTTCGGGGAAACATTGAACTCGTAGTACCGGTTCCCCTGAGGGCCCGCGATGAAGACCTCCACCACATCGTAGCGCCACAGTTCCGCTTGGAACGCTCCCGGTGCCGACGCCGGATGCGAAATCGCCGGGATCCCCCGGCCGGCGAGAAACCAGAGGTTCTCCCGGTCCATCAGCAGGGCGAAGGTCGGCGCGTCGGCGACCGGTTCCCCGAACCAGTCGCGCGCGATTTCCTCCATGGGCAGGTCCTCGCGCCCGAGCGGATTTCCACCCTCGTTTCCGTGCAACAGCATGGGGCAAAACTGCACCGACCGACCCTCGGGTGTCGAGCCGATTGCTCTCCGCGGAAAATCGCCGGCAACCCGCGAAAAACATGGCGAATCCCGCGGAAACCTGTTTCCTTCCGGCATCGCTCCATGCCGCGCCGCTCCCAAGGTTTCTACAGCACCATCGAGTACATCGGTCCGCGTCCGGTGAAGGCCCGGCGCAGGAGCGGCCGCGGAGGATGGATGGTGCTTGCGGTGGCGATTGCGACCGCATCCTGGTTCGCCAAGCCGCTGCTCCCGTCGCTCAAGGCCACCCAGGAGTCCGCCTCCGGGGAGAAGGCCGCCCTGCTCATCCGCCAGCTGGGGGAATCCCCCGAGGCCGGCGACCGCCTCGCCGCAGCCGCCCTCGCCCATTCGCGCGAGCCGGTTTCTGTTGATACATCGTATTATCAAATTCCCTATCCGGGGGGGGATGTTCCCCCTGCGAAGGGATTGGCCGCGGATGTGCTGGTGCGCTCGTTCCGGAGAATCGGCATCGATCTCCAGAAGGAGGTTCACGAGGATATGGCCGCTCATTTCCGGGAGTACCCTCAACTCTGGGACGCCGGCGGTACCGACACGAACATCGATCATCGGCGCATTCCGAATTTGCGGCGGTACCTCGAGCGCCATGCGCGATCCATCGCTCCGTCACGCGATGCCGCCTCGTATGCCCCGGGGGATGTCGTTGTTTGGTCGCTTGCCACCGGCGAACCGCACATCGGCATCGTGGTGCCCGGTCCGGGCGAGCGGATCGGCGAAGCCTGGGTTGTCCATCTTCCCGATCAGGGCATTCGCTGGGAGGACGCGCTCTTCGACTTTCCGATCGAGGCACACTTCCGCCTGAACGAAGCACCGGCTGCCCCGGCTGCGCCGACTGCTGTCCGCAAGTCGCTTTGAGAGACTTTTCACCGCCGGCGGGGCTGTTGCCGGAAGGGGTTTGAAGGATCCGGCTGCCTTCAACCGCTGCTGATCGCAAGCATGGCGAGGGCGATGGCGCCGCGGAGCGACCACGCGATGGTGCGTATCCAGTTTCCGCGGACCAGTCGTCGGTGTGCGGCCGGGTCGAATCCCTCCGCGAGGCGGCGGTGCACGGGTGCTTGTACGAGTGCGGTCGTTCCCCAGATGACTCCCAGCAGCCCGAGACCGCACCAAGCGAGGGTGCCGCCCTGCGACCACGCCAGGATCGCAGCGAGGCCGAGTTCCGCCAGCATCGGAATGCCGACCACCCAACCGGTCCTGCGCATGTGGGTCCGCTCGTAGTTGATGAAATTGCCTGACCCCACAAGCTTGAAGAGCGGGTAGTGCACGATCTGCACGAACCAGATCAGGCCGGTCATGAAGAGTGTTGTGAAGGCATGGGCCGCGAGCAGCCAGCGGATGGTTTCCTGGTTCATGGGAAATCCTCGAGCAGTGCATGTGCCGCGGCGGAACCGGTGGCGAGCGCGGTATCGATCGATGCGATGCCGCAGTGGTCGCCGCATTGATAAAGGCCTTCCGCCAAGCGCACGGGAGACGCCGGCGGAAATCGCACGACGGGTACGGCGCGCGGGATGTGCCCGATGTGAAGAAGTTCCCACGAGTCCGTCTCGGCCCCGAACCAGTCGTGCATTTGCCGGCGCACCCGGACCTCGAGATCCGGGGATTCCGCGGCCTGCGGATCCAGGACGCTTGCGGAGATCAGGTGGTGACCGGCCGGCGCGTAGTCCGGGGACAGGGCGCTCGGCACCGCGAGGTTGTTCACCGGGCCGTCACCTTCGCCGTTGAGCATCAGGATCGGCTCCTCGACGGGAGCCCGCCGGGCTGCGAACGAGAGGCAGCACACGCCATGGAAGGAGGGGGTTCTCCCTTCCTCGCCGAGCAGGGTGTTCGCACCGCCCGCCTCGGTGGCGATGACAACGGCGTTGGCACGCAGGGTGGTTCCGTCATCGAGAAGCACATTGCGTGCATCCAGCGCTCGGACGCGGGTGTTGAGCCGGATCGATCCGGCGGGCAGTGGCGCGGCGAGTTGCCGCGGGATTTCCGCCATGCCCTTCGCCGGGACCGCCGCATGCCCTCGTGCGAAATGGCGCATCACGAATTCCAGTTTTCCGACCGTCGTCTCCAAGCGGCGCTCCAGGAAAACGCCTCCGAGAAAGGGTCTGAAAAACCGTTCGATGATCGATTCGGAGAACCCTTCCGACCGCAGCGCCTCGAGCGTTGTTTGGTCCGATGGATGCCGTGAGAAATCAAAGCCACCGAGACGGAGCAGCCCCACCTTCCATTTGTCCGCGAGGGAGCCGATGGGACTGAAAGCGCCTCGCAGGCCGTCGAGCGGGTGACGGAAGGGATCGGCCACGCGGTGCCATGTTCCCCTGAAACGCACGAGCGCACCGGGATAGAAGTTGCGCAAGTCGAGCGCATCGTAGTCGAGCAACCGCCGCGCCTCCGGGTAGGAGGTCAGCAGCACCTGGAACCCCCGATCGACAAGATAGCCCTTGCGAATGTCGGTGGCGACTCTTCCTCCGATCCGGTCCGAGGCCTCGCAGATCATGAAATCCCGCTTTGCCGCGTGCAGGGCGCGCGCGCAGGCGAGACCGGCCAGTCCGGCGCCGATGATCACCACATCCGTCCTGTGCCGCGGTGCCTGCGCCGCCCGCAGCGGGGATGAACCATCTTTCGCAACGCGGCACGCGTCCCCGGGAGATGGAGTGGCGCTTGATGTTCCGGAGTTCTCCATGGGTTGCGGTTGTTTTGGTTGCGGAAACTTGCTCGCGGCCATCCTACCGTCGGAACAGCACCCGGCAACCACGGGTGCGCATCTCCTCACTCGGGCCGGACCTTGCGTTTCGCCATCCGGCATCGGTCACTGCAGAACTTCACCTCCTCCCATACCCGTTGCCATTTTTTCCTCCACTTGAACGGCCTGGCGCACGCCGCGCAGGTTCTCTCGGGCAGCTGTTCCTTTTTCATGGCCGGGGTGAGGATGAGAGCCGTGCGTCGGTGCGTTGGTGCATCCGGCGCGCGGGGCGGCGGAGATCTTTGCCGGGACCGTCGCTTTCGAAAAGCCCCTTGCGCAAGCCGCCGGCATCCCGCCCGGGCGGGGAAACCTGCCCGCGGCCGGGTGTTCGACCCCAATCCCGGGTGGCGCGCGGGGAAATCCGCGATAGGATGGCCGCGCGATGATCCTTCGCCACGCCTACCTCGGCAGCCTCGTGGCGGACGCGCTGGCGATGCCGGGCCATTGGTACTACGACCGCGATGCCCTCGTGCGCGACTACGGAATCCTCGATCGCTACAAGGCACCGCGCAACCCGCATCCGGACAGCATTCTTTGGCGATCCACCTATGTTGCGGTCGATCCGCGCGGGGACATCCTGCGCGAACAAGCCGCATACTGGGGGCAACGCGGCATTCACTATCATCAGTTTCTCGAGGCGGGGGAAAACACGGTGAACTTCCGTTTGGCGTCCGATCTCCACGAGCAGGTGCTTGGGATCGGATCCTACGATGCGGCGCGCTGGGCGGAGCGCTATGTCGCCCGCATGTTGGAACCGGGCTGGCATCGCGACACCTACCTGGAGGAGTATCACCGCGGATTCTTCACCCGCTATGCGCAGGGCAAGCGGATCACCAAGTGCGGGATTTCCGACGGGCACATCGGCGGCCTCGCCCAGGTTCCGGCGCTTGTCGCGGCGATGCCGGAAGGTACGGAGTGGCGAGAATCGGTGCGATCCCATGTCGCCCTCACCCATCGCCACGGCAATGTCCTGCGGGCGGCCGATTGTCTTGCGCGGTTGTTGAAGGCGGTGGCGGCCGGCATCCCGTTGCGCGATGCGATCCCGCGCGAGGCGGGGGACTGGTTCTCATGCCGCAAGGCGGAGCAGTGGACGGGGCGTCCGGATCCGGAAATCATCGGCCGGATGATGAGTCCCGCCTGCTACATCGAAGAGGCGTTCCCCGCAGCGCTGTACCTTTCGTGGAAATATCACGACGATTTCAACGCGGGCATCATCGCCAATGCGATGGTCGGAGGGGACAACTGCCACCGCGGCGCGGTCGTGGGTTCCCTGCTCGGTGCCGCCAACGGGATCGACGCCCCTTGGATCGCCGGCCTCAAGGTGGTTCGCGATGCATCCTCCGCACCTTGACATGCAGGACGAACTCTTTGCCCAGCCCCCGCCTTCGTTTGCCGCGACACGTCAGGAGGCGCTGCAGCGGCTCGAGGCCTTCGTTCCCTTGGCGGGGCGTTACGGTGCCCTGCGCAACCATGTCCTTCCCGGCCATCCCCATGTGTCGCGCCTTTCCCCGGCCATCCGGCACCGGCTCATCCTCGAATCCGAATCCGCGGCGGCACCGCTCCGCCGCTATGCGCCGTCGACGGTCGAGAAGTTCACCCA
>CAZMUK010000112.1:0-8056 GCA_964569415.1 uncultured Luteolibacter sp. | reverse complement strand
GTTCGCGCAGGCGGGTGGCGAGGCGGTCGAACTTGAACTCGATGGTATCGACGAAGATCGTGGCGTCGGGAAAGAAGGTGATGGTGGTGCCGGTGCGGGCGGGGTCGGTTTCCCCGACGATGTGGAGGGGTTCGGTGGTGCGTCCGCGTTCGAAGGCGATGCGGTGGATTTTGCCGCCGCGGGTGATGTCGGCGCGGAACCAGTCGGAGAGGGCGTTGACGCATTTGGCGCCGACCCCGTGGAGGCCGCCGGAGTACTTGTAGGCACCTTGGCCGAACTTGCCGCCGGCGTGGAGGTTGGTGAGCACCAGTTCCACCGCGGGGATGCCGAACTTCGGGTGGATGTCCACCGGGATGCCACGGCCGTTGTCGGACACCGAGACCGAACCATCGACATGGATCGAGACCTTGATGCGGTTGCAATGGCCGGCGAGGTGTTCGTCGATCGAGTTGTCGAGCACCTCGAAGACGCAATGGTGGAGGCCCCGTTCATCGGGGTCGCCGATGTACATCCCGGGGCGCTTGCGGACCGCCTCGAGTCCCTCGAGTTTGTCGATTTGGGCGGCTCCGTATTCCTGTCCGGAATCCACTTGGGTCCGGGCCTGTTGCGGGTCGTGCGAACTCTCTTCCATCGGGTCGGGAAAGGGTCGGAAATCGCTGCCCGGGAAACAAGGATCTTCTTCGAAAAAACCTCGCGAAAATCGGTCGGTTTTCCGGTTTTAACTCACTGATTTCCAATGAGTTGCGTTGTCAAGGATTCCCGAGGTCCGGCGGGCGCGTGCGGCGGGGTCTCCGCGGGGCCTTGTGGGTCCGTTGTGGACGGGAGTTTCCGGGTTCGGGACGAGCCGGAAAGGGGCTTCAGACTGCGATCGCGGTGGCGTGGCGGACCGACACGAGGAAGGCCTTCACGGGCACGCCGGGGTGGATGGCGGAGAGGCAGTTTCGGTAGGCCTCCATTTGGTTTGCGTAGCGTTCCCGGAGGTCCTCGGCCTTGTCCACCCCGTCGGTTTTGTAATCGATGATTTCGATGCCGGAGACCGAGCCGTCATCGCCGCGCAGGATGTGAAGGCGGTCGATCACGCCGGAGGTGATGGTGTTGTCCGCAAACGAGTCGACCGCTTGTTCGCGGTAGAGTTCGATATTGCGGCCTTCGCGGCGGAAGAGACGGGCGCTGTCTCCTTGGGTCAGGATCCGGGCGACCGCCTCACCGGCTCGCGAGCGGGGCGTGTCCTGCGGGGTTTCATCGGTCCAGCCGACGGATTCGAGGATTGCATGCACTTCCGAACCGAAGGCCATGCCGGTGGCCGAACGGGCGGGGCGCGCGGCGGCGTTTTTGGCGGCGGTGGGTGTGGTACGCTTGGGTTTGGGCACGGGGCTTCCGATCGCGCCAGTTTCCTCGGCGCAAGACGCGGGAGTCCGGGCCTTGGCGGTGTTGAACCAATCTCGATCGCCGGTCTCCCAGAGAACAGCCTGCGTAGGGTCGGACACCCCGAGTGTGTGGGCGAAAAGGTTTACCAGGTCATTGATCGACTCTTTGTTTTTGCGTGGTTCCTGCAGCATCACATAAAGTCCGCGTTTGGCGCGGGTGAGGGCCACATAGAGACCGCAGAGTTCGCCGTAGCATTGTTCGAAGCCCCATCTCATTTCCGCGTCGCGGAGGTTTTGGTCGAGCATGCGGACCCATTTCGGCGGGGCCGCGAGGATCCGGTCGTTCGTGACCGCGACTTTGAAGTTTTTCGCATCCGGGATTCCCTCGTTGGAGATCCAGGGAAGGATCACCATGTCGAAGCCGAGGCCCTTCGCCTTGTGGATCGTCATGACCTGAAGTGGGGCGGTACCGGCCCCTTGGTTGGTCTCGTATCGTCCGAGCCATTCGGCAGCCTCGCGCGGAGAGTGCGTGCCGGAGCGGTCGATTTCCTCGAGTGCCGCGCCGATATCGGCAGCGCGCTGTTTTCCGAAAGCGGAGATTTCCGGCAGCAAGTTGCCGAGGCGGCGGAACAGACAAGCGAAGCCCTCCTGTGCGCATTCCCGGCTGAGTTGCCGCCACACCGCGCCTTCGTCCGCACCTTCGGCGAACAGCAGCGGTTCGAGCACCGACATCGCCACGATTTCGAGCGAGAGGCGGTCGGCGGGGTTTGCAAGCCATCCGAGCAACGCGGAGAAGGCCACTCCGAGCGGGTGGTCGACAGCGGGTTGGCGGCGGCCCTCTTCCACCACCTCGAAGCCTGCCTTGCGCAAGTGGTCAGCGGCCTCGAGCACTTCCTTGTTCGAACGCAGCAGCACGCCGCAGGAGAGACCTGCGCTCCATCCGGAGCGTGTTTCCTCGAGGATTTCCACCATCCGCGCGAAAGCCGTCTCCCGGTTCCCTTGGACTTGCTCCACCCGGGAATGGCCCGCGGACTCCGGTCCCTTGAGGCGGTCGGCCGAGGTATGTTCATCCCAGACCCAGCGGTTTTTCACTTCGGCGCCGAAGATTGACTCGATGGCGTCCCGGTTGCCGCAGACCTTGTTCACCAGTTCCAGCACCTCCGGGCAGGAGCGCTGGGAGCAGGAAAGGTTCTCTGTGGGAAGGGCTTTCCCGTATTTCCGCGTCAGTTCGTCGAAGAGTCCCACATCGCCGCCGCGCCAGCCGTAGATCGCCTGTTTGCGGTCGCCGACCACGAAAAGGCTGCGTTGTCCGCCGTCGCAGACCACTTCATCGACGAGGCGTTCGATGCCGCGCCAGTCGTCACGGCTGGTATCCTGGAATTCATCGAGCAACCAGTGGTCGGTGATGGAATCGAGACGGTATTCGATCAGTTCCCGCCCGAGATCGAAGGAAGGTTCCCCGTCCGGTTCCCCTCCCGTTCCTGCCACGAGGCGTTTGATATCATTGAAGCCGAGAAGTCCGCGCTTCACGAGGTGCTTCTCGCGCAGATGGCCGATGCGGCGGAGGACCGCTCCGACCGCCTCGGTGCGCTTTGCGGCCGTGACCATCTCATACGCCGCGGCGGAAAGGACCAGTTCGCGGATTGCATCGGCGATTGTGGAATGGAGGGTGAATTCCCCGTAGCAGTTGAGAGAGAGGTCTCTTCCCGGCGGCTGCGACAGGAAAGACGCGAACAGTTCCTCGACGAGTTTCGAATTCCCAATCTTGTCGTTCAACGAGCCGCTGCCGATGGAGTGGCTTTCGAAATTGCCGATCAACTTCAGCAGGGTATTCGTGCGACCCTTGTGGCCCGGGATGTTTCCCTCCACTTCCGTGCGGGCCTTCAGGGCGAGCGGGCCCTTTTCCATCTGCCAGCGTTGCCACTCGTCGGGCGTTTGATCGGGCGCGCCGGCCGCTCTTCCCCATACGAGGCTTTTCCGGTCGTGGAGGAACGACGACCAGTCCCTCGCCAGTTCATCAACGATGCGGAGGATCGAGACCTCCTCCTTACCGATGGAAGCCCGGCGCAGGAACTCGAGGAAGTTGCTGTCGTCCTCCACGCCGCCGAGAGCATCGGAGACCAATTGTTCGCGGAGGATTTTCTCGCGCGGGCCCTCCAGGAGGGAAAACGGACCGCCGCGGATGCCGAGCTCGTACTGGAATGCGCGGACCACTCGGGCGAAGAAGCTGTCGATCGTGGCCAGCTTCATCTCCGGAAGCGAGCGAATCACGCGGCCGAGGATCTTGCCGAAGTCCGTATCGGCCGGCAGTTCCATTTCCTCGCGCAGTTTTGCGGCCTTTTTCGGGTCGCGGATGGCTTCGGCCAGTTTGCCGACGAGCGAATCGAGGAATTCCCCCGCCGCCTTGCGGGTGAAGGTGAGGGCCATGATCCTGGCCGGATTGATATCATTCGCGACGAGACGGATGATGCGGTTGCTGAGTCGGTAGGTCTTGCCCGAACCTGCGGAGGCGAGAATCAGCAGGTTTTGCGTGTCCGACTGCGTGCCATCACTCATCGTTTCGGGATGGTGAGGGACTGCCCGGGGCGGATGATGGATCCGGAGATGCCGTTGGTGCGGCGCAGAGCAGACACCGAGGTACCGTAGCGGCCGGCGATGCCCGAGAGCGTGTCGCCGCGTTTCACCACATAGCGGACCGTCTTCGGCTTTGGTTTGGCTTTCGGCTTGGCCTTGGCCTTGGCGACCGTGGTTTTCGGTTTGGGTTTCGGCCGTGAGGCAGTGCTGCGGGTGGTTTCGCGGCTGCGGGTGGTGGAAGCGCTGCTCGCGGGGCGGGACGGCGCCGGGCGGCTGGCCGCCAAGGGCACGGAATTCGGCGGGGGTTCGTCGCGCATCGCGAGCGATGAGGACGAAACCGGCGGTGGGTTGACCACGCGTTTGCCGGGTCGGCGCCACTTCGACGGGTCGTCGGCCCAGTCCTCGCGGTAGTTGCCCGCGCTATCGAAGGGGCCGGTGCCGTAGATGTCGTCATCGTAGGTCGTTTTCTGGTCGGTGCAGGCTCCAAGCAGGAGTGCGGACAGCACGGGGAGAAGACGGAGTGAAGTTCTCATGGAGGATGCGCGATCATGCTCCAAGAGGGCCCGGCTGTCAAAACCGGACCTGTCATAGCCGGGTGACCCGGAGGGAATTTCCGTGGATCGGGCCGTGCCAGGGTCGGCGGCGGGCCCATCGCCGGCCCCGCCCGCACGGAAAGTGCGGCTCTCCCGGAATCCGTTCTCGCTCCTCGGGCGGGCGGAGGGCGCAAGCGGCCTCAGCGGCCTCGGGCGGCCGACGCTTTCAGCCGCAGGGCGTTGAGTGCGATGAAGCCGGTCGCATCGTCCTGGTTGTAGGCCTGCTCTTGGCCGCCCTCCATGGTCGCCACTGCCTCCGAGTACATGCTGAACGGCGAACGCCGGCCCGCTTGCATCACATTGCCCTTGTAGAGTTTCAGCCGCACCTCGCCGGTCACCCGTTTCTGGGTTTCGGTGACCAGTGCCTGGATTGCCTCGCGTTCCGGAGCGAACCAGAATCCGTTGTAGACCAATTGCGCGTATTTCGGGATCAGCGAATCGCGGATGTGCATCGCCTCGCGGTCCATGACCAAAGTCTCCAGATCGCGGTGGGCGGCCAGCAGGATGGTGCCGCCCGGCGTTTCGTAGATCCCTCGGGATTTCATGCCGACGAAGCGGTTCTCGACGATATCGACGCGGCCGATTCCGTTGCGTCCGCCGAGCAGGTTGAGGATGCGCAGGATTCCGCAGGGGCTGAAGAGCGTGTAGCCATCGCGGCTGCCCTCAGGCTGCAGGTCGCCGAGTTCGGCGAGAATCCCCGCGAGGTTCTCGTGGATGATGCCCACCGCATTTCCCTGTTCGAAAAGCAGGTTCACGTATTCCGGGCGGTCGGGTGCCTCCTCCGGGGAGACCGAGAGCACATACATCTCGCGGTCGGTCTCGGTGGTGGCATCGTGCCATGGGTCCTCGAGCGCACCCGCCTCGAAGGAAATGTGCAGGAGGTTGCGGTCCATCGAGTAGGGTTTGCGCATCGATGCCTTGACCGGGATCTTGTTGGCATCGGCAAAGGCGATCATTTCCGCGCGGCCTGGGAACTGCTTGCGGAATTCCGCGTCGCGCCACGGGGCGATGCAGCGCAGTTGCGGGGCGAGCGCGGCGGCCGAGAGTTCGAAGCGAACCTGGTCATTTCCTTTGCCGGTGGCGCCGTGGGCGATCGCATCGGCTCCCTCGCGCAGGGCGACATCGACCAATCCCTGAGCGATGCAAGGGCGCGCGATCGAGGTGCCGAGCAGGTAGCGTCCCTCGTAGACCGCATTGGCTTGGATCATCGGAAACACGAAGTCGCGTGCAAAGGTCTCGCGCAGGTCGCCGATGAAGCATTTCGAGGCTCCGGTCGAGAGAGCCTTGGCCTCGAGTCCGTCGAGTTCATCGCCCTGCCCCACATCCGCGCAGTAAGCGATCACCTCCGCGCGGTACTTTTGCTTGAGCCACAGGAGTAGGACCGATGTGTCCAGGCCGCCGGAATACGCCACCACGATTTTCATGACGGGCGGAGCCAAGCAGGCCGGGCCCGCGGGGGCAAGGGCGGATGCAAATCCGGCGCTGGCCGGACTCACATCAACCGCGCACCCGCCTCGGCGAGTTCCGAGCGTTCGCCGCGGCTGAGCGCCACATGGGCGACGAAAGGCTGCCCCTTGAGGCGGTTGCGGGTGTAGACCAGCCCGTTGCTGCGGCTGTCGACATACGGATTGTCGATCTGGGCAGGGTCGCCGACCATTACCAACTTCGAGTCGCGGGACATGCGGGTAACGATGGTTTTCGCCTCCTGCGGGGTCACCTGCTGCGCCTCGTCGAGGATGAAAAACCGGTTGGGAATCGAGCGGCCGCGGATGTAGCACAGTGCCTCGACCTCGAGGATCCCCTGCTCCATGAGAATTTCGTGGGGTTTCTTGGCCGGTGACCCCTGCGAGGAGGGCTTGGCCTGCTTGCGCTTCGGGCCCAGAGGGGCGGGCGGGCGCATCAGCAGCTCAAGGGCGTCGTGGATCGGCTGAAGCCAAGGGCGCATTTTTTCGTCGAGCGAGCCGGGAAGGAAGCCGAGTTGTTCGCCCATCGCCACCACCGGACGGCTGACGGTGATGCCGGTGTAGCGGCGGTTGAACATCTCGTGAAGGCCAGCCGCGACCGCGACGAGCGTCTTGCCGGTGCCGGCGTGGCCGTAGCAGGTCACCAGCGAGATGGCGGGATTGAGAAGCGCGTCGATCAGGCAGCGCTGGCCGAGGTTGAGCGGCTTGAGCGATTGGCCGTCGGGGATCTTGAGGGCCTCGGGAAAGCAGAGCTTGGCGAAATGCCCTTCGGCGGTGAGTCGCGCGGGCATCGTCTGCCGCTCTCCGGCGCCGAGCAGCACATACTCGTTTACCGCGACACCGGAGGTTCGGTCCTCGTCGAGGGTGAGTGCGCCGCTGCTCGCGAAGCGTTGCAGTTCGCTGGGGTCCACCTCGATACGATGAACCTCGTAGTTCGACACCTCGCGGGGGTCGACCTTGTCGTTGAGGTAGTCCTGGCAGTCGATGCCCACGGCGCGGGCCTTCAGCTGCATGTTGATATCCTTGGTGACGAGCACCACCGGCGCCTTGTTGTGCTGCATGAGCAGCAGACAGGCGGCGAGGATGCGGTGGTCCACCCGTTCGCGGTCGGGGAAGATCCGGTGGAAGCGGTTGAGCTGTTCCGAGTTCACCGGGCAGGTGGCCGGATCGTAGATCACCATGCGGACCGTGCCGCCGAAGGCATTGCCGACGCCGCGGGTCACCTTTTCCGAGCAGGAGAACATCTCGGTGAGCCGGCGGTGGACACGCCGTGCGTTGGCACCGCGCTCGGTCTGCTCGCTCTTGAAGCGATCGAGCTCGGCGAGCACATCCACCGGGATGCAAAGGTGATTTTCCTTGAAGCGTTCCAGTGCCGCCGGGTCATGGAGCAGCACATTGGTGTCGAGCACATAGTTTTTCGCGAGCTGGGAGGGGGCGGTGAGCCCGAAGTCGGCGGGTTTGAGGCCTGCCTTTCCGTTGCGTCGGCCGCGGCGCGCGCCAAGGGCGGCGGGCACTTCGGTTTCAGTGAAAAGGGCGCAGGTTGCCTCGGGTTCGGGTCGGTCAATCATGGATTCGGGTGCGATCACAGGTGGGGAAACGCGGAGGAGAGGGAGCCCCCGGCCGCTCCGCTGACGGCGTGGGCGATACGGCGATGGAAGAGCCGGACGCGTGCTTCTTTCATCAAGATGTCCGGACTATTCCGGTTTGTTGGAAGAAGACAATCCTTAAATGAGGAAAATCCGCATTCCTTGCGGCAAGATATGTTCTTTTGAACATATCTCCGGGCGGCTCGCGCGGGGTCGGCGGAACCCTTCAAAAGCCCGGGGCGGCGACCGTGGCATTGTCGCGTTCCTCGTCGCGTTCGCGCAGAATGCGGTCGGCGGTTTCGCGGACCATTTCGGCGAGCAGCAGCCAGAGGTGGGAGCCTTGGCGGTAATCGGCCGGCGCGATGTGCCGCACGCGCCCGGCGTGGGTCGAGAGTTGGTAGCACTTGCGGAACGAGCGGCCGGTGGCGTCTTCCGGGTTGTAGACCGCCACGGCATGGCCGCCGTTGCGCGTC
>CAZMUK010000111.1:0-8109 GCA_964569415.1 uncultured Luteolibacter sp. | reverse complement strand
GGAAAGAAACCCGAGCACGAGGACCGAGTAGACCATCGACTTGTAGCCCCAGAGCGGCTTGCGGGTGTTGACCGGGATGATCTCCGCCACGCAGGCGAAGGCCGGCAGCAGCAGCACATACACCTCGGGATGACCGAGGAACCAGAACAGGTGCTGGAACAGCAGCGGCGAACCGCCGCCGGACAAGTCCGCCAGGCCCTCGCTCTTGGTGAACAAGCCGGAGGGCATGAAGAAGGAGGAATGCACCACGCGGTCCATCAATTGCATGATCCCCGCAGCCTCGAGCGGCGGGAAGGCCAGCAGCAGCAGGAATCCGGTCACCAGCATCGACCACACGAAGAACGGAAGGCGCATCCAGGTCATCCCGCGGGCGCGGAGGTTGATGATGGTGGTGATGAAATTGACCGATCCAAGCAGCGAGGAGGTGATGAGCAGCACCAGTCCGATCAGCCACTGCGTCTGCCCGGCCAGCCACTGGTTGACGATCTGGCCGTCCGCGAAGCCGGCGAGCGGCGAGTAGTTGGTCCAGCCGGACTTGGCCGCGCCGGATTCCATGAAGAAGGAGGCGCACATCACCAGGCCGCCGAGGAGGTAGATCCAGTAGCTCGCCATGTTGAGGCGCGGGAAAGCCATGTCGGGCGCGCCGATCTGCAGCGGGGTGACATAGTTTCCGAAGGCTCCGAAGCCGAGCGGCACGATGCCGAGGAAGACCATGATGGTCCCGTGCATCGCGCCGAACATGTTGTAGGTCTCGCCGGTGACCTTGCCGTCCTGGAGCCAGCGTGCCTTCCAGTTCTCGGAGAAGATCCAGCTCATCCAATCGGGCAGCGGCTCGTGCGGGTAGGCGATGCTCCAGCGCATCACCATCATGAGGTAGAATCCGAAGGCGAGGAACAGCATCGCGGTGATGCCGTACTGGATGCCGATCACCTTGTGGTCGGTGGAGAACACATATTTCCGGAGGAAACCCGGATCGTGATGGTGCTCGTCGTGGGCATCGTGCCCGGAATGGGTGGCGGAATGGGCGCTCATGGTTCCGTTGGCGGGATCGCGGGTTGGTTCAGGGCTTGGCCTCGGCCACGGGCAGGAGGGTTTTGGGATCGACCATCGTCTTGGGGTCGAGCGGCGCGCCGGGAAGGTTGCGAAGATGGTCGGCCTCAAGCTCGGCGGCGGTCGCCATTTGCCCGGCCTTGGCACGCTTGCCGGAAATGTCCATGGCAGCCTTGGCCATCTCGGGGGTGACAACATCCCCGGTGGAGTTGCCAAAGCTGTTGCGGACATAGGTCATGACCGCGGCGAGGTCCTCCGGCGAGAGACCGGCGCCTTGCGGGGGCATCGGGGCGCTGTAGGCCTTGCCCGTGCTCGTGGCTCCCTGCAGGCCGTTGAGGATGACCATCGCGAAGCGCTCGGTTTCGCCATTCACCCAGGCCGAACCGGCGAGTGACGGGTAGTTGGCACCGTCGCCCTTGGCATCGGCACCGTGACAGCCATTGCATTTGGCGGTGTAGATCTTGGTGCCGCGCGAGACGAAGGCGGCAAGGGCTTCCTTGGGTTCCGGGCCGGCGGTACCCTGTCCCGGAGCGGCCTTGCGGACATAACCGTCGCGAACCAATGTGGTGTAGGAAAACCGGTTTCCGGCATTGCCGAGGATGCCGCCGGCGATCACCGCCACCAACCCGCAGATCCCGAGGATCCAGAGCGGCGCGGACTCGTTGCCCTCGGCCCCGATGCGCTTCTCCCGCGCGCAGGCCGCGGCCTCCCTCACCAGACGGCCATGGGCCTCGGTCACATTGATCGACTCGTCGAGATCGGGCTTGGATTCGGGTTCTGACATGTCGGTGGTGGTATCGCTGGTGGTCGCGGACCCTTACTTCTTCTTGGCGGAGAAATCGAGGGAGCTTGGCACCGGCTGGTCCTTTTTCAAGGAAAGCAAGTAGGAAACCAGCGCACGGGCCTCGGCACCCGGAACCACTTGCCGTCCCGGGGCGGTCTCCACGCAAAGAGCATCGGCGGCATGCGCGCCTTTGACGTCGATGGTCTTGAAAAGGAACTTGTGAGGCGGGCACATCGAGTCCCAGCGGGTCGGGTCGAGCCGGGGGTTGTAGAGATGGGTGAAGAGCCAGCGTTCCGCACCGGATCCGGCACCGTGCAGGGCCTCGACGCGGTGGGCGAGGTTCGAGAGATCCGGACCCATCCGGGTGTTTCCGACTTGGGCGTATCGCTCGCCCTCGAAATCAAAGGCGTTGGTCTCGCGGCGGGTGTCGCCGAGGTCCGGGTCCTTGTCGCGCCCGCCCCAGTCGGCACGGAACATGTCGTTGCCCGCGTAGGTGGGCCGCACCAGTTGGGTATGGCATTCGTAGCATCCGTTGGCCGCATAGACCGCGGCGCCATCGGCCACCCGCCCGGCACGCTTCGCTTGGAACACCGTGGAGGTCCCCTCGGGTTCGTCGAGCGGCACCGGCGCGAGCGAGCGCATCGTGAAGAACGGAATCACGACAACCGCCAGCCACGCCGCGCCGAAGCTGGCAATGAGGCCGGTGAGGAAGGTTCGGAAGCTCATGGGTTGGGGCGGGTGGTCCGGGAAAGGGGTCTCGTACGGTTCAGTGGGCGGGATGCGCGGCGGGACCGGCGTTGTCGATATCGCCTTCCTCGCCGTGCGGACTCGAATGATGGCGCGTGGGCAGCAACGTCGGATGCGAACTGCGCCGGCCAAGCCGCATCCACATCAGTGCCAGATGCAGGAAGAAGAAGATGTTCGAGAAAAGAATCAGCGCCCAAGCGATGGTGATGGTCACCGCGTACGGATACGAGCGCTCGGCCGCGGAGGACCACGGCTCGGACCAAGCCTCCTGCCCGATCCCCTGCTGCCAGCCCCCGAAGAGCGCCACCAACGCCACAAACACGGTGCCGTAGGTCGAGAACAGGAAATGGCTGCGAATCAGTCTGCGTGACACCCATTCGCGCCGGGTGACGCGCGGAACGATGAAGTAGGCGGCGCCGAACATCACGAGGCTGAAGAACCCGTAGAGGGCCAGCATGTCGAAGCCGTAACCGGAGAGGGTGAACTGCGTGAGCGGAAGGGTCGACCCCGGGAGATTGAGCAGCACGCCCGCAAGGCCGAGCACGGCGAGCGAGGCCACGCCGGCCACCATGAAGCGCAGGCTCGGGCTCGCCGCGAGGGTTTCCTTGGCGGAAAGCACCGTGCGCAGGAGGTTGACCGCCGAAGTCGCGGCCGGAATGAACAGCAATGCGGTGGCCGCGGCGCCGACATAGGGCAGAAACTGCGGGATTGGGGCACCGGTGAGCTTTTGCATGCCGGCCCAGGGTGCGATCACGGCCAGCGACCAGAAGCCCATCTTCGCCAGCGAATAACTTGCCACCGGACGCCCGGTGACCTTCGAGGCGAGATAGAATGCGGCAGCCAGCGCCACCGGAACAAAGAACAGGAAGGTCAGCGCCGAGCGGTACCAGGCGTTGATGCCGGCCGCCATCAACGGATGACCCTTCATGCAGTGCAGCAGCACATGCGCGGTGGCGAACACCCACGGGAACCAGATCACCGCCGCCAGCAAGTACCACTGGGAAATGAACACATGCCCCTCCGTCTGCACCCGGAACTGGATGAAGGACCAGGTGACAATCGCGAAATACGCCACCAGCAACACCGGCCAGGCAAAGAACGGGAACTCCATCCAAGGCATGCCGGTGCCGTTTCCGGACAGGATGCCGACCAATCCGAGCGAGACTCCGAGGTTCCAGACATGGCCCGCGGCGAGAATCGTTCCCGAGGCGGTGCACTCCTTGCGGGTGAGGCGCGCCATCAACCAGATGATCACGGCGAAGGCCGCCTGCATGCCCCACCCGTACACCAGCGCGTTGACATGGGCCGGGAACATCCTGCCGTAGGACAGCCACGCGCAGTCGCCCAGGAAACCGGGGCTGTGGCTCTTCGCAGAGGCGATCACGCCGAAAAGGATCGATACCGCCAACCATGCCGCGCCACTGGTGAGAAAGAACATCACCGGATGACGCAGCGAGCGGTCAATCTCCGCACGCAGCAGGGCGTCCTTGCTCAGGATGGTGTTCGGGGCGGTTGGCATCGCGGATGATTCGTTGGGAAAGCGGTCGCGGATCTCAGGGCTTGATAATCTCCGCAGGCGCGGGTGCGGGTGCGGGTGCGGGTGCGGGTGCGGGTGCGGGCGCGGGTGCGGGCGCGGGTGCGGGTGCGGGTGCGGGTGCGGGCGCGGGAGCAGGTGCAGGAGTGGCGGCGGGTGCAGGGGGCTCCGAAAGCCTTTTCGAAGTCTCGGAGCCGGGGACCACTTGGTCGGGACGCTCCACCGCGGCGGGCCGCGATGCGGCAAGTCCGGCCGCCACCCGTGCGATCGCCTCTTCCACCGCATCCGGGGCCAGTGCCTCGCGCTGTGCGGCATCCACCTTGGACTTTGTCTCGTAGCGTACTTTCGCAGCCACCTCCTCGGGCATCTCGGCGGGCTTGCGCTTCCACAGCCACAAGGCCAGCAGCACCGCAGGCAGGAGCAGGAAGACTCCCAGCCCCCTCCAGAAGAGGGAGAAGCGCCTGAGCGGGTTGTCCTGTTGGAAATTCATGTCGTCGCCGGATGGTTCAGTTCGAGAGGTTCGCCGACTCAAGGATGCGCGGATCGCGGTTCGGGTAGAGCGAGTGTTGTCCCAAGGCCCGCAGCAGGAAGAACAAGAAGGCCGCGCCGATGGTCACGAAGGCGAGGATGTCGCCCCAGAACGCCCCGGGAATCGTCGGGGAGATCTCGCCGAATACCCCGGGCTTGATGTTGCCCAGCGAAATGCCGCGCTCGGGGATCGAGATCAAATAGTGGTCGAGCACATGCATCACCAGCGTGTACACGGCCATGATCGAGAGGGTCTTGGGGTTCTTCTTGAGCCAAGCCTGGAGCAGAATCACGAAAGGAACCACGAAGTGACCGAACACGAGGGCGATCATCGCCGTATTCCAGTTGCCCGTGTTGCGGATCAGGAAATACGAGGTCTCCTCGGTGATCCCCGCGTACCAGATGAGGAAGAATTGCGAGAAGGCGATGTAGGCCCAGAAGACTGTGAAGGCGAACAGCAGCTTGCCCATGATGTGGAAATGCTCGCCGGTGGTCACATGCCTGAGGTGTCCCCTCCCCTTGAGCCAGGCCACGGTGAGAATGATCACCGCCATCGAGTTGAGGGCCGACCCCGCGAAAAGGTACACTCCCCACATCGTCGAAAACCACTTGTAGTCCAACCCCTTGAGGAAATCGAAACCGGTGAAGGTGATGGTCAGGGCGAAGATGATGAGGGTGTAGGTGGAATGGAAGCGGGCCTTGAACAGGCGGGCGGTGCCGGGTTGCGGATCGGTGTCCTGGGCGGTGGAGAGTCTCCGCAGGAAAAAGATCACCGAACCGAGGCCGAGGAGATAAAAGGCCGCCCGCGCGTACCAGAACGGCAGGTTGAGAAACCAATGCTTGTTGTAGAGAAGGTGGTCGGTGTGGTGGAGGTGCTCCTTGACGTCCCCGTGCGCGGCGCGGTGGGTGTTCATCCACTCGTAGAGGTACTGCTGTACCTGCGGGAACAGCAACGGGATGCCGAACAGGAACATCCACGGATAAGTGGAGCCGAGGTTTTCAAAGGTGCGCCGCACCGAGGTCCCCCATCCGGAATTGGAGACATTGTGGAGGAGCGTCCAGAAACAGCCGCCGATCGAGAGGGTCAGGAACAGGTAAAAGGCGAAAAGCCACGAGTAGGAATAACAGCCGCGGATCTTCTCCGGCGCGAAAAACAGCAGGTAGACGCTCAGTGCGGTGCCCGCGACGGCCACCGCCAGCGCCACGGACTTCACCCGCGAGACCGACGAGGGATCGAGGTGGTCGCCGTCGATGGCGATGTCTGCGGAAGTGACGGGGTGGTGGGCCATGTCGGTGAAAATCAGCGGGAAACGGAGGCCTTGGCGTCCTGCAGGACGCGGAGGTAGGCAATGATCGCCCAGCGGTCGCGCACCGGGATGGAATGCCCGTAGGCACCCATCTGGCCCTTGCCTTTGGTGATCACCTCGAAGATCCGGCCGTCCGGGTAGGTCTGCGGGGAAATCGCGTTGAGCTTCGCGTTGGGGTTGGCGGCCACCGGTACTCCGTAGGCATTGGTGATGCCGTTGCCGTCGCCGGAGGCACCGTGGCAGACCGCGCAGTAGATCCCGTAACGCTCTTTGCCGCGGCGGACCAGCGCCCCGGTGTTTTCCGGAGTGAGCGCGAGTTCCTCAGGCATGCCCGAGCCGTAGTAATCGCCGATATGGCCGGTCAAGTAGTACCCTGTCCCGCCGCCGAACTCCGGCTGGTGCACTCCGCCGATCGAGCGCAGGCCCTCGGGGTTGAAGCCGCGCGGTTGGGTGCCTGCCGCGAGCGGACGGCTGCCGAGACCGTCGGCGAAAAACGGATCCGGCTTCTGGGCCTTGAGCTTGTCCTGCTCGTCCATGTCCGGGAAAACGCGGATCGGCGGCTTCTGGAACTTCTGCCCGCGAAGTCCCATGATGCCGACGACCAGCAGCGCCACGAGGGCGTAGATCAGGAAGAAGTAGCGCATGGGTGGGCGGTGAGGGTTGCGGCGGGTGCGGGCATGCCTTCCAAGGGGTTCAGGAGTCCTCCTCCTCGACCAGTTCGATGTTTGTGCCGCCGATCTTCTCGAGAAGTTCCTTGGTGGCCGTGGGGCTGAACTTCGGGTCGCGGGCCTCGATGGCGATGAAGAAAGCGTCGTCGGTCACGCGGTGGAACTGACGGCTGGCGAAAAGCGGATGGTTGAGCCGCGGCAGCCCGGTGAGCCCGAGCAAGCCGAACAGCACCGTGAAACCCGAGAACAGGATCGTCAGCTCGAACATCACCGGGAAAAAGGCCGGGACGGTGAAGATGTTGGCCGGCTTGGCCTGCACGATGGTCGGGTAGATCAGCACCTGCGTCGAGTAGGCGAGGGTGAAGGCCGTGGCGCAGCCGGCCGCACCGCCGAAGAACACGAACCAAGGCAGGATCGAGCGCTTGAGCCCCATCGCCCCGTCGAGGCCGTGCACCGGAAAGGGCGTGTGGCAATCCCATTTGCGGAACCCGGCGTCGCGCACCTTTTCCGCGGCCTTGTACAAGGCCGAGGCGCTGCCGAACTCGGCGAGGTAGCCGTAGACGCGTTTGCGGGTGGTGCTCACGGGATGGGTTCGCGGGTAAGGGGGTTCAGGCCGTGCGTTGCGGTGCGGTTTCGTGCTGGTAGGCCGCCTCGGAAACGGTGCCGCCGTCGGGGTGCGACTCCTTGTCGTCGTGGTGCGGATCGGATTGCGGCAGGGTCCACTTCACCTCGGCGATGTTGATGCAGGGCAGGAAACGCAGGAACAACATGAAGAGCGCGAGGAACATGCCGATGGTGCCGACGAAGAGCATCTGGTCCTGCGGTGAGGGCGAGAAGGTCTTCCAGTCGCCCGGGAGCCACATCCGCGCCAGGGTGGTGACGATGATCACGAAGCGCTCGAACCACATGCCGACATTGACGCACATCGCCACGGCCATCACCACCCAGAGGTTCTCGCGGCAGGCGCGGAACCAGAACAGCTGCGGCGAGAGCACATTGAGGGACATCATCGCGGCATAAGCCCACCAGTAGGGCCCGGCGATGCGGAACTTGAAGGCCTCCATCTCGTAAATCGCGCCGGAATAAAAGGCCACGAAAAGCTCCATCAGGTAGGCGTAGCCGACGATCGTGCCGGTGAGCAGGATGATCTTGGCCATGTTGTCGATGTGCTTCATCGTGATCATGTCCTGCAGACCGTAGATGAAACGGGCCGGAATCATGATCGTGAGAACCATCGCAAAGCCGCCGAAAATCGCGCCGGCGACGAAATACGGCGGGAAGATGGTCGTGTGCCAACCGGGCACGACCGAAGTGGCGAAGTCGAAGGACACCACCGAGTGCACCGAGAGCACGAGCGGGGTCGAAAGGGCGGCCAGCAACAGGTAGGCCATTTCGTAGTGGCTCCACTGGCGGTTGCCGCCGCGCCAGCCGAGCGAGAGGATGCCGTAAATCACCTTGCGAATCCCGGGCTTGGCGCGGTCGCGGATCGTC
>CAZMUK010000110.1:0-8111 GCA_964569415.1 uncultured Luteolibacter sp. | reverse complement strand
GCTTCCCCGATGGCCCGCCTCGTCTGGACCGTGCGGGATTTGAGGAAGGGTGTGGAGTTGGAGGGGACACCGAAGGGGTAGTCCGGGCGCGGAGTTACAACCTAATTCCAACCTAGTTTCAACCTGAGACGCTGTTGAAAGGGGCAACTCGTGAAAAGCGTAGGTGAAAGATGCCGCTTACTGGTCATTTCCTGCCGTCCTACGCCAACCTAAAGACGCGAACCGGCCTTTCAGGAGTGGTCTACGTGGCTCTTGTCCTTGGCTTATCTGCTCTCTCGCAAACTCAGGATCACACCCACGGACCCGAGCCCTCGAGCAGCAAGGGAGCGCAGACTCCTCCACCGATCGTATTGATCGTTCCGGACAAACCTGCCGCTGTGCCGAATGCCAACGGCATGTACCGCGAAGGGGACACGCAAATCACAGCGGCAGAGCGTCTGGCGAAATTGATCGCGCTGTCGACCGGCTCGCCTCCCCCTCCAATCGTGGCTGCATCGAAAGCGCAGTCGGCGGGGATCCGGATCTTCGTCGGGTACGGACCGCACCTGCAAGGTAGGGCCGCACCGCCATCGGAACCGGAGGCTTTTGAAATCAGCGAATCGAATGGCGACCTGCTCGTGCTCGGCGAGATCGCGCCCGCTGGGGAAAATTTTGTTCCAGTGCCGATGGATCGCGGCTTGATGCACGCCGTGGAGACCCTCGCCGAAGAAGTAATGGGGTTCCGCTTCGTCTTCTCGGTTGCGGATTTCTTCGTGGAAAAGGATCGCGACGGCAAACCCCTGCCGGAGTCAGCCGTCAAGGCGAGGGCCGATTTGTTTCGCCTCGGCACGGCGATCCCGGAACCGCGGCCCTTCGAGGTTCCCGGGAATCTGCGCATTGCGAGCGCCCCGGCGTTCTCACACCGCACACATGGCAGCGATCCGCGCAACCTCATGGGCCTTCGCAGCGGATCCGGCCCGGCCTTTCACGCGAATCACAGCTACGATGTGAACTGGTGGTCGCGAGCCTTCGGAGCGACCTTTCCCGGCGCATTCGTGCCTCCCGGCGGAGCCCAGCAGAGCGGAGCCGAGCAAGCGATCACCGCCGAGCGCAGGAAAATATTCCTCGATTACACGGATCCACTCGTCCTTGAGGAGCGCATCCGCCAGATCGGCAAGTTGCGGGCAAAGGAGAAGGCCGGAGGTTTCCACTACACTCCCACCGAAAAATACATCATCGAGGAGCCCAACGACATCGCCGCCCCTTCGCTCGAATACAATGAGCGGGCAAGGGCCTTGTGGAATCCCAAACACGGGCAGTGGGGAGCATTCTCGAACATCTGGTTTGATTACATGCGAAGGCTCTCGGCAGAGACCTCGCGCATCTGGCCGGGCACGCGGATATCCACCCTTGCCTACATGAACCACTACGCGGTGCCGGATTTCCCCCTTCCGGACAACATCGATGTGATGCTGACCATCATGCGCACTTCGATGGGAAACAAACAGCAGGATGTCTTCGAACGCAATCTCGAGGATGTTCGCAAGTGGTCGGAGCACCTCGGCGGGGACCGCAAGCGTCTATTCCTCTGGGAGTACGGCTGCTGGCCCACCTTCTGGGTAAACGCGCCGATCATTTGTCCGCGACCGATGCAGCGCTGGCTGCAGGCGGTTCGCCCCCATGTCTCGGGCGCTTTCATCGAGCTCTACGGGCCGCCGGAGTACACCTTTCTCATGCGCCGCCTCTGGCTGCGGTTGCTGTGGAATCCGGATCTGGATGTGACCTCGGAGGTGGAGGATGTCTGCACCCGTTTCTTCGGCCCGTCGGGTGCGACCATGAACGAGTTCTATTCGCGCCTCATCGAACGCTACGAGACCCCGTGGAAGGATCCGGTGCGCGTCTGGGACCAATACATGGTTTCCCCGCAGCTGTATTACGGACAATCCTACCCGGCGGAGGAAATCGCCCGTTTGGCGAACCTGCTTGAGACTGCACGACGCAAGGCCGGGCTGCCGGCAGCCTACCGGGCCAAGGCCATCGAATCGGGCTCGGCAATCCATGTATGCAATATCGCCGATAAAACGGTGCCGGTTCGTTTCGCGATCACGGCCGGGGAAAAACCGCTCGTGAGGCCCTCCGTTGGATGGAAAGGCGGCCGCATGACCTGGTACGGCACGCTCCGACCCAATGAGACGCTTGAGATCAGCGGCGGCAAGGGGGAGATTTTCAACGGAGATGTGAATCCGAAACGCATCAAGGCACCGGCCGGGAAGGCGGATGGAAAGCAACCTTCCGATGTGAAACAGTCGGCGGTTCGGGAAGTGGATCTCGTCCTTGAGGGAAAGATCCCGAACCTCGCCGCCGGAGCCGTCGGACTCGCCTATTTCTGGCAACACAACCCCGGCGCGCGCTTCGACGCGACTGCCGTGTATGAACCATCGGATGAAGGACCTGCCGCACCTCCGCGCAATGGGGAGACCCCCGCCAAAGCAGCCGATCCGTCGATCTTCGCAAAGCGCCTCGACTGGCTCGCGGACGCCATGATGGTGCTGCGCCCCACCGAGGCGTTTTACGGACCAAAGCGCGGTTTCTTCGCCGAGGCCACCCATTTTCATGGTGTTCCCGAAAAGGAGCCATCCCTTCGCCTTGCCCGCATGGACTCGCTTCCGGGTCTCTCGGATCCACGCTGGAAAAAGGTACAGGAACAGCAACTGGTCTCCGGCAAGGAAGGGGGCAACACCCATTGGCTGATTCGAGGATTTCCCGCCGACTTGCGTACCCGCTTGCAAGCGGTCGAGGTGCCGGAGGGGATCGCCCTGCGTCTGGTTGCCGATGCGGCATCGCCTCCCCCCGGAACCGGGAAACAGCCGCCAGCAGACACCTTCACGATCCGCGTCGGCATGCGTCCGTACACGGTCACGATCGGTTCGCTGCCGCACGAGTCCTCGATCCTTAACAGCTTCGAAGCCGATGCCCGCCAGTGGCGAGCCTTGGTTCTTTTGAAATGGTCGGAATTGAGTCCGGGCGTGGAGCGCCGGCCCGATGCACTTCTCGTCCAGATCCTTCGCCATTGTGGCGATTCCCACTCACTCTGGTCGCCACCCATCGGTCTCTGGACCGACATCCGGGGGCCGGGCTCTTTCGTGTTGCCGGAGTGATTGCTCCGTTTTGGCGTCGACCGGAGGGGAAATCACCATCAGCCTTCCGCGCCAGGTGGGTCCGAGGGGAGTCTGTGAAAGACTTCCCCTGCCCGCTGGGTATTCCACGCAAAACCGGAAACACATGAAATTCCCCTTCGCAGGCTCCATTTCCCTCGGCGTTTGTCTGGCAGCTCTTTTTGGGCTTCCCGCATGCCGCAAGGCCCCTTCCACAGCACCGGCCACGCCTCTGACTGAGGAAGCTTCCGCACCCTCCGGAGAAACATCACCCGCAGAGGAGGCCCCTGAGAAAACGGTCCGGGAGGAGAAGGCCCCGGCGCAACCCGCCGCACCGGCGCCCGCCGCCAAGGCTTGGAAGCCCCGCCCGAAGTACACCGGTGAAATGATCGACCTCGGCCGCGACATTACCCTCATCATCCCGGATCCCCGGAATCCCGCCCCGGGAGGCCCCGCCGCATCCCCGTTCGCCAACCGACTCTCCATGCTCCTCAAGCGGGCCATGGGAGTGGAGCCCAAAATCCTCCCTGCCTCCCAGGATCCGGGTACAGGCTCACGGATCTATGTGGGCCATGGCGAGCACCTGACCGGAAAGATCACCCCACCAACCGAACCGGAAGGCATCCTGCTGAAAGAGCAGGACGGCGCGGTCTACCTCATCGGCGAGGTTGCGGCTCCCGGAACCATCAACAACAAGGCGCCGCTCGACCGCGGGACGATGTTCGCCGTCGAAACCTTCGCCGAGGATATCCTCGGCTATCGTTTCGTGATGTCCTCGCTCGACAAAGCCCCGGCCGAAAAGGGCACCTTCGAACTCGGCACCGTGATCCCGGAACTCACATCGCTGAAGGTCCCCAAGGGCCTTGATTTCAAGGACGCACCAGCCTTCCAGCACCGGGTCATGAGTTCCCGCCCCCGGAACATCATGGGCCTGCGCGAGGGATCTGCACACCAGTTTTACTGCAACCACAGCTACGACATGGGCTGGTGGTCCTCGCGCTTCGGGAAGTCCGATCCCGACATGTTCATCCCAAGGAACGCGAAAAAAGGCGGAGGCACGGACCAAGCGGTCGAGGCCATGCAATCGCAGCCCAATCTCTCGTGGCTCGACTACACCCACCCCAAGGTCCTTCAGGTCAGGCTCGAGGAACTTGAAAAGGAAATCAAGGGCGGCCGCGGGAGCGGATTCTACTACCGGCCGAACAACCGTTACATCATCGAAGAGACGCCCGACTCCGCCGCCCCCTCTGTCCAGTACAACGAGCGGTCGCGCGCGCTGTTCGACCCGAAGCATCACTCCTGGGGGAATTTCTCCAACATTTGGTTCGACTACCTGCGGCGCATGTCCCCCGAGGTGGAGCGCCGCTTCCCGGGCATGCGGATCTCCACCCTCGCCTACATGCGCCACTACGGGGTGCCGACCTTCGACATCCCGGACAACATCGATGTGATGCTGACGATGATGCGCACCTCCATGGGCAACAAGGAACCCGAGGTCTTCAACAGCAACCTCGCCGATGTCCGGAAGTGGTCGGAGAAGCTCGGCAACGACCGCAACCGTCTCTTCCTGTGGGAGTACGGCTGCTGGCCCGCCTTCTGGGTCAGCACCCCCACGCTCTGCCCCAACGCGATGCAGAAGTGGCTCAAGGCGGTGCGCCCGCATGTGGCCGGGGTGTTTTTCGAAATGTACGATCCGCGGGAGTACTATTTCCTCATGCGCCGCCTCTGGATGCGCATGCTGTGGAACCCGGAGCTCGATGTGAACGCGGAGATAGACGACATCTGCCATCATTTCTTCGGGCCCTCCGGGGAAACGATGGCGGAGTTCTACAAGCTGCTCATCGAGCGCTATGAAATGCCCTGGACAAAACCAAAACTCACATGGGGGCAGTATTACCTCAGCAATGATCTCTATTTCGGGCAAAGCTTCACGCCGGAGGTGACCGACCGCTTGGCGGCACTGCTCGAGAAAGCCCACCGCGAAGCGGGGTTGCCGGGTGGATTCCAAGGCGGCGTTTCTTCGGGATCCGCGGTCCACGTCCACAATCCCGACCAAACGGCGGTACCGATGAGTTTCTCAATCCATGCGAAGGAGGACTCGCTCGCCGTGCCGACAGTGGTCTGGGAGGGCGGGCGCTTCCAATATCAGGCGCGCCTCATGCCCGGAGAACGACTCGACATTTCCGCGGACGGATCCGCCAAGGTGGTCTCGACCAACGGGACCGGCCGGGAAGTGAAACTCGTCCAAGAGGGGGAACTTCCCATCCTCGCCGCCAATTCCTCGCAGTTGATCCGCTTCCGCAAGTCCGGCGGCGATCAGAAAAAGGGCTTCGAAGTCTCCGTCCGCTTCGGCCCGAATACGGCCGCAGCCCCCGCCGATTCCGGCATCTACGGCCGTCGGCTGCGCTGGATGGCACGGGCCCACCGCGTGATCTCTTCGGAAAAGTCATGGGGACCGGACATTGCGGACCGCTCCAAGAAAAACACCAACTACGGGTTTCTCGCCCATGCCCGCTGGTACCACCAGTCGAAGGGTCTGGTGCCGTCCTACAAGGAGCCCGACGATGAGAACTTCGTCCTGCCGGAAGTGGCGAAGGCCGCGGAACTTGCCAAGCTGGCGCAACAGGCGGTGAAACGCGCGAACTCCCTGAATGGTCCTGAAAACGCCCCGCAACGGGCGAAGGAAATCGAGACCGCCACAGCCGCGTTCAACGAGGCAATGTCCCTCTACCCGGAATGGAACATCGACAACCTCGACCCCAAGAACCCGTGGTCGACCGTCAACGCCCGGATTGCGCGGGCGAACCTCTTTTCAGCAACCGGTCAGCCCTCGCAGGCGCTTGCCGAACTCAATGCCGCCCTGGAGGCAACCGGCAAGAACCGCGACGCGAAGTCCTATGTAGAAATGCTCGCCGGTGACACTTGCCGAGCCCAGGGCGATCTGAAAAAGGCCGAGGAATGGTACCACAAGGCCCAGCGCAGCGGGTTGTACGGCGACCGGAAGACGCAAGTACCCCAGCGCCTCAAAGAGGTGCAGGAAGAACTCGCCAAAAGGGAGGCAGCCCCCGCCGAGCCTGCCGCGCCCCCGAGCCAGTAATGCCCGGCTTCACGGGTGGCACTCCACTCCCACCCTATCCCATGGGATAGGGTACAACCAAGCGGTGGTCACGGGTTGACGATGCCGCGAGGAGGGTTCAAATTTGGGTTTGTGATTTGCTGAGACACAAACCTGACCCCAATGAAACCCATCCGCAACCGTCCCGGAGCCATCCTTGGTGCATTTGTAGCCTTCGCGGTCTTCTTCTCATGCACCCTCGCGGCGGAGACCAACTCGAGCCAAGATGACAAGAGTCGCGCGGATGCTTTGGTGGAGCAAGCGCGAGAGTCGCTGAAAAAGGCTCCGTCCGCCGGAAGCCGAATCGCCAAGGAAAAGGAACTGAAAGCCGCCGCCGAGGCGCTGTCGAAGGCTTTCCGGATCTGCCCGACCTGGCCCGCATCGTCCAAACCCAAGGATCCGTGGCAGATCACCAAGGACGCGGGATACCGCGCCAACCTGTTGACCAAGGCCGGGGAGTCCCGAAAAGCCGTGAAGGAACTCGAAGAAGCTCTCGGCCTGATCCCCCGCGACAAGCTCGACGCGAAGTCCTACCTGATGATGCTTGTCGGAGACTCGTATTTCGCCGCCAAGGATTGGGCAGAGGCTGAGAAATGGTACCTCAATGCCGAAAAGACCGGCCTCTACGGCGACCGGGAGGTCCTCGTGCCCCAAAAACTGGAGGCGACCCGTGAGAAGTTGGGCAGGAAAAGCAGGCCCTGACCCCCGGTCTGTCGGTGGAAGGAGCCGTCTATTTTTCTTGATTTTCCCGATCCTCGGGATTTCCTTCTCATCAGTGTAGCTCCCTGAGCATAACCCCCAAAAAAAACCATGAGCCTCCACGCCGAACTGGATCCTCAAGCCAAGGAACGCCTCAGAAAAATCCAACGCAACAACACGATCTCCTCGGTCGTCGTTGCTGTACTGCTGGTAGTACTGACCGGATTGATCTTCGGGCTGATCGCCCTGAAGACGATCGTCAAGGAAACACCTACCTTCGTGACCATTCAGGCTCCGTCTCCGGAAGAACCGCAGATCGAGCAGAAAAAGGTGATGAAGGTGGACCGCAAACCAGCTTCCCCGAGCAAGTCGATGGCCAAGGTGATCGTGGCCCTCACGACAAATCAGGTCGCGGTTCCGGTGCCCGATGTGGAGATCTCCACTCCTTCCCTCGAGTTCGGCGACGGAGACGGATTCGGCAGCGGCTGGGGTGATGGAGAAGGCACCGGCGGCGGCGGTTCGTTCTTCGGGACGAGCGTCAAGGGCAACCATATCGCCTATGTGATCGACTTTTCGGCATCGATGGGCGACGACCGCTTCAGATTGATGCAGGAGGAGATGAAGAAAACTCTCCGCGGTCTCAACGCCTCGACGAAATACCAGGTCATCATGTTCGCCGGCCCTGCATGGGTCGCGGGCGACGAGATCGACGGACCTTTCGGCAAGTCGGAACACGCTCCCGGTGCGAAAATCAAAACTTCCTTCGGCGGCAGAGACTACGAGTGGGAGTTCAAGCGGGGGGGAGATTGGACTCCGGTCGGCACCAAGCGCGAACCGGAATGGCTCGAGGCCGATCCCTCCACGGTGGAGAAAACCGTCCGTCATGTCCGCCAGCAACGCAAGGTCTGGGGAACGAAATGGGACACCGCAGTGGAGCTCGCCCTCCGGTTGAGCCCGCCTCCGGATGTCATCTTTTTCATGACGGACGGCACCTGCAACGGCCATGAGAAAATGGCACGGTCGATCGCAGATGAGGCCAAGGACCTCAGAATCAAGGTGAACACGATCGCCCTGATGGAACCCGACGCCAAGAGATCGCTGTCTCGCATCGCACGCGAGAGCGGCGGAGAGTTCACCATGGTCGAGAAGGACGGAAAGGTCCG
>CAZMUK010000109.1:0-8214 GCA_964569415.1 uncultured Luteolibacter sp. | reverse complement strand
CTATCTGGTGATTCCTCGCGACGAGGACCGCGCTCGCTGGAACGAGTTGAACGAGCAGATCCCCCGCAAGGAGGCGGAACTCGCCGCATACGAAAAAACTCTGGAAAAGGACCTGCAGTCATGGTTGCCGAAGGCCAAGGCGGAACTCCCGGTCGTCTACGACCCCCTGCTCTCCCTGCGCATGCCGCTCACCGAAAGCTCAGGGCCTCTCAAGGGCATGCTGGACGGCAAGCCCCGCGTGTGGGAGGCAAGCCTGCCCCGTACCGACGGAATCTGGGGCAAGGCTCCCGTATTCGAAAACAAGGCCGTCGATCTCGGCGATGTCGCAGGCTTCGGACCTCAAGACAACGCCTCGTTCGGCATGTTCGTGCGCATCGACGACAAGTTTTCCGGCACGATCGCATCCCGCACCGGCGGCGATCCGGAAAAGGAAGTCAGCTGGGTGATGGAGGTCGAGGACAGGGCTTTCATTGTGCGCATCCTGCACCCGGCAAACCAGGCGAAGCGTTCCCTGAGAGTCCGGATCCCCCTTACGCCGGGCAGATGGCATCACCTGACGTTCACCTACCTCGCGACGACGGAACTGGCCTCCCCTCTCCGACTCTTTCTGGACGGGGCCTCATTGCTCGTACTGCCGGTGAATGAGGATCCGCCGGTACCCAAGGGCGGCGGCGGGCGACTCCGGTTGGGTCCGATGGAACCCGGAAGCCCAAACACCGGATCCTTCGCCGCCCAAGACATCCGCTTCTACCGCCGTACCCTCGATGCAGGATTCCATGGAACTCCGGTCAAGCCGCCGTTGCTAGAAACAACCAAAATCACCAGAACGCGGGAATTGCCAGCCATCGTAAAAACCCCGCACGCCAAACGCACCAAAGAACAAATCGAAATCCTCAGGGACTACTACCTCACCTCGGTCAACCGCCATCACGCGGAGATGGCCGGGGACCTCGCAGCCCTGCAAGCGGAAAGAGCTACGATTCGCGAACGGGGCAAGATAACCCTGATCATGGACGACAAGAAGACCGAGCCTTTCGCCCATGTCCTCGTCCGCGGGGTGTACTCGTCGAAAGGCGAACGGGTCACACCCGACACTCCCAAGGTACTCCCGCCCATCCCTCAGGATGCGCCGAAGAACCGGCTTGGCCTCGCACGCTGGCTCAACGACCCCGCCAACCCGCTGCCGGCCCGCGTGACGATGAACCGCCTCTGGTATCAGTTCTTCGGCACCGGCATCGTGGAGTCCAATGAAGACTTCGGCATCATGGGATCGCGGCCCTCGCACCCGGAATTGCTCGATTGGCTCGCCGCGGAATTCATGGAATCGAAGTGGAACCATCGCCACATGGTGAAACTGATGGTGACATCGGCGACCTACCGCCAATCAGCCAGAATCTCCCCGGAGAAACTCGAGAAGGACCCCGCCAACCGCCTGCTTGCCCGCGGTCCGCGCATCCGACTCGATGCCGAACCGATCCGCGACCTGGCCCTCGCGGCGTCCGGACTGCTCTCGACCAAGGTCGGCGGCCCGCCTGTGAAACCCTACCAGCCCGAAGGCATCTGGGAATCAGTGGCCATGCCTCAGTCGAATACCCAGTTCTACCAAACGGGCTCGGGCGACGCCCTCTACCGCCGCTCGATGTACTCGCTGTGGAAACGGACCGCCCCGCCAGCCACCATGGAGATCTTCAACGCCCCCTCGCGCGAGGTGTTCTGCGTGCGGCGCGACCGCACCAACACGCCGCTCCAGGCGCTGGCATTGATGAACGATCCGCAGTTCGTCGAGGCTTCCCGTGAACTCGCGGCCCGCGCCATGGAATCCTCGCCGGACCCCGCCGCCCGCATCGACTTCATGACACAGCGACTGCTCTCGCGCATGACCTCGGAGGAGGAACGCAAGGTGATGCTCGAGTCCCTCGACGCGATCAGGGACCTCTACCGCTCGTCGCCCGACAAGGCCTCCCAGCTCATCCGCACCGGGGAAACCCCGCCGCCGCCCGGCCTCGACCCTGCCGAACTCGCCGCCTGGACGATAGTCGCAAGCCAGTTGCTCAATCTTGATGAAACGATCACCCGCTGAAACCCGTAGCCGTATCCGGAGACCTTCGAAGCCCTAAGCCATGAACCCGCTCATCGAAGCCCGCAACCTTGCCTACAGCCGCCGGCAGTTCTTCCGCAAATCCGGCGCCGGCCTCGGCATGGCCGCACTCGGCAGCCTGCTGGGATCCCGCGCCCTCCCCGCGGCCACGGGAGCCAACCCGGGACGACCCCTGCCCTCCATCGCCCCCAAGGCAAAACGCGCGATCTACATTTCGCTCATCGGCGCTCCGTCGCAGATGGATCTCTTCGATCACAAGCCCGACCTCTCGAAACGCTTCAAGGAGGACCTCAACGCCTGGCTCAAGCAACAGGGGGAACGCCTCACCGGCATGACCGCCGGCCAGACCGCCTTCCCGCTCGCTCCCTCGATCTTCAAGTTTGCACAACACGGACAATCCGGCGCATGGGTCAGCGAACTGCTCCCCTGGCATGCCAAGATGGTCGACGATCTCTGCATCATCAAATCGATGCACACCGATGCGATCAACCACGAACCGGCCAACCAGCTGATCTACACCGGATCGATGCAGAACGGCAAGGCCTCGCTCGGATCCTGGATCTCCTACGGCCTCGGCTCGATGAACGAGGAACTGCCTTCCTTCGTCGTCCTCCACGCACGGCACAGCTCCCCGTTCTCGAATGTGCAGGCGATCTCCAACCGCCTCTGGGGATCGGGATACCTGCCGGGGAAATTCTCCGGCGTCGCCCTGCGCTCGCTGGGAGATCCGGTGCTCTTCCTCAAGGATACACCGGGCGTCGACCGGGACATCCGCCGCAAGATGATCGACGGCCTAAACCGCCTCAACGCAAAGTCCTTCGCCGATGTGCAGGACCCGGAAATCGAGCTGCGCATGCAGCAGTACGAAATGGCCTTCCGCATGCAGGCCTCGGTGCCGGAACTCACCGACCTCTCCGGTGAATCGGAGGCGACCTACGGCCTCTACGGCGAAGACTCCCGCAAGCGCGGCACCTTCGCCAATTCGGCATTGATGGCCCGCCGCCTGCTCGAACGCGGCGTCCGCTTCGTGCAGATCTTCCACCGCGGCTGGGATCAGCACTCAAGCCTTCCCCGCGACCTCGCCTCGCAATGCCGGGATGTCGACCAAGGCTGCTACGGCCTCATCCAGGACCTCAAGCTGCGCGGCATGCTCGACGACACGCTCGTGGTCTGGGGCGGCGAGTTCGGACGCACGGTCTACTGCCAGGGAAAACTGAGCGCCAAGGACTACGGCCGCGACCACCACCCGCGCTGCTTCGCGATGTGGATGGCCGGCGGCGGCGTCAAGGGCGGGCAAGTCTACGGCGAAACCGACGAGATGTCCTACAATATCGTCGACAAGCCGGTGCATATCCGCGATCTGCACGCGACGATGCTCCATGCGCTGGGTCTCGAGCACGAGCGCCTCAGCTACAAGTTCCAAGGCCTCGACCAGCGCCTCACCGGCGTCGAGCCCGCGAAAGTTGTGAAGGATTTGTTTGCCTGAACAGATGCTCTGCGCAGGGTGGCAGGACAGGATCCGGGCCTGCCTGCAGCACTTCGGCCTACGGGGTGGCGCGCCATCGCCGGGGACTCATGGCGGGAACAGGGGAGAAAGGAACCACAAGGGCGCGGAGACCGCACCACGCGGGCATCCTCCTTGAAAAAACCGGCTCGCCGGACGGGTATGTGCCACGGTAAACAAAGCCGGATACTTCCAACGGAAAGGCTGCAATATGAGACCCTCGTCTCTCCCCGTCCTCGCCGCGGCACTTCTTCTGAACGGCTGCGGACGGGAGTCTGCGCCCCGGAAGCTTGCCGCGGAGACGGTTCAAAGCACCGGAAACACCATCCCGGTTTCGCAACCGGCCAAGGTTTCGTTCAACCAGCACATCCAACCGATCCTCTCGGAGTACTGCTACCATTGCCACGGACCCGACTCAGGCACCCGCGAACCGAAGAAGGCTCCGCTGCGCCTCGATCGCCCGGAAGATGCCTTCGCCGCGCGGGACGGCGGCAGGCCGGTGATCATCAAAGGCAAACCCGCCGAATCGGAGATCGTCAAACGCATGCGCTCGCACGATCCGGAAACGATCATGCCGCCTCCCCGCAGTCACAAGGAAATGGACGAGGCAAGCATCGCGTTGATGGAACGCTGGATCGAACAGGGCGCGGAGTACGAACTGCATTGGTCCTTCATCCCGGTGAAACGACCGGAATCTCCCCGGGCAGGTGCCGACCGGGCCGCCAACCCAATCGACGGCTTCATCGCCGCGAAACTCGATGAGGCGGGCCTCGCTCCCAACCCGCCGGAGGATCCGCGCCGCTTCTTCCGCAGGCTGCACCTCGACCTGACCGGCCTGCCCCCCGCGCCTGAGGATGTGGATCACTTCGTGAAGGATGATCAGGCGGATCCGGCCAAGGCGGTCGCCGACGCCGCCGACCGCTTGCTGGCATCGATGGCAAGTGCCGAACATTTCGCGAGGCACTGGCTCGATGCCGCCCGCTACGGCGACACCCACGGCATCCACATCGACAACTACCGCTCGATCTGGCCCTACCGCGACTGGGTGGTGAAGGCGTTCCACCGGAACATGCCGTGGGACCAATTCACCACCGAACAACTCGCGGGCGACCTGCTGCCCGGGCGCTCCGATGACCAACTCATCGCCACCGGATTCAACCGCTGCCTTGCCACCACCGGCGAGGGCGGCGCGATTCCCGAGGAATACGATGCGGTCTACGCCAAGGACCGCGTGGAGACCATGTCGGCGATCTGGCTGGGCCTCACCACCGGTTGCGCGGCATGCCACGACCACAAGTTCGATCCGGTCTCCACCAAGGAGTTCTATTCGCTCACCGCCTTCTTCCGCAATTCGACGATGGAGGCCCTCGACAAGAACCTGCTCGATCATCCGCCGAACCTGGTGATTCCCCGCGACGAGGACCGCGCGCGCTGGAATGCCGTCCGGCGGGAGTTCAGCGAAATCCGGAAACAGATCGCGGACCGTGCAAAAGAGGCGGAAGAGGATCTGCAAGCCTGGATTCAGCGGGCAGCGCCCCCCTCGCCTGCCGATGCCGATCCGTTCCTCGCCCTCCACTTGCCTCTCAACGATGCTTCGGGACCTCTGAAGGGAACCATCGGGCGGACATCGCATGAGTGGCCTTTCACCGGTCCGCGCTCGGAGGGCCCCTGGGGCAAGGCCCCGGTCTTCAACGGCACCCCGCTCGACCTCGGCGATCTCGCCATTGTCGGTGACCGGGCCCACGCATCGTTCGGCATGCTGCTGAAGATCGATGCCGGGTTTGAGGGCACCGTCATCTCCCGCACCGGAGGCGACCCGCAAAAGGAGGTCGGCTGGGCGTTCGAAATCGAGGAAGGCGTCCCGGTGTTGCGCACCTTCTACCCCGAAAACCGGGTGGACCAATCCGTCAAGGGCCGCAAGCCTCTCGGAACCGGCGAATGGATCCATGTGTTTTTCAGCCATCAGGGGACGATCGCATTCGACTCCCCCTTCCGCTTGTATCTGAACGGCAAGCCCCACCTGCCGTTCCCGCCCGGAGAGGAAACCGTGCTGCCGCCGCCGGGTCCGGATGGCGGCCGCCTCGTCATCGGCGCACGGTCGGGGGGCAAACCCGCCAAGGGCTCGTTCTCGATTCAGGACCTGCGCTTCCACGATCGCGTCATCATTCCGGAGGAGGTTCTCACGATGGCCGAAAGCCACCGCTCCCGTTCCATTTTGCGCACGCCCCGCGGGAAGCGCAGCAAGGAGCAGACCGATGTGCTCCGCCGACAGTACTTTTCCTCGGTGGATCCGGTCAGCTCCGGCCTCAAGGTGAGACTCGCGAAACTCATCGACGAACAGGCACGCATCCGCGACCGCGGCGCGATCACCCTGGTGATGGACGACAAGAAGACCGAGCCTTTCGCCCATGTACTCATCCGCGGCGTCTACACGGCAAAAGGCGAACGGGTCGCACCCGAAACGCCGAAGGTACTTCCGCCGATGCCCGCCGATGCACCGAGGAACCGTCTCGGCCTCGCGCACTGGCTCAACGATCCCGCCAACCCGCTGCCGGCCAGAGTGACGATGAACCGCCTCTGGCACCAGATCTTCGGAACCGGCATCGTGGACTCCAATGGTGACTTCGGCATCATGGGATCGCGCCCCTCGCACCCGGAACTGCTCGACTGGCTCGCCGCGGAATTCATGGAATCGAAGTGGAACCACCGCCACATGGTGAAACTCATGGTGACATCCGCGACCTACCGCCAATCAGCCAAGGTAACCCCGGAAAAATTGGAGAAGGACCCCGCCAACCGCCTGCTCTGGCGCGGACCACGCATCCGGCTCGATGCGGAACCGATCCGCGACCTCGCCCTCGCGGCCTCGGGACTGCTCTCGACCAAGGTCGGCGGTCCGCCGGTTAAACCCTACCAACCGGAAAAGATCTGGGAATCGGTGGCAATGCCGTCCTCCAACACGCGGGTGTACATCAGGGACGTCGGAGAGTCCCTGCACCGCCGCTCGCTCTACAGCCTATGGAAGCGCACCGCGATTCCGTCCACGATGGAGGTCTTCGACGCTCCCTCCCGGGATGTGTTCTGCGTCCGGCGGGATCGCACCAACACACCGCTGCAGGCACTCGCGCTGATGAACGATCCGCAGTTCATCGAGGCCTCTCGCGAACTCGCGGCACGGGCCATGAATACATCGCCCGATACCGACGCGCGGATCGATTTCATGATGCGGCGCCTGCTCGCGCGCACCGCGTCGAAGGACGAACGCCGTGACTTGTACGCGTCCCTCGAAACCCTGAGGAACATATACAGGTCCACCCCGGACGATGCGACCGCGCTGCTGCAAACGGGAGCAAAACCGCCGCCCGCCGATCTCGACCCCACCGAACTCGCCGCCTGGACGATGATCGCAAGCCAGTTGCTCAATCTTGATGAAACGATCACCCGCTGAAACCCGTAGCCGTATCCGGAGACCTTCGAAGCCCTAAGCCATGAACCCGCTCATCGAAGCCCGCAACCTTGCCTACAGCCGCCGGCAGTTCTTCCGCAAATCCGGCGCCGGCCTCGGCATGGCCGCACTCGGCAGCCTGCTGGGATCCCGCGCCCTCCCCGCGGCCACGGGAGCCAACCCGGGACGACCCCTGCCCTCCATCGCCCCCAAGGCAAAACGCGCGATCTACATTTCGCTCATCGGCGCTCCGTCGCAGATGGATCTCTTCGATCACAAGCCCGACCTCTCGAAACGCTTCAAGGAGGACCTCAACGCCTGGCTCAAGCAACAGGGGGAACGCCTCACCGGCATGACCGCCGGCCAGACCGCCTTCCCGCTCGCTCCCTCGATCTTCAAGTTTGCACAACACGGACAATCCGGCGCATGGGTCAGCGAACTGCTCCCCTGGCATGCCAAGATGGTCGACGATCTCTGCATCATCAAATCGATGCACACCGATGCGATCAACCACGAACCGGCCAACCAGCTGATCTACACCGGATCGATGCAGAACGGCAAGGCCTCGCTCGGATCCTGGATCTCCTACGGCCTCGGCTCGATGAACGAGGAACTGCCTTCCTTCGTCGTCCTCCACGCACGGCACAGCTCCCCGTTCTCGAATGTGCAGGCGATCTCCAACCGCCTCTGGGGATCGGGATACCTGCCGGGGAAATTCTCCGGCGTCGCCCTGCGCTCGCTGGGAGATCCGGTGCTCTTCCTCAAGGATACACCGGGCGTCGACCGGGACATCCGCCGCAAGATGATCGACGGCCTAAACCGCCTCAACGCAAAGTCCTTCGCCGATGTGCAGGACCCGGAAATCGAGCTGCGCATGCAGCAGTACGAAATGGCCTTCCGCATGCAGGCCTCGGTGCCGGAACTCACCGACCTCTCCGGTGAATCGGAGGCGACCTACGGCCTCTACGGCGAAGACTCCCGCAAGCGCGGCACCTTCGCCAATTCGGCATTGATGGCCCGCCGCCTGCTCGAACGCGGCGTCCGCTTCGTGCAGATCTTCCACCGCGGCTGGGATCAGCACTCAAGCCTTCCCCGCGACCTCGCCTCGCAATGCCGGGATGTCGACCAAGGCTGCTACGGCCTCATCCAGGACCTCAAGCTGCGCGG
>CAZMUK010000108.1:3807-8342 GCA_964569415.1 uncultured Luteolibacter sp. | reverse complement strand
CGCAGCTCGAGGCCTGGGTGGCTTACGCACGGCGGAACGATTCCATCCTGCTCTTCGACGCCGCCTACGAGGCCTTCATCCGCGATCCCTCGCTGCCGCGATCGATTTTCGAGATCGAGGGCGCGCGCGATGTGGCGGTCGAGTTCCGGTCCTTTTCCAAGAACGGCGGGTTCACCGGCGTGCGCTGCGCCTATGTCGTCATCCCGCACAGTGTGACCGGCCGTGCGGCCGACGGCGGGCGGGTGCCGCTCCACCAGTTGTGGAGTCGCCGCCACAGCACCAAATTCAACGGCGCAAGCTACCCCGTGCAGCGCGGAGCGGAGGCGGTCTTCAGCGATGAGGGCAAGCGGGAGGTCGCGGCGCTGATCAACCACTACATGGGCAATGCCGCCTTGCTGCGCAATGCCGCGGCTGCGGCCGGTCTGCCGGTCTTCGGCGGGGAGAACGCGCCCTATGTGTGGGTGGGCTGCCCGCCGGGACTTTCCTCGTGGGACATGTTCGACCGCATGCTCGGCGAGGCCCAAGTGGTGATCACCCCCGGCTCGGGTTTCGGTTCGGCGGGCGAGGGCTACTTCCGGATCTCGGCATTCAACTCACGCGAAAATGTGGAGGAGGTGTGCCGCCGCCTCGCCGCGGTCGTGGGTTGACCTGTTTCCGCCTTTGACAATCCCCGGGACCCCCGGCAGTTTCCCCGCCCCGGAGCGGGTCAGGCCCGTTCCGCCCGTTCACCCGGTTTTCCACTCGAACCTCCGTACGATCCATGGCATACGATCTCATCGTCATCGGTGGCGGCCCGGCCGGCTATGTTGCCGCGATCCGCGCCGCCCAACTCGGCAAGTCCGTCGCCTGCGTCGAGGCCGACCGTGCCGGCGGCACCTGCCTCAACTGGGGTTGCATTCCCACCAAGGCGCTGCTGAAGAATGCGGAACTCTACCACACCCTGCGCCACCGCGCCGCGGAGTTCGGATTTACGATCGGGGGATTGTCCTACGACTGGCAGGCGGTGATCGGCCGTTCGCGCAAGGTGTCCGACCGACTCGCGGGCGGCATCGAATTCCTGTTCAAAAAGAACAAGGTGGACTATGTGCGCGGCCATGGATCCATCGAGGGGACCGGCAAGGTCTCGGTAAAGGCGGCCGACGGGTCCGTGAAGGTTCTGGAGACAAAGGACATCCTCATCGCGACCGGGTGCAGGTCGCGCGAACTGCCCCCGCTTCCCTTCAACGGCAAGTCGGTGATCGGCTCGCGCGAGGCGATGACCCTTGCCGAGCAACCCAAGGAGATGCTCATCATCGGCGCGGGCGCGATCGGGGTGGAGTTTGCCTACATCTACAACGCCTTCGGCACGAAGGTGACCTTGGTCGAGATGATGCCGCGGCTGCTGCCGGTGGAGGACGACGAGGTGGGTGACGCGCTCGGCAAGTCCCTGACCAAGCAGGGCATCCGCTGCCTCACGGGCACGAAGATCACCGCCTTTTCCGACAAGGGAAGCCATGTGGAATTGCAGGTCGAGGGACCCAAGGAGAACGGTGTGATCCGTGGCGATGTTTGCCTGGTGGCGATCGGCATCCAACCGGTCCTTCCGGGTGGCGCGCAACCGGAACTCGACGCCCGCGGCTTTGTGAAGGTGGGCGACCGCTACGAGACCTCGTTGCCGGGAGTCTATGCGGCCGGCGACATCACCGGGCCGCCGTGGCTCGCGCACACCGCTTCCTTCGAGGCGGTGCAGGCGGTCGAGGGTCTGTATGTTCCCGGACACCGTCCGCGCAAGGTCACGAATTTCCCGGGCTGCACCTACTGCCATCCGCAGGTGGCTTCGGTGGGCCGCACCGAGCGCGCGCTCAAGGAGGCGGGCGTTGCCTACACCGTGGGCAAAATTCCGTTCGCGGCGATCGGCAAGGCGGTGGCTTCCGGCGAACCCGACGGCTTTGCGAAGCTCCTCTACGGGAAGGAGCACGGCGAACTGCTCGGCGCTCACATCATCGGCGAAAACGCCACCGAACTGATCGCCGAAATGGGTCTCGCTCTCGACCAGGAACTGACGGCCGAGGAAATCCACGCCACCATCCACGCGCATCCGACGATGTCGGAGGTGATCCACGAGGCGACCCTTGCCGCGGAGGGCCACGCCATCCACTTCTGAGCCGGCCGCTTCAGGTAGTGGTGGCCGGCACGATCATCGTCGGCACCGTGGCCTTGCGCAGCATGCCTTCGGCGACGCTGCCGAGTAGCAGCGAGGCAAGCACTCCGTGCCCGTGCGAGCCGAGTACCACCATGTCGGCGGAGCAATCTTTCACCAGATCGAGCAAGCAGCGCAGCGGGCTGCCCTCGGCAATCCGCGTTTCGGCGGCGGGAACCTCCGGGGACACCCGCGCAAGGGCTTCCTTGAGTTTGGTTTCGGCACGGCGCCGGGCCTCCTCCTGAAAAGCGTGCAGCGCGGGAAACTCGTCGGGAGTAAACCCGTAGGCGGTGTAGCTCGGCTCGGGCTCGACCACATGAAGCAGGCACAGGCGGGCCCCGAAGGCCTTCGCGAGCCGGGAGGCCATGGCAAGCACCCCGGGCGTGGCGTTGGAGAAATCGACGGCGGCGACAATCGTGTTCATAACGATTCAACCAAGCTCGGACCGGTCTGGTCCGCAACGCATCTTTTGCGTAGTTCTGCGCATCCGTCGCGTTTGCGGCTGGATTTTCGGGAAATTTTGCGGTGGCGGGCGAGCCCTCCCTGTCCTAAGGTCCGCGCGCACCCCGCACCCTACCCAGCCATGGCCATCAACATCGGAGACACCGCGCCGGATTTCACCCTCGTCACCAAGGGAGCCGAAGGGCCCCAATTGGTCAGGCTTTCGGACCTCGTGGGCCGCTCGAACATCGTGCTTCTTTTCGTGCCGATGGCCTTCACCGGCGTGTGCACCACGGAGTTTTGCAGCGTATCGGCCGGGATCGGCGAGTATGAGGCGCTTGATGCGAAGGTGCTCGGCATTTCCGGCGACAATCCCTTTGCGCAGGCCGCGTGGGCGGAGAAGGAGGGCATCTCCATTCCGCTGCTCAGCGATTACGAGCATGAGGTGGCCAAGGCCTACGGGGTTGCCTACGATCAGTTCCTTCCCGAGGCGAATCTGATCATGGGCGGCGTTGCCAAGCGCTCGGTGTTCGTGATCGACCGTCAGGGCGTGGTGCGCCACAAGGAGGTGCTCGGGCATCCCAAGGACCTGCCGGATTTCGATGCGGTCAAGTCGGCGCTCAAGGCGCTGTGACGGGGCCATGCGCCTCAAGCTGACCATCGCCTACGACGGCAGGCCCTACAACGGCTGGCAGTCGCAGGCCTGCGGCAACACGGTCCAGGATTTCCTCGCGCGGGCCTTGGAGGAGGTGGCGGGTCAGGCCTTGCGCATCGATGGCGCCGGCCGCACGGATGCCGGTGTTCACGCGCTGGGACAGACCGCGCATTTCGATGCGCCGGAAGGAGGAACCATGAATCCCCACAACTGGGTACCGGCCCTCAACTGCAAACTGCCGGCCACGATCCGCGTGATGGCCTGTGAAGAGGTCCCCGGCGGGTTCCACAGCCGCTTTTCCGCAACCGCAAAGACCTACACCTACGACATTTGCACGGATCCGGTGCTTCCCCCGCTCAAAGCCGGGCTGGTCTGGCATGTGCCGCGCCTGCTCGACGCCTCCGTGCTGGAAGAGGCGCTGTCCGTGTTCGTCGGGCGTCACGATTTCCATGCCTTCGCCGCCTACCGCGGCAACGAACGCCCGGATGCCGACTGGTACCGCAGCATCCGCGAGGCGCGGTTCGGGACCTTGCCCGACGGTTACCGCATCCGTCTCACGGGCGACGGGTTCTTGTACAAGATGGTGCGTCTGATCACCGGGGCGGCGGTGCATGCCGCCCAAGGAAAACTCCGCATGGAGGAACTCACGGCCTTGCTCAACCAGCCCCCGGATCTTCCCCGCGGCAAGTCCCCCGTCTGCGCCCCCGCCGACGGACTCTGCCTGCGGGAGGTGCACTATCGCGATTGAGGAGGGCGGGGGAGGGGGGTGCGGCCTTGCTTGCCGTTTTGTTTCCGGCCGCTACAGTCCCGCGCGCCGGGAAAAGAAACGCCACAGCCCCGGAGCAACCATCATGAAACCAGACGCCTTGGAGCAGTTGAAACAGTTCACCACGGTCGTGGCGGACACAGGGGACTTCGAATCGATGCGGGAATTCGCGCCGCAAGACGCGACCACCAACCCGACCCTTATCGAAAAGGCATCGGCGATGCCCGCCTATCAGGAACTGTTCGAAAAGGCCCTCTCCGACGCCGGGGCCGCGTCGGGTTCCTCCGCCGACCGCGCTGCGGCGGTGATCGATCGTCTCTTGATTCTGTTCGGCTGCGAGATCCTCGCCATTGTGCCGGGGCGCGTTTCAACCGAGGTCGACGCCCGATTGTCCTTCGACACGGAGGGCACGGTGGCCAAGGCGCGCGCGCTCATCGGTTTCTACGAGGCCGCGGGTGTGCCGCGCGAGCGGGTGCTCATCAAGATCGCCGCCA
>CAZMUK010000108.1:0-3797 GCA_964569415.1 uncultured Luteolibacter sp. | reverse complement strand
GGGAGGGGATTGCCGCGGCGCGCGTGCTCGAAAAGGAAGGGGTGCGCTGCAACCTCACCCTGCTGTTTTCCCTCGTGCAGGCGGCCGCCTGTGCCGAGGCGGGCGTGCGGCTGGTGTCGCCCTTCGTCGGGCGCATCTACGATTGGTTCCGCAAAAACACCGGTGAGACACCTGCCGGCGCCGATGATCCCGGGGTGCGGTCGGTCCGCGGAATTTACAACTATTTCAAAAAATACGGATATCAAACCGAGGTGATGGGCGCGAGCTTCCGCACCATGGGGCAGATTGTCGAACTGGCGGGCTGCGACTTGCTCACGATCAGCCCCGCGCTTCTCGCCGAGTTGAAGTCGTCGGACGAGGAGGTGCGGCGCAAGCTCGATCCCGCGGCTGCGGTGCTCGACCCGGTGGAGCGCCTGCCGCAGGGGGAAAAGGCCTTTCGTTTCCAACTCAACGAGGACGCGATGGCCACGGAAAAACTTGCCGAGGGAGTCCGGCTGTTCTCGGCCGACATCCGCAAGCTCGAGAACCGGATTCTCGCGCGCCTGTGAGTTCCGGGTGCGGGTGTGTTTGTGCCGTCAGAGGCGTCCCGACTCCGTCACGAGTTCGCGCATCCGTTCGGTGAACCCGGCCGCCTCCCGCAGTGCGGAGATCGGCAGGTGCATGCGGTAGCGCCAGTAGTACGGGTTGATCGCCGGGACATTGATCCGCTCCGCGTCCGGATCCGGATGGCGCAGGGTTTCGTCCGCCGCGAGCAGGTCCTGCAAGGGAAACACCGCCCACATCGCCGGCGAGGCAAGGTGCTGGGCGATGATCTTGGCGGCCGTTTCCCCGGAGAGCTCCAGCGGCGGGAAGGCGACGCCGAGCGCGTGCCACGCGAAGGAAGAGGTGGCAGCCGGGTCTTCCCTCCACCAACCGCGCACCGTTGGCATGTCGTGCGTCGAGGGGCTCACCACGCTCAGGTAGGGCGCGTGCGCCGGATCACTGAAGCTGTGTTGCGAGGATTTGGGCATCCGCTGGATTTCCAGCGAGAGGATGCCGAGTTCGCGCATCACTCCGGGCACGCAGGCCGGAACCATCCCGAGGTCCTCGCCGCACAGCAGCATGCGGCTCGCGCGGCGCATCGCGGGAAGCTTTTCGTAGCCGCGTGCCTGCCAGAAATCCTCCTGTCGCCGATGGAAATAGTCGGTGGCGAGGTCGTGCAGCCGCTGCCTCACGCCCTCGTCGAGTTCCTGGAAGGATTTGGTGAGATGCATCGAGGCGCGCGGATGGAACCAGACGCCGTTTGATCCGGGAACCTCGAGCAGCAGCAGGTCGGCCACGCAGTCCTTGAGTCCGTCGCGGATGCATTCGAGCCGCTCATCATGTCCGCCGACCGCCGCCAGTTCCCCCGCGAAATGATCTTCAATCGCGCGTTGGGTGGTGAATCCTTCGCGCAATCTGAAATATCCCCAACCGCAGGATTCGAGGTGGTTTTCACGGACCTCGTCCGCCCAAGGACCGAAGCGCTCGTGGAGGAAGTGCTCGCGAATGTAGGGTCTGCAAAAGCGGTTGAAGTCGAAGGGGATGCCCCGGCCGCGGATCTCGTCCACATGAACCGGCATCGCGGGGTCGAACCAACCCAGGATGCCCTCGGTTTGGTCGGCGGGAATCCGCCAGATGCGGAAAAATCCGAGGATGTGGTCGATCCGATAGGCGTCGAAGTAGCGGCTGAGCTGCTCGAAGCGGCTGCGCCACCATGCGTAACCATCTGCGGCCATCGCCTCCCAGTCGTAAGTGGGAAAGCCCCAGTTCTGGCCCTTGACCCCGAAGGCATCGGGCGGCGCGCCGGTTTGCGCGTCCATGTGGAACAGATGCGGCGCCGACCACGCCTCCACCGAGTGACGGTCGACGCCGATGGGCAGGTCGCCTTTGAGCACGAGACCGAGCCCGTGAAGGCAGTCGACCGCCTCACGGAACTGACGGTCCAGTTCGCATTGGATCCAAAGGTGGTAGGAAACCTCCGGCCAATCAGGATGCGAGGGGTCCGCCGCGGCACGCACCCGGTCTTCATCGAACGATGCCGATGCGCCCCATTGGGCAAAGTCCCCGGTGCCGAAGCGGTCGCGGAGGGCGCGAAACACCGCGTGGGACACGGCCCAGGAGCCGTGTTCCGCCACGAAATTGCGGAAGGATTCGCTGGTCACGATCGCATCGCGGTGCGCTCGGAAGACCCGGCGGGTGAAGGATTCCTTCACCCTCGTCACCTCCTCGTAGTCCACCGTCGCAAGGGCATTGAGCCTGTGCTTTTCCGCGTCGATCTCCGCGCGCATCGCCGCGTCGGGGCCGGGTGACAGATCGTCGATGCGCAGGTACATCGGATGCAGGGCGAAGGCGCTGATCGCGGAGTACGGATAGGAATCGGTCCAGTCTCCCGCCGAGGTGGTGTCATTCACGGGAAGGATCTGGATCATGCGCATCCCCGCCGCCGCCGCCCATGCTCCGAACGCCGCGAGATCGGCGAACTCGCCGGTGCCGAGGCCTTGCTCGCTGCGCAGGGAGAAGACCGGAACCGCCACGCCCGCGGCACGCGGCAGTTGCCAGGGATGCCGCCGGTATCCTTCGTCGTGGACGAGGGTTCGTTGGTTTCCGCCGTAGTGTCGCGCGCCCAGCAGGCGGTCGGGGCCTTGCTCGAGTTCCACCAAGCGTCCGCTTTGCCGATCCTGAAGTCCGTACTTGTAGGCGAGGACGCGGTCCTGCGGCAGACGTACCGCGACATGCCACTGGTCGGGCGCTGTTTCACGCATCGGCAGCGCCCGCGCGAGGTCCCAAGCCCCGACGGCTTCGTCCGCACCCGCAAGGCAGGGAACCATCCCCGCCGGGACGCCGACCATGTGAAGGCGGAACTCGTGATTGGCGCCACGCGGTACGGTCGGTCTGCCGAAAGGCCCCCGCTGCGGCAGCAGGGAGTCGAAGGCCTTGGTGGCGAAGATGTGGTCGATGCATCCTGCCGAGCGCCAGGTGTCGTGGAGGAACAACACCCCGGCAGCCGCTTTGGCGGGGTCGGCGCATCGCGGAGCCCCCCACTCGTCGAGATCCACGGCGTTCCACTCCTGATGGAGACGGTAGCGGTACGAGAACGCGGACGCGGTTTCATCCGGCATCTCCCATTCCGCTTGCCAGTGGTGCTCGTGGATCCAGCGCATCGGCAGGACGCGCTCCTTCCCGCCCTTGCCGCGGCGGACCGGGTCGGTCAGGAGGATCTCGAGCCTTTGGCCGGGGACGCTGCGGTAGTTGAGACGGAAGACGATCTGCATGGGGCCGGAGCCGGAACCTTTCCTGCTGAATGTAATGTCGCTCGCCGGATCCCGGGCGAGGAAATTTCAGGAAATCGGCACGGAACCATGCGGCCCGCACCACCGCGGACCGAGCCGCATTCCGCGGGGGGTAGGTGCGACCGGTTCAACGACCCGCCGGCGGCGTGGCGAGATCGTTCACATTCAGGAAGGGCAAGATGCCGCTTTCTCCGCTGATGCGGGGAAGCACGCCGTCCCATTTCTCGATCGTGCGCAAGCGGATGATTTCCGGACTCTGTTTGAGCGCGTTGGCCTCGCGCTGGATTGCGTCGGCACGGGCCTTGGACTGCACCTCGGTGGAGAACGCCTCGGCCGACGCGGCGAGCTTGCGTTCCTCGGCGGATGCCTCTGCCTGGGTGACCCGCATCAGTTTTTCGTTCTTGGCCTGCAGCGCCATTTGCTCGGCTTTCTCCTTGGCCTCGATCGCGTCGTTGAACTCATTCGAGAAATTGAAGTCGGTGATGG
>CAZMUK010000107.1:0-8399 GCA_964569415.1 uncultured Luteolibacter sp. | reverse complement strand
CCGCACTGCCAACCGCGCCTGCCACCGGGCGGCCACCGCGAAAGACCTGTGACCTGGCCCCCGCCCCCGCCCCCCCTCCCCGCAGCCAGATCGAACAGGCCCTTCTCCTGATGGACCAATGCCTCCACCGCCACCGCATCCTCGCAGCCCGCTGGGATTCGGACGGCTCATGGGCCCGACTCTCGGAGTTCCGCATCCGCGAAATCCGTGAACGGTTCCGCTTCCTGACAAAGGTCAGGGAATCCGCAGGCGAGGCCTTGAAACGCCTCGACGAACCGAAGCCCCCCACGCCGCTCCCCACGGCGAATCCCAAACCCTGAACCGATGCAACCTGCTGCCTCACCGGCTTTCCCACCGCCGTTGCCGGCCTCGGCACGGATGAGTTCGGACCTCCGCTTCTCAGAGGACATGTCGGGCGCCGAATTGTTGGCCACGATTTTCTCCCTCTGCGCCGACCTCGGGGTCTCGGACATCCAGATCCGGGCGGGCCGCCCCGTCTATGTCCACACCAACCGCGGCATGGAACGCTTCGACGTAGCGGGCGAACTCTCCGCCTCCCAAGTGGAACGAATCTTCCGCGCCCTGATCGCAGCCCGCGAGGGAACAAACCACGGGTTCGGTAATTCTTCGTCTCCCGACGAGCACCGGGAAACCAAGGTGGCCGAGGCAATCGCCGATTTCACCAAGTCCCGGGTCGCGGACTTTTCCTGCGACGGCATCCCGCTCGGGCCCGATGGACTCCGCTCGGGGCGCCTCCGCATCCAGACCCACCTCAGCGCCCCGGGCCTCGGCATCACCTGCCGGGTGCTCAACGACCGCATCCCGGCCCTCGAGGAACTGGGCATCGATCCCGATACCACCGAAACCCTCCGCCACTGCGTGCTGCGCCGCGCGGGTCTCTGCCTCGTCACGGGGCCCACCGGCTCCGGCAAGTCCACCACTCTCGCCTCACTCATCGACTGGCTCCGCCAACACCACCGCAAACACATCGTCACAGTCGAGGACCCGGTGGAATACCGCTATCCGGACGACATGGAGGATCCCGAACATCCCGGCTCGCACATCCAGGCACCGAGCATCATCACCCAACAAGAGGTGGGCCGCGATGTGCATTCCTACCGCCAAGGCCTCAAGGATGTGCTTCGCAAGGCACCCCATGTGATCCTGCTCGGGGAAATCCGCGACCGCGAAGCGATGGAAACCTGCATGGAAGCAGCACAAACCGGCCACCTTGTTCTCTCCACCCTCCACACCACCGGCGCCGTGAAAACCATGGGGCGCATCCTCGAGTTCTACCCGAAGGAAAGCCACGAATCCGTGCTGAGCAGACTCTCGGAAACCCTGGTGTTCATCCACTCGCAGGGCCTGCTTTCCGGCGTGCGCGGAAGGGTGCTGACCTACGAGTTCCTCCACAACAGCGAGGACGCCGTCACCAGCGCGATCGCCAATTACAGCGGAGGCGCCCGCTCGCTTGAGGATGTGATCCAACGCGCCGGGAATGTGGCCTGGGACGCCAACCTCCGCCGCCTGCTCAAGCAAGGAAAAATCACCCCGGAAACCTTCCTCAACGCCCGCATGGCCAAGGGCGAAGAGTCCTTTTGAGCTCCGAACCGATCCCCGGAATTCCTATGAAAACAAGCCCCTCAGCCCGCCCATCCGGAAAAATTGCGAAAATCGGCGGAAAGAGCTCGAAAACTTGTTGACAACCCCTCGGATTTTCCCAAGTGTGACCACGCGAGAGTAGCAACAACTGACAACCATGAAAACCAACCTGAACAAGAAACCCAATAACCGCAAGGGGGTAACCCTGCTGGAATTGACCGTCGTGATCCTGGTCTTGCTGTCCTTGATCTCGGTGCTCTTCATCGGAGCCCGGGCTTGGAAGCGAGGCTCCGACCGCGCGGCCTGCATCCTGAACATCCGGAACTTCCAACAGGCCGTCCGCTCGTATGCGAACATGAACGCGAGAAACATCGGCGAAAACCTGAACACCAATGGCCAGAACTACCAAGCCCTGATCGTGGGCACCGGCAACTTCCTGGAAGCGATGCCGACCTGCCCCGGGGGTGGGTCCTACTCCGGTCAGAACGGAGCGACCGTCCCGGCGATGGGAACCGTGGTGCTGACCTGCAACTACAATGCCGGCGGTCCGGCCCATACTCCGGAGAACACCGGCCAATGGTAAGCCAAAGGGCGGATTCCCGCCCGTGCTGGAATCCGACTGGAATCTCGATGCCCCCGGTGACCCCGGGGGCATCCTCATTCCGGGGCATCACTTCCCCCTGTTTCATCTCACCGTCTCCCTTTGAGCAACTACCGACATCCCTCCTCGCTGAACCCTTGGCAGAGGTACCGGCAGGCTGGCCATGTCCTCCGCCACAGCTCGCGCGCGGTCAACCCGGCCTGGTACCGCAGAGCGCTCGCCATCGACCTGCAACTCCACATCCGCTGCGACGGAGTGCAGACCGCAACCGCGTTCTTCGATCGCAAAACCGGCGTCTGGTCGGAGGCCCCTCCCCTGCCGCTCACGACCCTTTCGGACGAGGCACAGTCCGCGGCCTTTGCCAAGGCACTGCTCTCCGCCACCCGCTCCCGCAAGGCACGTGGTATCGGCGTGATCCTTCACGTTGCCGATGAGTTCTCGACCTCGGAAATCAAACCCTTCTTCGACAGCCCCTCCTCCCTCCCCGAACTCCGGAACTCAATCGACTCTGAACCCGCCACCGTGCTGGAGGACCCCGCGATCGACCCCGATCAATCGTCTTGGCGCGTGATCCCCTACCCGGGGCGCAGCGGCGGAACCATCGGCACCACGGTCTCGATCAGCCGGCGCTACGCCGGGTTCCTGCAAACCCTACGACAAGCTGGCGAGGAAGCGAATTTCCCGGTCGTCGCCGAGGCCCTCAGCGCGCCACTGGCGCTCTCCGCCGCCATCCCGGAACTGGTCGCCCTGCCGGCGGGACGGGCCTTCGTCGCGCTGCTTCATTACCGCTCCTTTACCGCTCTGCTGTTTTTCAATCACCACGCCGACCTCCTTCTCGTCCGCTCCCTGCAGCACAGGCAAACGGCATACCCGCCGGGCCTCCGCAAGGCCATCCTCACCGGAATCGTCGCGCTCGAGCTCCAAAGCCCGGAACTGCTGGTCATGGAACTGGTGCCCGACCCCGACCCCTCCTTAGCCGATGACCTCCGCGCCGCGCTCTCCTCTTGCGAAGTCCGGTCATGCCCCTTCCCTGCGTCGGCCGTCTTTCCGAGTTGGTGCCCGGAACCGGCGGCCCTGACCAGCGGCCCGCCCCAAGGATCGCAAGCCCCCGGTGAAACCTTCCGGATCTTCCGCGAGGAGAAATGGGCCTTCCAAAACTTTCTGCCCGCGCCTCGCGAAGAACGCGAGACCATCCCCACCCGCGGCGAAATGCGGCTGATGCTGGCCTCGTCCTTCATCGGCATCACCGCCTTGATCGCAACCATCGCCACCATCTCGGTGCTCTCCTTCAAGGCACTGCGCATCGTCAAGCAGGAGGAGTGGGCCTTCGATCCGGCGAAGATCACCGCCGTCACGAATCAAATCCAAATACTCGACCTGGAACGCCGCCGCAACGAACACTGGGGCAACCTGCTCGAAGACCGCTCGAAGGCCTGGGCGACCATGGAACTCCTGTCGCGGCTGTTTCCCGAGCGCTGTGGCGTTCTGGTGCGCAGCCTCGATCACCGTCTCCGCCCCGAGACAGTGGAGGGTCAGACCCGCATCGGACTGCTCAAGGAATGGCGGATCTCCGGCCTCGCGCGCGAGGAGGCGCTCGAACTGCTCAATTCCATCAACAGCCAGGAAGGAATCACGGCCCGCTTCGCGGAAGTCCACCGGGAATCCGGCAACTCCGCCTTCAACCCGTCCATCGGCAACCGCAGCATCTCCGTGAACCTCCGGACCCAGGAAAACAGGATGTACGATCCATCGCTCTCGGAGGCCAATGAAACGGACCCGAATACCTACCGTTTTTCCTTCGACCTGACGATTGCGCAACGCTTCGAAGCCGCCGATCCCCTCGCAGTCACGAATGCAAAACAACCCTGATCGATGAATTTCTACCGCACACCGGTCGCAGTATTCGGCATCGTGCTGCCGGCCCTCCTTGCCGCAATCGTGACGATCGTCGCCGTGACAATGAAGTCGCGCATCGCGGAATCCTTCACGAAAAAGCAAGACGCCTTCCGCTCCTATCAGGCCAGCCACATGATGTGGATGAAGGCAGAGAAGGACGCCAAACCGAATCGCGGGCATTACTCCCGCTGGATGGAGGCTCTCGCCCAAGAGGCCCCAAGCCAGGTGAATGCAAGCCTGCGCACCATCAGCACAAAACTCCCGCCCAAGGAATTCCAACGAACCGCCTTCGAACGCCCTCAGGAGAAAACGACCCTCGGGGCCCGCACGGGCCAGAATTCCTCGCAGCTCAAAATCGTGTTCCGGGGCACCTACCGGACGATGCAGCAGGCCTTCCTCGAACTGGAAACCCGCATGCCGCGCCTCCAACTTCACGAACTCACGATCGAGCCGAACCTCAACCCGGGAGCCAATACCGCGCTGATGTCGTTCCAAGCCACCTACACCGCATGGGAGCAATGAACCTCCGGCCCCTCTTGCTCGCCTGCGCTCTCGCCGCGGTCCTCCCCGCGCGCGCTCAACCACCGCAGGCACCACCGGCAAACACGGCCACCCCTGCCGGCCCGGTGGGCTCCCCCATCCTCGCCACCCCGTCCCGCCTCCTCGGGCCGGATACCTCCGACTACCTGACCTCGCTCAACCAACGCTTCTCCATCCGCTCCAGGAACTTCGATCCCTTCGGCCAACCCCAGAACCCCGACCACAAACCGCGCTTCGTGCCGTCCCGCAAAAACAACGGGAAAAAAACCTCCGCCGATCCGAAACCATTGCATTCGATCCTTTCCATGATCAATATCACAGCCGTGATGCCGCGGGAAAAATGCTTCCTGATCGATGGCCGAGTCGTCAGGCAGGGCTCAATTGTGACCTTGCGCCAACAGACAACCTTGGTCCGCGCCCGCGTCGACGAGGTCGGCTCCTCCCGCATCGTGATGACGGATGTGAAATCCGGGGAAACCGCCGTGCGCGAACTCTCCCTGCTCCCCGATGGAATGAACCGCGACAACACGACTCCCGCCCCAAGGGGAATGTCCGGCGACAGCCAGAATGCCCCCATCGATGTGGAAAGCCCCTTCCGCCCCTGACACGCCCCTGAACCCAAACGCCACTCAGGCCCCTCACCGATGAACACACTGATCAAAACCCTCCTCGCATTGCTCACCCTGCTTTCTCCGCTTGCAAGGGCCCAGTCGGAACCGCCGGCGGAACCAAGCCCGGTGTCCCCGCTTCCGGTGGAGTCGGAACCGGACGCCGAGGCTCCCACGGGTCTACCCGCGCCTCCTGAGGAACTCCCGCTGACCGCACCGCCGGAGGCAGAGGAAACCCCGCCCGCAACTGCGGCTCCGGCGGGAAGCACCGGAGGGGAAAGCGGATTCATCCTCAAGGGCACCCCGCTCAACGACATCCTGCAGTTCCTCGCGAAATCCGCCGGCCGCCAGTATTTCCACAATGCGAAACTCACCGGACCGGAATACCTCGTGACGGGCCACCTCGACGATGGAAACCCGATGCGCCAGATGGAGGAGATCGCGTTCATGTACGGCGTAACCCTCCACACCAAGGGCAACACCGTGTATGCGCTGACACCCGCCCAACTTGCACAGTTGCCGAACGCGGAATTCCACTACCAGCTGCAATACCTCCGTACCTCGGACATCAAACAGATCCAGGAACTGGTCAAACCGATGCTCAGCCCCGCCACCGGCATCATCAACTTCGAACCGAAAACGAACACCATCATCATTGTCGACTCCGCACACCGCATTGATCAGGCCCGCCGCTTCCTCCACACGATCGACAAACCGAAGGGGCAGATCGCCATCGAAACCAAGATCCTCCGCGTCAACAGTAGTGCGGCGGAAAACATGGGCGTGAACTGGTCGACCTCGCTCGGCGCCAAGGGGGTCCCGCTCTCGGTCACCCGCGACCTGGCGTCGGTGTTCGGCCTGCCGCCATCGCCCGCCTCCAGCATCCCCGACGGCGCAGGCACCAACCTGGTCCTCACCCCGGGACAAATCTCCGGCGTGCTCTCGGCCCTCTCGGAGGGCAACATCGCCAGCCAGATCTCCAACCCCACCCTGATCACCGAGGACAACGAACAGGCCACCATCTCGATCATCGACCGCATCCCGATCGTGACCTCCACCACCACCCCGGGCGGTGCCGGTGTCCAGCCGACCATCACCGAGGAAGTCCGCTACAAAATCGACGAAAGCGACAAGTCCATCGATACCGATCCGGAGAAACACCGCGAAATCGGTATATCACTGGTGGTCACCCCCACCCTGCTCCCGGACGGCACGGTCCGCATGCAGATGCGCCCGCGCTCAGCTCAAATCACCGGAGAGGTGATCGGCATCGGTGTCGACGGCCGCGAAGGCAACCGCTACCCGCGCGTCTCGGAATCGATGATCGAAACGCTCGCCCGCGTGCCCAATGGTCACTCGCTGGTGGTCGGGGGCTTCTACGGGGAAACCAAGGACGACGACCGCACCAAGGTGCCGGTCTTCGGCGACATCCCGATCGTGAACTTCTTCTTCAAGAGCAAGGGCACCAGCAAGGAGAACACCAGCCTCGTGTTCGTGGTCACTCCGAAGTCCTACGACCCGACCAACCGCAACTCCAACGACCGGCTCAGCGACTACGTCCGCTCGAACTCGGGTCTGCGGCCGGGCTACGATTGGGTGGATCCCGGGAACCCGGGCCCGGCCCACAAGCCCAACCTCCTGCGCACCCTCCGCGGCGTTGCCCCGCTCCAAGAACCACTCTACCCGCGACCCGGAGAGGGCGTCGCAACGAGCACCAACAACCAAAGCCGCAAACAACCCTTCGCGCGTTTCCGGAGGTAAAGCCCTCCGCCTTGAAATCCATGGACCCTTCCCAGGCACCGGACCCGAATGAGGACTCCACCGCCACCTCCCTCGCCCTCTGCGACGATCTCACCTTCCGCGCCTTGATCGACTCGGGTGCGGCCTCCGCCGAGGAATGCCGGCAGGCCGCCGAAACCTGCCGGATCTCCCGCGGCTCCGGCATCCGCATCGATCCCCTCCTCGCGGTCGCCACCGTCCAAAGCAAGGACCGGGAACCAAGCCCGGAGGAAATCACCCTCCTCGCCGAAAGCACGGCGGCCACCCTCTCCCAGGCCCCGCCGCTCATCCCCTTCGCCGGACAACTGATCATCCCCTACGCCTTCTACGAAACCTTTCCCCGCGTCCACCGCCTCGCCGCCGACCTCCTCGCCCCGGTGATCTACTCGGAGGACGCGGACTCGCTCGGCATCGCCTCGGTCAATCCGCTGGCAGCCAAGGTCATGGCCGATGCCGCCTCGGCGGCCGTAAAACAACAGATGGGAACCACCCCTTTTCTCACCGTGGTCCGCATGGACCCGGAGTCGTGGAACGCGGCCTGCCGCAAGCACTTCGGCAACACATGATCGAATTCGACGGCATCCACTTCAACGAGGGCATCAGCCGCCTCATCATGGCGGAACTCGCCCGCCACGACAGCGCCTTCGCCGACCTCGGGCACGACCAAGTCTCCAGCCGCGTGACCCGCCAGAATTTCATGTCGGCCGTGGCCTCGGTCAACAATATGCCATTCTTTCCGAAGGTGGCGGAATTCTGCGACCCCGCACTCCACGAAAACTGCGACGCCACCGTAATGACGCGCGGCTTCTTCACGCCGGTCTGCCTTGATGGCAAAGGCCGCCTCATCGTGGCCCTCGCCGACCCCTGGAACCCGCTCCCTGAGGAATACCTCGCCCCGCGCTTCCCCCAGCTCGAGATCGTCGAAATCGTTACCCCGGTCTCGGAAATCAACCGCACGATCGAGTCCGTCGCCACCAACGCGGGCCCCTCGAGGTCGCAACTCGACGCCATCGTGGTGGAGGACCTCGAGGAGGGGGTGCGCGACTTCAATGTCACCACCGAACACGCGGAACCCATGGCCCAACTGGTGGCCACCATCGTGGCCGATGCGGTCAAGACCCGCGCCTCGGACATCCACTTCAAGGTGGAGAAGGAAGTGTTCTACTACTCGTTCCGCGTCGACGGCGACCTCGGCCAAAAGGTGGAGATCCCGATGAAACTCAAGGACCGGCTCGACGCGTTCCTGCTCAACCTGATGCGGCTGCCCACCGAGATCCGCAACACCGCGCCGGGCATCTCGGGCCGCTTCACGATCACATATTTCCACCGCCCCATCGACATCCGCTACGAACGCCACCGCACCTACCGCGGCT
>CAZMUK010000106.1:0-8474 GCA_964569415.1 uncultured Luteolibacter sp. | reverse complement strand
TTGAACGAGGGATCCACGCGGACCACCAGACGGTCGAAGGTCATGGCGAGAGGGCCGTGGACCTTCAGTTTCATTTCGTCGAGGTGGTTCACTCCGTAGAACGCCGCATCGTCCGGGTGCATGTGGACATGCGGTTGGGCGCGGATCACGCCTTGCGGGAGTTCGTAGTAGCCGTTGGGGCCCATCAGCATGCAGCCCGGGGTTCCCTCGATGTCGCCCGACATCCGCACCGGGATGTCAAAGCCCAGCGATACCGCATCGGTGTAGGCCAGTTCCACTTGGTCGAGATTGCGGCAGGGGCCGAGGATGCGGAGGTTGGAAATCACGCGGCTGCGCGGGCCGATCAGGGTCACCGACTCGCGGGCCGCGTACTGGCCCTCTTGGTAGAGCCCTTTCATCGGGCTGAGTTGGTGCCCCGGACCGAACAGCGCCTCCACCGCCTTTTGAGTCAGGTGGCAGTGGCGGGCCGACACGTTCACGAGCAGCGCGTTGGGTGCTTTGGCCGCGGCGGGCAGTGGCAGACCCAGTTTCGCGTATACCTGTTCCCGGACCAAATGCTCGATCACGGCACGGGGCGGGGAGCCTTTCTGCAGGGTTTCAGCCATGTTGCGACCCGATTTTCTTGGTTTTTCTTGACAGGTCAACCCAAAAAACCAAAATTTTCCAAGAAAACCAAGAATTTCAAAAACGATGTTAGCGATAGAGCGTCAGCGGAAGATCCTTTCCCTCCTGAGAGAGGTCGGTGCCTTGCGGACGGTCGAACTGGCGGAAACGCTGGGGGTGACCGACGAGACGGTGCGCAAGGATTTCGAGGTTTTGGAGGGTCGGGGCCAGCTCCTTCGGATTCACGGCGGGGTGCGCCTGCCCGAGCGGCTCACGGGCGATTTGCCCTTCGCCGAGCGTCAGGGCGTGCAGCGGGAGGCCAAGCAGGCGATCGCGCGGCTGGCGGTGGAGCGGATCCGTCCGCGGGAGACGATTTTCCTCGATGCCAGTTCCACCGTGCTGACGATGGCTGAGTTTTTGCCGGATTTGCCGCTGACCGTTTTGAGCAATTCCTTGAGTGTCCTGACGGCGCTGTCGGACCGGCCCCATCTTGATTTGATGAGCACCGGGGGTTTGTTTGAGAGCCGGTCGAGGTCGTTTGTGGGCCTTACGGCGGAAAAATCCCTCCAGCGCTACCACATCCACCGGATGTTTCTTTCCGGCAGCGGGCTCCACCTCGAGCGGGGGGTGAGCGAGAGCAACTCGCGCCAGGCCGCCTTCAAGGAGCGGGTCACGGCGATCGCCGAGGAGGTCGTTTTTCTGGCCGACCACACGAAATTCGGCCGGAAATCCTCGTTTTTCTTTGCCGAGGTGGGGGATCTGGACTGCGTGATCACCGACGGCGGGGTGGACCGGGAATTCGTGGCCGATCTCGAGGCGCGTGGAGTGGAGGTGTTGATCGGTTCCTGAGGGCCCATGAAGACCCGGGGATAAAAAATCCCGGGATTCTTCAAAGTTGGATTGACAAGGGGGTCGACGGGACTAGGCTCCCCGCCCCCGGCAGGCGTGGCCTTGCGCCGGTGAACGAAGCCGCACTCCTCCATCTTTTCGAGAATCCTCCGCCATGAGCAAGCGCACCTACCAGCCTTCCAAGCGCACCCGCAAGCAGCAGTTCGGTTTCCGTGCCCGCATGGCGACCAAGGCCGGGCGCGACATCCTCCGCCGCCGCCGTCAGAAGGGGCGCAAGCGCCTGGTGCCCAAGGGCGTGGAGATTCCCTTCGCGCGCCACACCATCCAGCACGGCCGCTGACGGTCGCTGGATCTCCGTGGAGGCGGGTCCGGGACCATCGCGCGCCTCATGCGATGCGCATCCCCCGCAAACAGCACATGAAAGGCCGCGCGGAGTTCGCGCGGGTGAGGCAGCAGGGCCGCGCAGCGGTCGGGCGCTTCGTGATCGTCAGCACCCTCGAGGATCCGTCGCTCGCTTCCCTGCATCCGGGCTACATCACCACGCGGCGGATCGGGAAAGCCCACGAAAGGAACCTCCTGCGGCGGAGATTCCGCGCGATCGTATCGGCCCATGCCGCGGGCATCGAACCGCTGGCACGGTACTTGGTGACCATCGCGCGGCCGGGTTCGGCGCGGGCGGACTATGCGCAGTTGGAGGCCGATTGGCTCAAGCAGGCGGCGAGGTTGCGGTTGTTTCCGAAGGAGGGCGGTGCGGCATGATCTCGCGGGTGGCGGCGGCGATTCTGTGTGCGGGGGTGCGTTGCTACCGGCGTTTCATCAGTCCGGTCCTGCATGCACTGGCGCCGGGCAGCGGGTGCCGCTACACGCCGACCTGTTCCGCCTATTTCCTCGAGGCGGTGGACAAGCATGGTCCGTGGCGCGGCGGTTGGCAGGGGCTTTGCAGGATTTTGCGCTGTCATCCGTGGGGGGGCAGCGGCTATGACCCCGTCCCGCCGGGGGTGCGTCGCGTCAACGGCGGTGCGGAGTCCGGTCGCGAAAACGCGGGCGGAGAATGCTGATGCCGGAACACGATTTTTCAAAACCATGTACGATCGCAAGACCTGGATAGTTCTCGCCCTGTGCGGCGGCCTGTTGGTGGCGCACCTGCAATTCGCCGGAAAGCAGCGTCAGCACGAACTCGACCAACGCAAGCGCGAGCAAGCCGTGCAGGCGCGGACCGCAGCCGCGGACACGGCCCCCGCACGCACGCCCGCCGCCGGACTCAGCGTTGAAACACCGCCGCCTCCCGCCGAAGAAGAGTTGTTCGTGATGGGCAACGACTGCATCGAATACACCTTCACCAACATCGGCGGCGGATTGAAGTTCGCTGATTTCAAGGAAGAGTTCGCGGTCGGCAGCCGCAGCGAACGGGTGCGAGCCAACCGCTTCGGCGGCGCGCCGGTGCTGGCGCTCGCCGCGCTGGACGGTACCCTGCAGAACCTTCCACACGCAGTCGAAGAGCAAGTCCCCGGCAAACGCATCACTTATGTCGCCGAGCTGCCGCAGGGCCTCAAGCTGCGCAAGTCGTTCTCGCTCATCGAGAGCAAGGATCCGGGCGCGCCCTACCTGCTCGATGTGAAGGTGACCCTCTCCAACGCCACCGCCGCGCCGCTGCCGGTTTCCCCGTGGAGCCTCTACCTCGGCGAAGCCGCCCCGCTCTATCCCGACGAGTGGCCGCAGCAGACCGGATTCTTCCATCGCGACGGCGGAGAGATGGATTTCACCGATTCCGGAAAATTCAAGGGAGGATGGTTCTCGAGTGCCAAGTCGATGATCCGCGGCAAGGAACGGAGTGTCGACTACGCGGGCGTGACCAACCAGTTCTTCGCCACCGTGCTGCGTCCCGCGGCGCCCTACCCCGCATCGATGTGGGGCACTTCAAAACAGGTGACCCTCCAGGGAACCGCCAAACCGGTGACCTCGGTGCGCGCGGGGCTCACGCTGCCGGGGGCCGACATCGCGCCCGGCGAGTCCCGTGAAACCGGATACCGCTTGTTCATCGGGCCCAAGCACAATCAACTGCTGCGCAAGATGGACGCCCATTGGGGCGAGGGCTGGGGCGATGTGATGCAGTACGGCTGGTTCTGGTTCGTCTCGCGGCCGCTCAACTGGTTGCTCAACACCTACCACAACCTTCTCGACGGCGTGGCTCGCAACTGGTCGTGGGGCCTCGCCATCATCCTGCTCACCATCACCGTCCGCTTCGCCATCTGGCCGCTGCACGCGAAATCGACGCACACGATGAAGCGGATGGCCAAGCTCAAGCCGGAGATGGACAAGCTGCGCGAGAAATACCCCGACGACCCCAACCGCCTCAACACCGAGATGATGGGGCTCTACCGCAAGTACGGGATCAACCCGCTGGGCGGATGCCTGCCGATGCTCATCCAGATTCCGATTTTCTTCGGTTTCTACCGGATGCTGCAGTACGCGGTGGAACTCCGCGGCAAGGGCTTCCTGTGGGTGGACGACCTCTCGCAGCCCGATACGCTCGGCCATTTCGCGGGCATCCCCCTCAACCTGCTGCCGGTGGTGATGGCCATCACGAGTTTCCTGCAGATCCGCATGACTCCGTCCACCGGCGACAAGATGCAGCAGCGCATCATCATGCTGATGCCCTTCGTGTTCTTCTTCTTCTGCTACAACTTCGCTTCCGCGCTCGCGCTCTACTGGACCACCCAGAACATTTTCTCGATCGGCCAGACCTGGCTGATGAGCAAGGTGCCCGAGCCCGAACTCAAGCCGGTGAAGGGCGCGGGCAAGTCGTGGATGGAACGCATGGTCGAGCGCCAGGCGGAAGTGCAGCGCATGCAGCGCGAGGGCCGCGGAGGAGCGATGCGCGATGTGACACCACCGGCGAAAAAGCCGCGTGCGCCGCGCACCGGCGGCTGATCAGAAATCGAGGAAAATCTCCGCGCGGCGGTTCACCCGCCGTCCGGCGGGATTGTCGGTGCCTGCTTCCGTGACATTCGGAAGGCGCGGCTGGCTCGAGCCCTTGGCATCGATGAGGATGCGGTCGGCCTCCACCCCGCTGGCGATGAGGAAATCGCGCACCGCCTCGGCACGGCGCATGGAAAGCCCGCGATTGTAGGGCTCGGCTCCCATCGCGTCGGCATGGCCGCTGAGCCGCAGGCGGCGCGAGGGATCGGCCCGCAGCACCGCGGCGACAATCGCAAGTTGACGCTCCGAACGGGGGCTGACGAGCGCGTCATCGAATCCGAAATACAACGCGATCATGTCGCCCCCGGAAGGGTTGCGCACGAGCGGCGAGTAATGGATGTCTCCCCCGCCCAACCGTCGCGCGTGATCGGCGAGGAGGTCATCGAGGTTGAGTTCGCCCACCCTCCAGGCGGCTGCGGCATCCTTGCGCCGCAAGGTGAGCGAGAAGCGTGCGCCCTGAGACGCATCGGGCGACTCGACCGCAGCGAGGTAGCCGACCGTATCCACCCGCTCGAAGATGGTGCGCAGCGGCTTCTCCGCCCGCAAGCGGTAGGCGCCTTCCTCGAACAGGATGCACAAGCCGGCGATCTTCACATCGGAGACCTTCGAAGGATCGGCCAAGGCCCGCGCATCTCCGAATCGCTGCCCGCGCACCGCCTGCAAGAACGCATCCGCCACCTGCAGCGGATCGGCCCCCTCGCGCGGTGCCTCGCCCGCGGCAGGGCCGAGCGTGATGGCATCGACCTCCCACTTGCCATCGCGCATGGTGAGGTCGAGGAGAACCGCGGGCATCTTGTCCTCCTCCGATCCGGGCTCGATCGCCCAGCGGACCCGCTTGCCGAGTTCGAGTTCGCCCACCTCGCGAAGCCGGGGTGCCTTGCGGCCAGGCGATGCGCCCGCGATCAGTGCGGCGAGACGCGCGGCGGTGGCATCGTCCATCGTCCCCTCCCCCGCGATCCGCGCGAGGGACCGCAGGTCGCCGGCGTGCAAGGCCCCGGCGATGCGTCCCGCCAGTTCGCCCGGGCTCCCGGGGCTTCCCGCTTCCATCGCCGTCCCGCCGGCATCCCCGGGCAGATCGGGCGCGATGGGTGGTGCCGGCTCCCGCGGCCCCTCCGCAGCGGAGGGCGACAGGGGTGGCACGGTGCCGTGCTGAGGTCTCATCTTGAGGTAAAGGTGGATGGCGGCAGATGCCGCAAGCAGCGCGGAAAGCACCAGAAACCACCGGGAGGCGCGGGGATATTTCATATTATAAAATATTATAAGTTTTTACAAGACGCGATCGCCGCGGCTTCAACGGACGCGGGCCAGCGAGGGAAGCACCACGGTCATGCGGCGGTTGTCCCTGACGATGATGAGCCGGGTGTCGCGCGCCACGATCGACGCGGAGAGCAAGCGGTAGAAATCGGCGGATCCCTGCACGCCCCCGCTGTCGACCATTTGCACGAGGTCGCCTTGGCGGATGCCGCCGGCCGCGAGACCTTGCGCGGCCACCGCGGTGACCAGCGCCCCGCGGAAGCCCTGCATCCGCTCGCGCACCGACAAATCCCGCACCTCGATGCCCACCGCCCCGATGACCGGATCCGGCCCCGTGCCGGGTTCCTCCGGGGGCAGTCCCGGAGACAACGGAACATCGCCGGTTTCCTTGATGATGGCCTCGAGCTCGATCACCTCGCCTCTGCGCCAGAGCGTCAGTTTCACCTTCGCGTCGATCCGCGCCGACTGCACCAACGAGAGCAATTGCGAGGCGGAGGAGAGTTCCCTGCCGTCGAAGCGCAGCAACACATCCCCGGACTTCACGCCGGCGGCCTCCGCCGGGGAGCCGGGCACCGCCCGCATCACCAACACGCCGGATTCCCCGCCATATCCGATGGACGCGCGGATCTGTTCGTCGAGATCGAACATCTGCACCCCCAGAAATCCGCGCATCGGTCGACCCCGCTCCAGAATCTGCCGCAACGCGTCCCTCACATCGTTCGAGGGAATCGAGAACCCCACCCCTTGAAACCCCGGGTTCTGGCGATCGGGCGAAAAGATCGCGACATTGATGCCGATGATCTCTCCGGTGATGTTCACCAGCGGTCCGCCCGAGTTGCCGGGATTGATCGCGGCATCTGTCTGGAACAGGTCGCGCTGGTTGTCCGACAACGACCGTTCCTTGGCCGAAATGATCCCTTGGGTGACCGTCTCGCCGAGGCCGAAGGGATTGCCGATCGCGAACACGATCTGTCCCACCTCCACTTTCGACGAGTCGCCGAGCTTGAGGCTGGGAAAGGGTCCCTTCGCGTCGATTTTCAACACCGCGATGTCGAGCAGCGGATCCTGCCCGATGAGCCGCGCGGGATGTGAGACCCCTCCGTGCAGGGCGACGCGGATCTCCTGTTGGTCGGCAATCACATGATGGTTGGTGACCACATGGCCCTCCTCGCTTACGATCACTCCCGAGCCCTGTCCTTGGGTGGGGAAGCGCCGCAGCCGGGTGTTTCCCCACAGGTCGTAGAGCCGCTGGGTGCGCACGCCGGCGGTGTTGATGCTCACCACCGAGGGGACCACAGCGCCGGTGAGTTTCGCGTACTCTTGATTGAGCCGGGAGAGCAGCCCGACATCCGAGGAATCCAGCGGCGCGTGTTCGGGAAGGGTGAAGGTCTCAGGCCGGAAGGCCTCCGGATTGCCGCGACTGCCCGATGCACAGCGCCGCATCAGGGATACCGCGGAGAAAGCGACCGCGAAAACCGCGGCGAGCGACAGGAGGCGTCGGAGGGAGGGGTTCATGACGGAGACAAACGATGCCGCGCCCCGCACTATGCGGCCATTCGCCGGATTTCCAAGCCCCGAAACCAGGACGACGACCGCAGGAACGGGCCCGCGTCCGCGGATACGGCGGGGGCCGTGCTTTACTTTCCGCATCGCCCGGCCATCCTCCGGCCCCGTGCAGAAGCAACCGATCATGACCGCAGCGGAGATCCGGGAATCCTTTCTCGGATTTTTCCGCGGCAACCGGCACAGCATCGTGCCCTCCGCTCCCTTGCTGCCGCAGTCGCCGGGCCTGCTGTTCACCAACGCGGGGATGAACCCCTTTGTCCCCTATTTCCTCGGGGTGGAAAAGGCCCCCTACGACCCGCCCCGCGCGGCCGACACCCAGAAATGCCTCCGCGCGGGCGGCAAGCACAACGACCTGGTCCTTCGGCGATTACTTCAAGAAGGAGGCGATCCGCTGGGCATGGGAACTGGTAGTCGGCCGCTGGGGCCTGCCCGCCAATCGGCTCTACGCATCGGTCTACGCGCCCGGCCCCGGCGATCCGGGGGAATTCGACCAGGAGGCCTGGGACCTCTGGGCGGAATTGTTCCGTGCGGCGGGCTGCGATCCGGCGATCCACATCGTCAACGGCGGCGTGAAGGACAATTTCTGGATGATGGGGGAAACCGGCCCCTGCGGCCCCTGCTCGGAACTTCATGTGGACCTCACCCCGGCGGGCGACTCCCGCGGCAGCTTGGTCAACAACGACTCCGACCTCTGCATCGAGATCTGGAACCTGGTCTTCATCCAATACAACGCGGAGGCCGACGGTTCGTTCCGCGGACTCCCGGCGAGACATGTCGACACCGGCATGGGCTTCGAACGGGTCTGCTCGATCATCCAAGGCACCAAGGGCTTCAAGGATTTTTCCCAACGCCCCTCGAATTACGCGACCGATGTGTTCCGCCCGCTGTTTGAAACACTCGCACAACTGAGCGGGAAAACCTACCGCGACATCTACCCGCCGCCGGGCGCGGACCGCGGCGCGTTCGCCGAGGAGATGAAGGACGCCATTGCCTTCCGCGTCATCGCCGACCACCTTCGCACGCTCTCGTTCTCGATTGCCGACGGCATCCTGCCGGGCAATACCGGAAGAAACTATGTGCTGCGGCGGATCCTGCGCCGCGCGGTGCGCTACGGACGGCAGTTGGGATTCTCCGGCGAGAAACCCTTCTTCGCAGCCCTCGTGCCGGCCCTCGTGCGCGAGATGGGCGGCATCTTCCCTGAACTTGCCGCACGACAGGAAAGC
>CAZMUK010000105.1:0-8810 GCA_964569415.1 uncultured Luteolibacter sp. | reverse complement strand
ATTTCGGCATTTCAGCGTTCCAGCATTTCAGCATTTCAGCACCCCCCCCTTTTCCCCTTGATGTTAGCCGGGGATAATTTATTTTCCCCCGGCATAACCATGAAGTGGTTTCGGGACAGGCGGGAGCGAGGGGAGAGGGTCCGGATCGAGGATGCTCTAAAGCATTTGCTTGATTCCGACGAGTCGGGCCGCGGGGCGACGATGGAGAGCTTGGCGGGAGCGTTGGGGAGGTCGCGCAAGGGGGCGGCGGAGTTGCTGGGGGATTTGCGGGCGCGGGGCTTGGCGGTGGCGGACGGCGATCATCATCATTTGTCGGCGGAGGGGAGGCAGTATGCCTTGCAGGTGGTTCGGACGCATCGTTTGTACGAGACTTGGTTGTCGCGGGAGACGGCGATGCCGTCGCGGCACTGGCATCGGGCGGCGCACCGTGCCGAGCATGCGTTGGGGAGGGAGCAGGTGGACGCCTTGGCGGATCGTCTGAACAATCCGCGTTTCGATCCGCACGGGGATCCGATTCCGACCCGTGAGGGGCATTTGCCGCAGATGGATTTCCCGTCGCTTGCCTCCTGGCCGGACGGTCATGCCGGGGTGATCGCGCACATCGAGGATGAGCCGGAAGCCCTGTACCGGCGCATCGAGTCGCTCGGACTGGCGGCCGGATCGCCGATCCGGGATCCGCGGCACCTTGCCGATGGGTCGGTGGAATGTTCTTGCGAGGGCAAGCGCATCCGGATTGCCGCGCCCTTGGCCGGCTTGATCCATCTCGCCGAGTTGCGATCGCCGGAGGAGGCTCCGCCCGATGTGCGCCGCTTGTCGGCGCTCGCTCCCGGAGAGTTTGCGTTCGTCCACTCCCTGTCGCCCGCGTGCAAGGGCGCGGAGCGCAAGCGCTTGCTGGATCTCGGGATCGTCCCCGGAACGCGCATCGCGTTTGAGTTTGCGAGTCCCTTCGGTTCTCCGCGCAGTTATCAGGTCCGCGGGGCCTTGATCGCCCTGCGCGATACCCAGGCGGATCGCATTTTGATCACCCGCTCCCCCGCACAAGAATCGTGAACCCCTCGGCCCACATCCCCGGTGATGCCTGCCGGAGTTGTCCCTCGCGGCTCGGCCGTCTGCGGAAGCTCGGCCTCGATGTCGGAACAAGCGACAGCATCGTGGCGCTCGCCGGAAATCCGAACACCGGGAAAACCACCGTCTTCAACGCGCTCACCGGCTTGCGGATGCATACGGGCAACTGGCCGGGCAAAACCATCAGCCGCGCCGAGGGTGCCTTTTCCTATGAAGATCGGCGCTATCGTATCGTCGACCTTCCCGGCACCTATTCCCTGCTTTCCGCATCGCCCGACGAGGAGGTGGCGCGCTCCTTCCTGCTCTTTGGAAAACCGGATGTGACGGTGCTCGTGGCCGACGCCACCTGCCTCGAGCGCAACCTCAACCTCGTGCTGCAGGTCCTGCAGATCACGCGCCGTGCGGTGCTCTGCCTCAACCTGATGGACGAGGCGCGCGCCCACCGGATCGAGATCGACACCCGCAACCTGGCCCGCGAACTCGGCATTCCGGTGGTGCCTTGCGCCGCGCGTTCCGGCGAAGGCATTGCCGAGTTGCTCAAGGAGATCGACCTGATGGCCGCGGGCGGGCAGTCACCGCGTCCGCGTCGTCTGCCGATCAAGGTGCCCGGCCTCGGCGAGGCGCTCGACCGCCTTGAGCGGGATGTCGCCTCCGCCTTTCCCGGCCTTGCGCAACCGCGCTGGATCGCGCTGCGTCTGCTGGAGGGCGACCGGGAAATCATCGCCGCCGTGCGCAGCGGGGAAATCGGAACCATCTCGTGAACCCTTCCGCCGAGCATCTCCCATGAAATCCGCCGAGGACATTTTGCGTGAGGCCGATGCGCTGCGCTGGCGTCTGCCGCCGGACCTGCACGACCGCATCGCCGAGTCCATCCACGGCGAGGCGGGCAGGATCGCCGGACAGGCGGTGATCCGCGAAGGTCCGGCCGAGCGGCCCGTGTGGCAGCGCAGGCTCGACCGCATCCTCACCAACCCCTGGACATCCTTTCCACTGATGACCGCCGTTCTCGGGATCATCCTCTGGCTTACCATCGTCGGCGCGAACGTCCCCTCGTCGATGCTCGCCAAGCTGCTGGTCGATCAGGGGCACGCCGCCCTCTCCGGCCTCTTCACCTCGATGGGTGCGCCGGCCTGGCTCAAGGGTCTGCTGGTCGACGGCATGTACCTCTCCACCGCGTGGGTCATCAGCGTCATGCTGCCTCCGATGGCGATCTTCTTTCCCTGCTTCACGCTGCTCGAGGACTTCGGTTATCTGCCGCGCGTCGCGTTCAATCTCGACCGGGTGTTTCAGAAGGCCGGGGCCCACGGCAAGCAGGCGCTGACGATGGCCATGGGGCTCGGCTGCAATGCGGCGGGCGTGGTGGCCACCCGCATCATCGATTCCCCGCGCGAACGGCTCATCGCCATCCTCACCAACAACTTCTCCCTCTGCAACGGCCGCTGGCCCACGCAGATCCTGATGGCGTCCGTCTTCCTCGGCACGCTCGCGCCACCCGGTTGGGGAGGCACCGTCGCGGCTTTTTCGGTACTGGTGGTGGCCTTGCTCGGCTTCGGCTTCGCCCTGCTCAGTTCCTGGTTGCTGTCGCGGACCATATTGCGCGGCGAGGCCACCTCCTTCAGTCTCGAACTTCCGCCCTATCGCCCGCCCGACCTCTGGAGGACGCTCTACTCGTCCATCATCGACCGCACGCTGGTGGTCCTGTGGCGAGCCGTGGTGTTCGCGATGCCCGCCGGTGCCGCCATCTGGCTCTGCGCGAATGTGCCGGTGGGCGATGCAAGTTTCGCGCATTGGTTTGTCCGCGCCAGCGAACCACTCGCCTGGACCATGGGTCTCACCGGCGTGGTTCTGCTCGCATACATCGTGGCGATCCCCGCCAACGAGATCGTCGTTCCCACGATCCTCATGCTCACCGTGCTGGTCACCGGATCCACCGGCGGCGCGGGTGCCGGGGTGATGTTCGAGGCGGAGGCGGAAAGCGTCCGCTCCATCCTCGCCGCCGACGGATGGACCACCCTCACCGCGGTATCCCTGATGCTCTTCAGCCTGTGCCACAATCCCTGCTCCACCACCCTCTACACCATCCACAAGGAGACCGGCAGCTGGAAGTGGACTGCCCTTGCCGCCGCGCTGCCGCTGGCGATCGGATTTGCCCTCTGCTCGGTGGTGGCCGCAGTGTGGCGGGCGCTGGCCTGAGCCCGCGGCGCCAGCCCGCGGGAGACGGATCGACCTTTCTTTCCGAAGAGCCCGGGCAGCTCCTTCGTGGGACTTCCCCGCGATCCTTATGACGAATCCCGCCCGGAAACCACCCGTGCGCCGCATTCCGCCGCAGTGCCGGCTTGCCCTGCGGAGACTCGTCGCCCAACCTCCGCGGTCGTGATGCGCTTTGCGGTACTGGGAAGCGGGAGCAAGGGGAACTCGGTCGTCGTCGAGTCCGCGGACACCCGCTTGTTGGTCGATGCCGGTTTCAGCGCGCGGCAACTCCGAACCCGGCTCAAGAGCCTCGGGGTGGAGGCGGCATCCTTGAGCGGGGTGCTTCTCACCCACGAGCACAAGGACCACACCCGCGGACTTTCCGTCCTCTGCAGCGGGAGTTCCCTTCCGGTGTACGCCACCCCGCACACCCGGCGGATGGTGGCAAACGCCGGTGCCGCCGACGCCACTTGGACGGAGTTCGAGGCCGGCCAAGCCTTCCGCATCGGCGGCATTGCCGTCAACAGCTTCCCGGTCCATCACGATGCGGCCGATCCGGTGGGATTCGCATTTTGCTCCGTTGGTGAACGCAGGCTCGGGCTGGTGCTCGATTCGGGAAATGTCACCGAGGTGATGACCAAACATCTCGCGGATCTCCATGCACTCTTCGTCGAGTCGAACTACGACGAGGCCCTCCTCGATGCCGATGCCAAGCGCCCTTGGGCATTGAAGCAGCGGATCAGCTCGCGCCACGGTCACCTCTCCAACGGGCAAGCCGCCGATCTCGCGGCGCGCGTCCTGCATCCCGGCCTTGCGCGGATCGTGCTCGGCCACCTCAGTTCCGACTGCAACAACGCGGAGGCCGCGCTGGCGGCGATGCGCACGCGGCTTGGCGAGCACACGCCCGAGTTGCACTGCGCCGCCCAGGAGGAGCCCTCCCCTTGGTTCACCGTCTGAACAAAACCGCAACGGGAACATTCCGCCGCCGTCCGCACCCGCCGCGCGCGGGGATTTCCCTGCTCCGGAGCTTGCATTCCCCCGCTCCCTCGCCAGTGTTCCGCCATGCCCGCCGCCCCGAAAACGCACAGCGCCCTGCTGATCGTAGGCCACGGCTCCACCGAGAATCCGGACTCGTCGACGCCCTACTTCGATCACGCCGACGAGATCCGCTCGCGCGGCATCTTCGCCGAGGTGCATTGCTGTTTCTGGAAGGAGGAACCCTCGATGCGCGAGGCGCTTTACATGATCGACAGCGACGAGATCTATGTCGTGCCTGATTTCATCAGCGAAGGGTACTTCACCCAGGAGATCATCCCGCGCGAACTCGGCATCACCGGGCCCACCACGGTCATCGGCCGCCGCACGCTTCATTACTGCCTGCCGGTCGGCGTGCATCCGTCGATGACCGGGCTGCTCCTGCGCCGCGCGCGCGAGGTTGCCCCCGGTGTGCCGCCGGAGCAGACCACCCTGATCATCACCGGCCACGGTACCGGTCTCAACCAGAACTCGACCAAGGCAATCCGCGACCAGGTGGACCTGATCGCGGCCTCCGGTGCGGGATACGCCGCGGTGACCGACGCCTACATGGAGGAGCAGCCGTTCATCGCCGACTGGGACAAGCTTGCGGCCACTCCGTTTGTCGTGGTGGTTCCCTTCTTCATCAGCGACGGGCTGCACTCCTACCAGGACATCCCGGTGCTGCTCGGCATTGAGGCCGAGACCGGCCCGGCGGCGAGCCAGCGCGATGTGTTCCGCCACAATCCGCACTCCCTGCGCGGCAAGACCCTGTACTACAGTTCCGCGATCGGCACCGAACGGTTGATCGCCGATGTGATCCTCGACCAAGTGGCTGATTTCGACCGCCTGCACCGGGGAGAAACGGCACCGCTCGTCCGCTGAACTCCCCTCCCCTTCCCGTCATGAGTCTCGCCACCGAACTCGCATCCCTCGTCCGCGGCGGGGTCGGCCACATTGGCGAAATCGCCATCCTGCCCGAAAGCGGCGGGTACGCCTACCTGCTCTGCCACCATCTCGATGCCGCCCTGGCGGAAGCGGAAAACTTCGGCGGTCTGGAAGTTCACGAAGGACCCTCCGCCGCGCGCGACATCTCCACCTATGCGGAGTCGGGCGAGTACCGCTTCGTCAAGGCGCAGGTCAACCTGCGGCGCGGCTGGGTGATGGCGCTTGCTGACGCATCCGCGCTGCGCGAGGCGCTCGATCATTTTTATCCGGCATCCGTGGGTCTTGAAATCGCGCGGCGCGGGGGCCGGCTCGCGGTCGAGAACCTGCGCGACAAGCTCAACCGCCAGACCGGCATGTACCGCTTCGCGCGGAGCATCAGCGATGAAGGCGCGCAGCGTCTCGTGCAATCGGTCTGCGGGCCCGCCCACCAGTGCGCGCGGCGCATCTTGTGGAGGATCGCCGACGATACCCCGCTGGAGGACAGCGAGGCGAGCCGCTACGACGGGATCCCATCGGGCGCGCCCGCGCACCAGGCGATTCCCCTGCTCTGCCGCGAGGCATGCAACCACTTCGTGGCAGAGTGCCGCAAAACGGCGAAAGCCGAGTTCGAGGCCAAGCAGGCCGGAGCCTGAGCGGTATTGCTCAGCGACCGCCTTCCGCACCGGGACCCGCGGGAATCGGAAACGGGAACGCGCCGGGTTCCTCCGCGGGAGCATCGTCGATCGATACGAGTTCCAACTCGAAAATCAGCACGCTGTTGGGGCTGATCTCCGCGCTGCGCCGGTCCCCTCCGTAGCCGAGCGCGGCGGGAAGGAACAACTTCCACTTCGCACCCACCGGCATGGTGGTGAGCGCCTCGCGGAAACCCGGCACCACCTGCAGAGTCATCGGCACCGGCTGGCCGGGAGTCGAGGCATCGAACTCGGTGCCGTCGATGAGCGTGCCGCGGTAATTCACGAGGAACACCTTCTCGGTCTTCTTGTCCCCGACAATGCTCGCATAGGTTTTCGCGCCGCCCTTTTCGAGAATCCGGTACTGCAATCCGCTCCGGGTGGTCACCACCCCTTCAAGCTTTCCGTTTTCGGCAAGAAACCGCGCGCCCTTCTCGAGATTCGCCGCGGCGAGTTCCTTTTCCCGGGATTCCAGCAACTTCCCGAACGCCTCCATTGCCGCTTGCAGTTTCGCTTGGTCGGTTGCCGGCTCGCCTCCCTTCAGTCCGTCGAAGAATGCTTTCACGAAGGAATCGCCGTCGATGTCGTCCGCCTGAAGGCCGAACCTTCCGAACTGCTCGCCGAAATCCCGCCCGGTCCGGAAGCCGAGCGCGTAGGAGGAATCGCTGCGCAAGGCCGCGGGATCCATCGGAGCGGCTGGCGCGACCTGGGCCGCGGGAGTGACGGCCGTCGCGGCATCGGCGGCATCGGCGGCGGATGGAGCGGCCTTGGATTCATTCCCGAACGACGCGGGGGCGAGGGAAAGCGCCAAGGCGCCGGTGAGGAAGAGTGACTTCATGGCTTCGGTGGGAAAGACCGCACCCTCGGGCCGCTGTACCCGGCTGTCGAGCAGACATTTTCGCATCCCCGCCATCGGGAGCGGGCGGGAGAGCCCGCCTTTCGCTCAGCAGCAACCCGCCGCCGGTGTTTCCGTTGTCGCGGGCACGGCGCAGCATCCGCTCCGTTCCGGGCAGGCCGGCAGCCGCGGATCCGCATCGGGCGCCGAGAGCGAGAGATCGGGCTCGAGCACTTCCAACCCCAGTTTCGCCAAGAGCGCGCGGTCCTTTTCCATCTCCGGATTGCCCGCGGTGAGGAGTTTTTCCCCGTAGAAAATCGAGTTGGCGCCGGCGAGGAAGCACAAGGCCTGGACCTCGTCCGACAAGCGCGTGCGTCCGGCGGAAAGCCGCACCTTTGCCCCGGGGACCGCAATGCGGGCGCAGGCGATCATCCGCACCAGATCAAAGGGGTCCACCTGCGGATTCCCCGCGAGCGGCGTGCCGGGCATCGGCATCAGCGAATTGATCGGGACGCTCTCGGGTTGCGGGTTGAAACCGGAAATCACCTCCAGCAGGCGAAGACGGTCGGCGATGGTTTCCCCGAGACCGAGAATCCCGCCGCAACACACCGAGATGCCCGCATCCTGCACATTGCGGATCGTGCGCAGGCGGTCTTCGTAGGTATGGGTGCTGACGATGTTCGGGTAATGCTCGGGAGAAGTGTCGAGATTGTGGTTGTAGGCGGTGAGACCGGCGTCGCGCAGGCGCTTTGCCTCGTCGGGCCCGAGTTCGCCGAGCGTGACGCAGACCTCCATGCCGAGGGAGGACACCTCGCGCACGATATCGACCACTTTTTCAAACCGCTCGGTGCCTCCGCGCACACCGCGCCAGGCCGCTCCCATGCAGAAGCGGGTTGAGCCTCCCGCCCTTGCGGCACGGGCATGACGCATCACCTCCTCGCGCTCCATCAGCGCATGGGAATCGATCTCGGTCTTGTAGCGCGCCGCCTGGGCGCAATACGAACAATCCTCGGAGCAACCGCCGGTCTTGATCGAGAGCAGGGTGCAAAGCTGGACCTTGCCGTCCGGCCAGTGGCGTTGATGCACCTCGCGGGCCTTGCCGATGAGGTCGAAAAGCGGAAGGGAGTGGAGTTGGTGAAGTTCGGCGAAGGTCATGGTCGGAAGTGTCTCTGCCCTGTCGGTAGGGACATCCAAGCCCGCCGACCGCGCTTTGGCAAGATGCGAGCGGCGAAACCGGGCCGGATGCGGATCCAGCGCCCCCTCAGCGCGACCACACCCCCTTGACCACCGGAAGACGGCTCTGGCTGAGCACCCGGTAGTCGGTGGGCCCGCGCGCGCCGATCAGCGGCACGCCGAGCTGCTTGCGCCAGACCTTGCTCATGCTTTCCCCGGTGTGGCAGCCCCAGCTCTTGCATTCCGCACCACGGGCAAACACGCCGCGGTGGATGCGTCCGATCTCGTCCTGATGCAACCACGCGGAGGAGGCAGCCATCACATCGCTGCCGTAGTCGAACATGAAGGCATGCTTGTTGGAGTGCCCGAAGAAATCAAAGGTCCGCACCGAATGCCGCGGGCGGGAGTTCATCAAGCGCACGAAGCTGTTGCCGCTGTCGAACCACAGCAGGCTCGCTCGCCGCTTGGCGGCCACTTCGGCAATCCAGGAGGTGTAAGGCTTGCGGTCTTCCCTGCCCCGCTTCTCGTATCCGGGCCGGAACACCATCCATACGATGTGGGCGGAAGCCCCGTGCTCGGCGCGGATCTGGTCCATGCGCAGCGTGGACGCGCGAACGAAATTCGCCCACCAGCGATCGTGCTGGTCCTGTGCCACTCGCAGGTTCTCCCATTTCCGCAGGGCCGGGCCGCCGGTAACCACGAGATGGTCGGCGAGGGCCGCACCAGCGCAGCACCCGAACGCGATCGCAAGCAGCAGCCGTCGTCCCATCGCCGTATCAGCCTTGTCCGGTTCCGCAACCGTTGCGCACGATGTCGAGGAAACCCTGCGCCTCCAGAGAGGCGCCACCCACCAAGGCTCCGTCGATGTCCGGACAGGCCATCAACTCGGCGGCATTGCCCGGCTTGACGCTGCC